>JAABQB010000013.1 GCA_011391695.1 Desulfobacteraceae bacterium | reverse complement strand
AAAGGCAGGCCGGATTTCCTCTAGAGGACTTCCGGCCTGCCGGTCTATTTAAATATGCTTTTAATCCCGGGATTGAATGAAGAGATATCCAATCCTATTGACATTGACAATTAACAAATCTATACAGGTTTATAATCATGCAATTGATCGAACCATCAGCCGGAATGTTCGAACATAACATACAGATGACAGCTGAAAAACCACAAAAATCAGGGGAAACATTCGGAGGCAAAACACTGGTCAGCCGGGACAGTCGCCGGACTGTGGGCGATATTAGCGTTGAAGATCCCCGCATGTTCTGCCGGAACGTGGATGTTTTTTACGGTGACAAGCAGGCCATTAAAAATGTTTCCCTGGAAATCGGATACAATGAGGTTCTGGCGATGATCGGGCCGTCCGGATGCGGCAAATCGACTTTTATCCGCTGTCTGAACCGCATGAACGATACCATTGCGGGGTGCCGGGTCAGCGGGGAAATATTGCTGGACGGCAAAAACATCTATGCAAAGGATGTGGATGTGGTCCCCTTGCGGGCCCAGGTCGGCATGGTGTTCCAGAAACCCAACCCCTTTCCCAAGTCCATCTATGACAATGTTGCTTATGGCCCGCGCATCCACGGACTGGCCGAAAGTAAAGCCGAACTGGATGAAATCGTCGAAACCTCGCTGGTGAAAGCCGGTTTGTGGAACGAGGTCAAGGACATCATGAATCAATCCGGCACAAGCATTTCCGGCGGCCAGCAGCAGCGCCTGTGCATCGCCCGGGCCATTGCCGTCAGTCCAGAGATCATCCTGATGGATGAACCCTGCTCGGCGCTCGATCCCATTGCCACCTCCGTCATTGAAGACCTGATGGATGAACTGCGCAAACAGTACACGATTGTGATTGTGACCCATTCCATGCAGCAGGCGGCCCGGGTTTCCCAGCGCACCGCCTACTTTCATATGGGGGACCTGATCGAAGTGGGCCCTACCCCGATGATTTTTACCCGGCCGAGCCACCAATTAACCCAGGATTATATTACCGGCCGTTTCGGCTGATAAGGAGTTAATATGGCAAAACATTTTCAGAGAGAACTTGAAAAAATCAAAAAAAGCATCCTGAGCCTGGGCGCTATTGTGGAAGACCGGGTAAGGCTCGCCATAAAAAGCATTGAAAGCAGGGATGCCGCCATTGCAGAGCAGATCATCAATATGGACTATGAAATAGATGAAATGGAAGTGGAGATTGAAGAAGAATGCCTGAAGGTGCTGGCGCTGCATCAGCCGGTTGCCGTGGATCTTAGATTTCTGGTAAGTGTGATTAAGATCAATAATGATCTTGAAAGAATAGCGGATGAAACCGTAAATATCGCCTATCGCATCAAAGTCATTTCAAAAAATAAAGATTGCAAATTCATTTTTGATTATGCGCTGATGGCTGAAAAAGCCAGTGCTATGCTCAGAATGAGTCTTGATGCCATGGTTGGGCTCGATACGGATATGGCTTTTAAAGTCTGCCTCATGGATGATGATGTTGATGTTTTTGTTCGGAATACATATGAGCAGCTTAAACTGTCTATTCTTAAAACACCCGGGGACGCTGGCACTTTATTAAATATGTTTTTGATTTCACGGCATATAGAACGCATCGCCGACCATGCGACCAATATTGCCGAAGAAGTCATCTATGTGACTGATGGCGAGATTGTCCGGCACGGGAATTTTTAAGAAGGATTGACATTGAATAACCGGCAGGTGTTTTCAAAGATTTTTTGAGAAAGCGCTTCAGGGTCTTCTTTTCTTACTTCTGCAATTTTTAATAGCACTGATTTAACAAAAGCAGGTTCATTACGCCGGGTGCCGTTTTTTTCCGGAGCGGGTGTCAGATAAGGCGCGTCGGTTTCAATGAGGATGCGGTCATCTGGAATCATTGTGATCAGGTTTCGTAACTTTTCGCCACGGCTCATGATTGTCACAATTCCGGTTATGCCTATGTAAAGCCCCAGATCAAGGTATTCTTTAAGCTCCTTTCGGCTACCACTAAAACAGTGCATAACTCCTTTGCATTCTTCATTATAATTGGATTTCAATATCTCAAGAAACCTGCCGTTGCTTTCTCTTTCGTGAAAGATCAGCGGGAGGCCAAGTTCATCTGCGGCTTCAAGCTGATTTATAAACCACTTTTCCTGGACATCTTTCGGTGAAAACATCCGGTTGAAATCAAGCCCTATCTCACCCCAGGCTTTAACTTTTTGATTTTCTGAGAGATCCTTTAGAAAATTTATTGTTCTGTCGCTGCATTCTTTAGCATCATGCGGATGGACGCCTATGGAGGCATAACAGCCTGAATTTTCTTCAGCAATTTTGGCGGCTTTTGCCGAGCTTTTACCGTCTATTCCGACTATCATAATTTTGCTTACTCCGGCAATTTTAGCTCTATTTATTACGGAATCCAGATCCTTTTCATATGCCCTGTCATCCAGGTGAGAGTGGCTGTCAAATAATTTCATTCAATCTCCGTGCCTTTGCTGCAGGTTAATATTGACGGCTTCGGAAAAAGTCATTCTGCTGTGTTGCACTTCATCTTTCGTCATTGCAGCGTATCAGTAAGTACCCTTCATTCCTAAAGATTCGTGCGCCTTGCATAATGAGCTTTTTACTTTGCCGTCTGAAATTCGGCTTTTTACGTGTCCATCATCTTATTATTGTTAAATGCATGATGCGTTTAGCATTTAAAATTGAATAATTCAAGATAACGGTTTCTGATAAAACTCAATTTAATTTTGAAGTTGATTTAATAGCTATAATGTGGTTTTTAGGAATCCTGTATAAATTGGTTCACCGGTTATTGGTGACTTCAAATGGCAGGCATAATTGAAAATGCTGCCGTATTTTATAATATATTAATTATTTGTACTGGAGGTTGTGATGTTTAAAATTGTGAAACGTGAAGAGATGGCTGGGGGCACTGTGATTCTGAATGAAATCGAAGCGCCTTTGATTGCCCAAAAGGCAAAGCCGGGCCAGTTTGTGATCATAAAGGCCAACGAAACAGGAGAGAGGATTCCGTTGACAATGGCGGATACCGACCCGAAAAAGGGAACAATAACAGTGATATACATGGTTGTTGGAAAATCGACGGCTCTTTTCAAAACACTGAAAGTAGGGGAAGGCTATAAGGATGTTATAGGCCCCCTGGGAAAACCTACCCACGTTGAAAAAGTCGGGACTGTCGTCTGCGTTGGAGGCGGAACAGGCGTTGCGGTTCTTCATCCGATTACCAGAGCGCTTAAAGAGGCCGGGAACCACGTGATAGGAATTATCGGCGCGAGAAACAAGGGGCTTCTTATTCTTGAGGAGCAGATGAAGACTGCTTCAAGCGAGCTTCATGTATGCACCGATGACGGATCGTACGGACATCACGGTTTTGTCACGGAGGTATTAAAAAAGATGCTTGAAACAAAGGACGTAAAGCTTGTTGTGGGAATCGGCCCTGTTCCCATGATGAAATTCGTATCCAAGATGACCAAGGAATTTAATGTCAAAACGCTCGTAAGCCTTAATCCTATAATGATTGACGGGACAGGAATGTGCGGGGGGTGCCGTGTATCGATCGGAGGCGAGACAAAATTTGCATGTGTGGACGGGCCGGAATTTGACGGCCACCAGGTTGATTATGATGGCCTAATGCAGCGTCTCCAGGCATATTGTGAGGAAGAGAAGGAATGTTACGGAACATTCTGCAAGATGAACCCGTAGTCATTTTTTCGTTGTTTGTTATGGCCGGTTATCAATATTTTTATACAGTTTCGAATTCAATCGGAATTTTTATACGGAGGATTATATGGCTGAAGAAGAGGTAAAAAAAGGAAAGAAAGAGGCGGTTCCAAGGCAGCCCATGCCGGAGCAGGCTCCGGAAGTAAGAAGAAGAAATTTCAAGGAGGTTCCGATCGGATATACTCCTGAGACTGCGATGCTGGAAGCGCAGAGATGTCTTCAATGCAAAAAGCCGGGCTGTGTTGATGGCTGCCCGGTCCAGGTTGATATCCCGGGTTTTATAAATCATATAAAAGAAGGGAATTTTACTTTGGCGGCAAGGCTGCTATGGCAGAAAAACTCTCTTCCTGCCGTCTGCGGAAGGGTATGCCCGCAGGAGATACAGTGTGAAGGAAATTGTATTGTCGGAAAGAAAGGTCAGCCTGTCGCAATAGGGCATCTTGAAAGATTTGCCGCCGATTATGAGAGGATTAACGGAAAGGGAGAGCTTCCTCCCAAAGCGCCGCCTACAGGCAAAAAAGTTGCTGTTGTCGGCTCGGGACCTTCCGGACTTACCGTTGCGGGTGATCTTATTGCAAAAGGGCATGAGGTTACGGTGCTTGAGGCCTTTCATAAGCCGGGCGGGGTGCTTGTTTATGGAATTCCGGAGTTCAGGCTTCCTAAGGAGATTGTATTTTCAGAAGTTGCCTTCATGGAAAAACAGGGCGTAAAGCTTGAATGCAACAGTGTTGTGGGAAGAACGGTTACGCTCGATGAGCTTTTTGCCGAGGGCTATGATGCTGTTTATGTCGGTGTGGGAGCCGGACTTCCGACATTCATGAATATTCCCGGCGAAAACCTTATCGGGGTTCTTTCCGCAAACGAATATTTGACCCGAGCTAACCTGATGAAGGCCTATCTCTTCCCGGAATATGATACGCCTATTGTCAAGGGTAAGAATGTAGTTGTCCTCGGCGCCGGAAACGTCGCAATGGACTCTGCACGGACTGCAATGCGCCTCGGCGCGGATAATGTTAAAATAGTTTACAGACGATCGAGACAGGAGATGCCTGCAAGGGCTGCCGAGATTCATCATGCCGACGAAGAAGGGATAGAATTCTTCCTGCTTACGGCTCCAACCCGTTTCCTCGGAGACGAAAAGGGGAGAATTACCGGCATGGAATGCCTCAAGATGGAACTCGGAGAACCCGACCAGTCGGGAAGACGCCGGCCTATCGCGATTAAGGGCTCGGAATTTAAAATGGATTGCGACCTTGTGATAGTTGCCGTCGGAGCGGGCGCGAACCCGCTGCTCACCCAGTCAACACCTGAACTCTCTTTAAACAAGCGCGGTTACATCATTGCTGATCCAGAGACCGGCAAAACCACAAAGAAGGGCGTGTGGGCAGGCGGCGATATTGTGACGGGTTCCGCGACCGTTATTCTTGCCATGGGAGCCGGGAGAAAAGCCGCCGACTCCATTCACAATTATCTTAAGTGGGGATGGTAGTGAACGGGAAAAGGGTCAAAGGCACAGATGCACAAAGTCAGAAGAAAGTGAAGAGTAAATTGTGAGTCGTCAAAAAGCCGGGAAGGAATCCTTTCCGGCTTTTTTATGTTAAAGGCGCATCCGGCATATTCTTCAAATAAACATTTCCTTGATATAAGGAAATGTTTCATGCAATTCTTCCTAATAAAAAAAGCATGTCCCTGTTATTGTCCCCTCCTCCTCTTCAAAGCCCAACGGCTTGGAGCGGGGTATAAGAGGCCGCACGGGCCAGACACGAGAAAGGTCTCTGGCCAATTCTTGCAAGGCGTTATCGGGAGGCGCTGAGCGAGGCCAGATCATCAACCAATCCCTTGATTTCTTGTATCGCTGACGATTTGGAGGCACAGGCATTTGTCTATCTTGAAGGTCAAGGGCGGCCCTGAAATGAAAAAATTAGCGCTATGGTGTCTATTGACCGGAATCGGCTTTTTTGTGTATCCCTTTTACGCGGGCGCGTGTTCCTGCACATGGAATGGCCCTTTTATTGCGGTATCAAAGGATGCTCCGCTGGTAATTCATGGCCGGATTATTCGCCATCATCCCGGACAATCGCCGACCATGGATGTTCTCGTTTTGGAAACGTTAAAAGGGGGGATACTTGATTCCGGAATGGTTGTTCAGATGGGAGACGGGATGCACTGCCGACCGACACTCGAAGGCTTTACACCACAAAGTGAATGGATATTGGCACTAAATGGGCCAGGGGCGAAGCCCGGTGAGGGTTTTGCTCTTTCGCATTGCGGAGAGTATTGGCTCCGTGTATCAAATAGTGAAGTTATCGGCAGTATAGATGGCACACAGTCACTGGTAAAACGCGTGGCTTTGGATGAATTCAAACTTAAGTTTCTATATCCTCGTTTTGGTGAAACATTCTCGGGGCGTATCAATCATGGGAAAAGATTCTATCGCCCATTTGGTTTCCGTTTCGAGTTCATCCTCGAGCCGATGTCTGACGGATGGGAAATCTTGATCAAAGAATATGGGCGCGACGAAAACATAGCGCGGCTAACCCCTCCTTTTCACTTTGCCCCCAATCCAAGGAATATCGAAGGATGGCATTTATCCGGGAATCCTTCCGGGTGCGTCTCGCGTCCCCATCTCGCCGAAGCTGGTACTGCCAATCCAAGAAACTTTATTTTTTCCCCTGAAGTGGGGAAGCGCATTGACGGGCCAACTGCGGGCCGCGCGGTAACTGCTCAAGAAATCGAAGATATCCGGCGTTTCGGTCGGGGCGTATTGACCATTAAAAAATACAAGCTTGAACCGGGCGGGGACGGTTGCTCGAAAATAGAATGGATGGAATTTTTCGTCCAGTTAGAAGGCGGATCTTGAATTGCTTTCCGGAATCACAGGGACGGAGTTTGCAATCAAACACTATATAGGGGACGTCCTAAACATTTAAACTTGATTAATATATAGAGGTATGGTATTTAGAATTCATGCCAAGAAAATCAAGAATAGATGCTCCGGGAGCAATGCATCATATAATTGTCAGGGGAATCGACCGGCAGCACATATTTGAAAATGACGAAGATAGGAATAATTTCTTAAGCAGGCTCGGTGTTATCCTGACAGAAACAAAGACAGACTGCTATGCCTGGGCTTTGATGCCAAACCATTTTCATTTACTGTTGAGAACAGGGAATGTTCCTATCTCAACTGTAATGAGACGACTTTTAACCGGATATGCTCTTTGGTATAACCGCAGAAAAGGCAGATACGGGCATCTGTTTCAGAACCGCTACAAGTCTATTTTATGCCAGGAAGACGGATATTTATTGGAGCTGGTACGCTACATCCATCTCAATCCTGTAAGAGCCGGAGTTGTGCTGGATTTAGATACACTGGACGGATATCCGTACTGTGGTCACAGCGTTTTAATGGGAAGGATAAAAATAGAATGGCAGAATAAGGATAAGGTATTGGGGCTTTACGGTAAAAGAATCGGAGCTGCGAGACGAAAATACCGGCTGTTTGTAACCGAAGGGATTGACCAGGGGAAACGGACTGATCTCACAGGAGGGGGTCTTGTACGGAGCATGGGAGGATGGGCTGAGGTAAAAGCGCTTCGGGCAGCAAAGGTTTTTGAGAAAGCAGACGAAAGGATTTTGGGGAATGGTGATTTTGTAGAAAGCGTACTTAAATCCGCCGAAGAAAAGATGAAGAAGAAATATGATCTTCAATCCCGTGGTATTGAGTTAACCGATGTAGCGGTCATAGTAGCCGAAGTTACGGGGATAGAGCAGGATAAAGTATGGGCTGACGGGAAGAGCCGGGATATTGTTCAGGCGCGAAGTCTTTTATGCTACTGGGCGGTAAGAGAGCTGGGTGTAACGATGACATTTCTTGCCCGCCTGCTGGATAAATCTGTAACGGCTATCGGAAAAGCCGTAATAAGGGGCGAGAAACTCGCAAAGGCCAATAATTATTTGCTGTCAGATAAGTAAGTTTAAATGTTTAGGACGTCCCCTATTATTTTTCTTTGCTTTATTATTCTCTTGATGATTACCCCAAGGCTATCTTTTGAAAAGCTTATAGATGGGATTTCTATCAATAGCTTCCTGTAATGTTGTTTTTTTGTTTTGCTCAATTTTTACCAGCTTTCAAACGGAAAATAATAAAATTTGTCTTTTAATTTGCGGAGGCATTGCCAATAAAAGCGTTGAGTCGATATATTTGACAGGAACGTTTGTCTCTCATATAATCCGAAAAAATGGTTAATGTAGCTGTTACTCTCGTAATAGGCTTAATGCCAGAAAGGAGGCTGAGTAATGCCCATTATTGAACATGATATTCAAACAGCCAGGGAGTTGAAAAAACGCGTATCAAAACTAACACCGCTGATTGATTTCCGGCTTTTTGGCTCCCGCGCACGTGGCGATGCCGATGAATATTCCGATATGGATATTTTTATGGAATTTGAGACAATTGACAGAGAGCTGAGGAACAGGATTAAAAACGCTGCTTGGGAGATGACGCTGGAAAGCGGAATTGTTGTCACTACGCTTTTGTTCAGTAGACACGAGATTGAAAATTCTCCCTTACGTTCATCCCCTATTGTTCGTGTAATAATGGAAGAAGGGGTTCCAGTATGACAGATCGTGAAACCATTTTTGGTTACCGCATGAGGCAAACCGAGGAAACACTTTCTGAGGCGGTCAGGATGCTGGAAGCCGACTTTTCTCCACGTTCAATTGTTAACCGGTCGTACTATGCGATGTTCTATGCGGTTCTGGCACTGTTTATTCACTCCAACACACCTCACAAAACATCCAAACATTCCGGTGTGATAGGGATTTTCAATAAAGAATTTATCTTTCCCGGGAAGCTTGATGCACGTTTTGCCAAGATGCTTTATGACCTGTTCGATAAACGCATGGAATTGGATTACAGGGATTTTGCCGAAGTATCTGAGGAAGATGCCCGCCACGCGGTATTAGCAGCACAGGAGTTTGTCACCGCAATCAAGGCGTTGACCTGCCGATAATCTGTATTATTTCTCCAACTTAAACTCAATGATCATTTCCACACCAATCTTTGAAGCCTACATTAAGTGCCCTTACAAATGCTGGCAGTTTTGTCTTGGCGAAAAAGGCGAAGAGAATGTTTACTTGGATTTCATCCGGATGCAGAATCATGCTTACCGCACTGCGGGGCTTGAGAAATTGATAGATAAATTCCAAGGAAGCGAATATGTTGCATTGCCATCTGCACCAGTGGACATAAAGACAGCTTCATGGAGGTTGGCAATAGGGATAGTAGCAAAAAAGAGAAATTTGGAATCCCATCTGCATGCCGTGGAACAATTACCTTCTCATGGCCAAGATAAACCGGTTCAATTCGTACCAATCCGTTTCAATTTTGTCAATAAGCTTACTAAGAGTGACAAGCTTCTTCTGACATTTGATGCGTTTGTGCTGTCGGAAATGATCGGACGAGAGATTACCCATGGAAAAATCATCCATGGTAACGGAAATGCCGCATTTAAGGTATAGACGTCTGTCTTGACGGGTGAAGTTCGGAAGCTCACGGGAAAGATTGTGAAGATGCTGAAGGACAAATCACCGCCCGACCTCATACTTAATCTTAACTGCCCAGAGTGCAAGTACCAAGACCGGTGTCGACAGAAAGCAATAGAAAAAGACGATCTCAGTCTGCTGACAGGCATGGCTGAGAAAGAACGTAAGAAATTAAACAGTAAAGGTATTTTTACTGTGACACAATTGTCCTACACTTTTCGGCCCCGTCGTCGCTCCAAACGGCAACGAGACAAAAGCGAGAAGTATCACTACTCCCTCAAGGCGCTCGCAATTAGAGAAAAGAAAATCCATATTGTCGGCAATCCAGAGATAAAAATAGAAGGCACACCGGTATCCCTTGACGTTGAGGGATTGCCAGATCGTGATTTTTACTATCTCATCGGATTGAGAATCAGAAAGGGTGAGTCTATTGTTCAACACAGTCTATGGGCAAATAGTACCGAAGATGAAGAAACAATATGGCGGGAGTTTATTTACATTCTCAGAACGATTGATAATCCGATTCTTGTACATTATGGTAGCTTCGAAAGGACTTTTCTGAAAAAGATGTGTGAACGGTATGGGGAACCTATTGAAGAGACTAATCTGAAGAAATCTATTACAGAATCTGTAAATATCCTTACAATTATTTATGCACAGATTTATTTTCCCGGGCTCTCTAACGGACTAAAGGAAACAGCAGGCTTTCTCGGCTTTAATTGGACAGACCCTGATTGCTAAGGGCTTCTATCCATCGCATGGCGGCACTTTTGGGAGAATATGCATGAGAGATCAATTAAAGAAAAGCTACTCAGGTACAACGCCCAAGATTGTGAGGCGCTGGAACTTCTCACAGAAACCATTCGGCACATTGAAAACAACAATTTAATGAAACGCCTTTCTCCTGTCCAGGTTACGATATTGTATCGCCTCGGCGATATGCTGTGATAAGATTTCTTCCTTACCCTCCAGGTCTGCTATAGTTCTGGCAATCTTTAAAATACGGTTAAATGCCCTTGCCGAAAGACCCAGCTTATCTATGGCAGACTCCAGAAGGTTGCTCGACGCTTCATCAATCTTGCAGTGCTTTTTAATATGCCGGCTGTTCATCTGTGCATTGCAGTATATTTTCATCTGCCTGAACCGCTCTGACTGGATCGCTCTGGCATCGGTTACGCGTTTCAGGATATCCTCGGAAGATTCAGCGTTAACTTCCCCCGCCAAGTCCCTGTAAGGAACCGCCGGCACTTCAACATGGATATCCATGCGGTCCAAAAGCGGCCCCGAGATTTTTGCCCTGTACCTGTGAATCTGCTGATATGTGCATCTGCACTCATGCTTGGGGTCCGATAAGTAGCCGCACGGGCAGGGATTCATCGCTGCCACGAGCATAAAACTTGAAGGATATGTGATAGCCGAAGAAGCTCTTGAAATAGTTACCTTTAAATCTTCTAGCGGCTGCCGGAGAACCTCAAGCACATGCTTCTTGAATTCGGAAAGCTCATCTAAAAAAAGGACTCCATTATGCGCAAGGCTCACTTCACCCGGCCTCGGAATATGTCCGCCGCCTATCAAACCAGCATCTGAAATCGTATGGTGCGGCGACCTGAAAGGCCTCTTAGTAATAAGAGCATCCCCTTTGGGAAGCATTCCAATAACACTGTAAATTTTTGTTGTCTCAAGCGCTTCTTCAAATGTTATTGGAGGCAATATCGATGGAATGCGTTTCGCAAGCATGGTTTTGCCTGATCCGGGAGGACCTATCATGATAAGATTATGACCTCCGGCCGCTGCAATTTCAAGCGCCCTTTTTGCATGCTCCTGTCCCTTCACTTCAGAAAAATCGACTTCAGACTGGCAGTTTTTTTCAAACAACGAGTTTATGTCGGTTTTAACAGTTTCAATATGTGTAAAACCCCGAAAAAAATCAACCGCTTGAGATAAAGTTTCAGCCGGAAGCACCGAAATTCCGTTTATAACCGATGCTTCCCTCCCATTTTCGACAGGGACTATTATACCTTCATAACCGGCTTCTCTGGCTGCTATGGCCATAGGAAGTGATCCGTTTACAGGCTTTATACGGCCATCCAGTGAAAGTTCACCAAGAACAAGATACCTTTCAAGCATTTTCTGTTTAATAATATCTGTTGCGGAAAGTATTCCCAGTGCGATAGGCAGATCAAAGCCGGTCCCCTCTTTTTTTATGTTCGCCGGAGCGAGATTAACGGTTATTCGGTCATCGGGGAAAGTATATCCTGAATTTGTTATCGCAGATTTAACGCGTTCCCTGCTTTCTTTTACTGCCGTCTCAGGAAGCCCAACTGTTGTAAAAGAAGGAAGCCCTGAAGCAATATCAACCTCTACCTCGACAAGGTAAGCATCTATGCCAATAACCGCGCTACTCAAAACCTTTGCCAGCATAATTCCTCCATACATATATTGATAAATATGATGTATCCCCGATTCATATACAGGAGAATATTGTTAAGATCAAGAATTTGTTGATAATACAGCTTTGTTCAAGATATTGTTGCGATTATGAATTACATGATATATATTTTGCCCGGATTTGAACCGAAACAACGAGCGCATTCCTTGCAGCTTGCCGCGGGGAGCTTCAATTAAGATGATGCAATTGTTTTTTGCCTCCGGTTTACATGGCTATATAAAAAGAATTCGGAATACAGTGTTATAATGGGTTTGTATACAAAACAAAGAACTCTTGCAAAAACCGTTAGTTGTTCAGGAATCGGTGTTCACTCCGGCAAGAATGTTAATCTGACTTTAAAACCCGCGCCGATTAATTACGGAATAAAATTTATAAGGACCGACCTTCCTGACAGCCCGAGCATACCAGCCTGTTTCAGCATGGTTGTTGACACTAGTCTTGCAACAGTAATAGGACATAATGGATTCATAGTTTCAACAATCGAACACCTGATGGCCGCTTTCGCGGGGCTTTCAATTGATAACGCCTCCGTTGAGCTTGATTCATATGAAATGCCTATAATGGATGGAAGCGCCGAGCCTTTTACCCTCATGCTAAAGGAAGCAGGAATAGAAGAACTGGACGCTCACAGATACTATTTTGTTATAAAAGAACCCATTGAATTGAATCAAAACGGAAAATCCGTTGGGATATACCCGGCACCGGATCTAAAGATAACCTGTACCATTGAATATGATCATCCTCTTATTAATAAACAGACTTATTCTACCAAAATTACTGAACGGGTATTCGAAAAGGAAATATGCAGCGCAAGAACTTTCGGTTTTTTGCATGAAATCGAATATCTGCGGCAGTATGGTTTCGCGAAAGGCGGTTCTCTTGATAATGTGATTGTTATTGACAACGGCTCAATATTGAATCAAGATGGCCTTCGTTTTCCGGACGAGTTTGTAAGACATAAACTCCTGGATTGCATAGGAGACTTTTCTCTCCTTGGCTTGCCCATACTCGGGCATATTGTACTGAATAAAACCGGGCATGCCTTCAATCATGCTTTTATAGAAAAATTTTTCTCTAATAAAGAATCATGGGAAACCTGTTCATTTTAATGATATTTTTTTGATCGGCGCATAAGATATTCTCAAAGAAATAGCATATTTTTATTTAACTAAAATAAACACTGAAAATATTATTGATATGTCAATTTTAAGAAACAATAAGAAATGGATAGTGTTCCTCTGCATTTATTTTCTAATGACGGGAACAGCCCTTGCCAAAGATGCGAAACTTACCAACTTTGCAATAATCAGGCATAATGATGATCTTCTCTTTAAAATGAATCTTGAAGGTGCATTCAGGGATGAAATGAACAAGGCGATAATGACAGGAGTTTCGACCACTTTTTCATTTTATATCGAATTGTATAATATTAAAGATTTGTGGTTTAACAGCAAAATCGCAGACATCTATTTAACTACTTCAGTAAAATATGATTCTCTCAAAAAGACTTACACCGTATCAAGACCCTGGAAGAATGCTGAGCCTGTAACAACTGAATCTTTCAAAGAGGCCCAGGAACTTATGACCCAGATTGACGGCCTGAAAATTATTCAGATAAACAAGCTGGAAAAAAATGGAAAATATCAGATCCAGACCAAGGCAGAAGTCAGCAAGTTAACCCTACCTTTTTATCTGCACTATATCTTTCCGATTGGTTACTTTTGGAACCTTGAAACCGATTGGTATGTAATAGATTTTGTCTATTAAATCATTCTGTTCATGATTTGATTTGACCTCAAAATTACTATGAAAAATAACTCACCTATCAAAGCCCCTTCAATCAGCCCTACACAGGAAAGCTTCAGACGCAAACGAGAAGGTGTTATAATTATTGCAATAATAATTATTGTTGCTCTTTTAACCTTTATTGAAAGCAGGGTTATCAAATTCGGAACTGATATACCGGTATCAAACACCGTTTTGATGTTTATCCTGATCAACATAAATTTATTGCTTTTAATTCTTATGATTTTTCTGGTCTTCAGAAATCTATTTAAGCTTATTTATGACAGAAAAAAGAAGGCTATGGGGGCAAAGCTCCGAACAAAACTTGTAATAGCCTTTGGAACCCTCACTCTTTTACCAACAATAATTTTATTCTTCTTTTCAATCAGCTTTATAACAACCAGCATTGAATTCTGGTTCAATGTTCCGGTTGAAAATGCGCTTGAAAATTCACTGGATGTCGGTCGAAGCTTTTATTCTCAAATCGAAGAAAATAACAAATTTTATCTGGAAAGAATTTCATATCAGATCAACTCCAGAAAACTTCTTGATCCCCTTAAAATAAGTTCTGTTTCTAACTACTTGGGAGTTGTTCAAAGATCATTCAATATCCAGGCGGTTGAACTGTACAATAGGAAATTCGAACGCATCTCCCTTGCCCTTTCTCCTGAACTTGAAGATTTCCCCTTTGCCGTCCTATCTCACGATAATATTAAAAAGGATATGTCTCCTAAAAATATAAGAACTATTTCAGAAAAAATATCGAAAGGAGAGATTATCAGAACTGTCTGCACAATTCCTTTC
Source organism: Desulfobacteraceae bacterium (assembly GCA_011391695.1). GTDB lineage: Bacteria > Desulfobacterota > Desulfobacteria > Desulfobacterales > RPRI01 > RPRI01. Next base: position 47,092 of record JAABQB010000013.1, on the reverse strand, counting down.
GGAGTCAAACCAAATGAAGCAAAGGGTTATGTCGCATTAACAAGTCTTATTTCTCATCATCTTTCCAAAAAGATGAGATCCATTTCTCTAGGGTTTGAAGAATATCAGCAAATCAAACTTTTTAAGAAACCCATTCAGATTTCATACTACATATTACTCTCAATAGTTGCATTGCTTGTACTCTTTTGCGCTATTTGGTTCGGTTTTTACCTTGCCAAATCGATTACTATACCAATAATGGAGCTTGCTGAAGGAACCAGGCGGGTTGCGGAAGGAGATCTGGCGTTCAGCATTAATATAGCTTCAGATGACGAAATAGGAAGCCTTGTTGATTCATTTAACAAAATGACGAAAGACCTTCGAACCGGCAGGGAACAGCTTGAACTTTCAGCCATGAAACTCAGGGAGCAAAACATAGAGATCGAAGATAGACGCCGCTATATGGAAATAGTTTTAAAAAATATATCGGCAGGAGTTATATCCCTCGATTCGAAAGGATTTATAACAACAATCAACAAATCAGCAGAAAAAATGTTTAACCTTGAACCTGACGATATTATAGGTAAAAGCTATAAATCGCTATTGAAGGGCCAGCATCTTAGTATTGCCGAAGAAATAATGACAAGCATTTCTGTGTCACCTGATAATGCGGTTGAATTACCCTTAAGCCTTTCCATAGGAGAAAAACGCCGGAGCTTTCTTATAAGTGTCAGCGCGTTAAAAGATGAGGCTGGACATCATATGGGGATTGTCATGGTTTTTGACGACTTGACAGAACTCGAGAAGGCCCAGAGAATGGCTGCATGGCGCGAAGTTGCCAGGCGAATAGCACATGAAGTTAAAAATCCATTAACACCAATAAAATTGTCTGCTCAGCGCCTGAAACGTAAATATTCTAACCGGCTTAATGAACCTGTATTTGAAGAATGCACGCAAATGATTATCGACCATGTCGATTTGATAAGAAACCTCGTAAATGAATTCGCAACATTTGCCAGATTTCCAACCGCAAACCCGGCTCCCTGCGATTTGCCATCCATTATCAGGGAAACCGTAGCGCTTTACAAGGAAGGCCATGAACATATTGTTTTTGATACAATAATTACAGATGATTCTCTTTTGCTTAACATTGACCGCCAACAAATAAAACAGGCAATGATTAACCTTGTTGATAATGCAGTTGCAGCAATTAAAGAACATGGCACAATAGCTATAAAAGTTGAACATGATTTTGCATTAAAAGTTGTCAGAATAGAAGTTGCGGATGACGGTGCAGGAATATCGGAAGAAGATAAATCACGTCTTTTTGAGCCAAACTTTTCGACAAAAAAAACCGGGTCGGGCATTGGGCTTACAATAGTAAATACGATTATTGCTGATCATAAAGGCGTAATTCGCGTCGAGGATAATTATCCAAGAGGAGCAAAATTTATTATTGAGCTGCCGGTAAAATAAAAAGGATTAAAAGCAAATGTTTCCATCCATCTTGATTGTTGATGATGAACCCTCAATTCTCAAAGCCTTAAGCGGACTTCTTGCCGATGAAGGCTTTGAAGTTATGACTGCCTCAACAGGATATGAAGGGTTGAAAATAATAGACAGGGAATATCCCGATCTTGTTCTTCTTGATATATGGATGCCCGGCATTGACGGAATTGAAACTTTAAAACAGATCAAAAAGGGGAACCCTTATTTACAGGTTATAATAATTACAGGCCACGGCAACATCGAAACAGCTGTTAAAGCAACAAAACTCGGGGCGTATGATCTCATTGAAAAGCCGCTTTCAATAGATAAGGTTATAGTTGCGATAAACAATGCTTTAAACTTCAGAAGACTTGAAGAAGAAAACAGATATCTTAGAAAGAAGACTATTGAAAAACACGCAATAAACGGGATCAGCGCAGCGACAATAGAACTGAAAAAAAAGATAGGTGCAGTTGCTCCCACAGATGCAACGATTTTGATCACTGGCGAAAATGGAACAGGTAAAGAGCTGGTTGCCCGAACAATATTTCAGCTCAGCACCCGCGTAGAAGAACCTTTTATTACTGTCGATTGCGCTGCTATCTCTGAAGAGTTGATGGAAAGTGAACTTTTCGGACACGAAAAGGGGGCATTCCCCGGGGCATTAAACAAAAAGAGGGGAGAGTTTGAAATTGCCAACAACGGAACAGTTTTTCTAGATAACATAGGCGATATGAGTCTGAAAACCCAGGCTAAAATATTACGTTTTTTACAGGAAAAGAATTTCCAGAGAACCGGCGGAAGAAGAATCTTAAATGTTGATGTGAGAGTGATTGCAGCAACCAATAAACCGCTTGAAAAAGAGATCGTAAAAGGAACTTTCAGGGAAGACCTGTATTACAGACTCAATGTAGTTCCTGTTGAAGTACCCCCTTTAAGAAGCCGCAAAGAAGATATTCCCATCCTGATTGACATGTTTCTGTCTGAGTGCGCGAAACAAAACAAAAGTGAAAAGAAAATACTTTCACAGGAAGCCCTCCAGTTGCTTGAAAGACATTCATGGCCCGGCAATGTCAGGGAATTAAAAAATCTTATGCAGCAACTCGACATTCTTATTGAAAAAACCACGATTGACATCGATGATATTCCTGAAAATTACAGGACGGGCGTTGAAGAAAAACATAAGGCCGGAGTAAATGAATTTTTTCTTTTCGATCGTTTGAAGGATGCACAAAGGGCTTTTGAAAAAGAATTTATAAAAAGAAAGCTTTCGGAAAATGAAAGCAATATTTCAAAAACGGCAAAGGCAATAGATGTTGGACGAAGTTATCTGCATAAAAAATTAAAATATTTTTAGCAAAATGGGTTTGAGAATAATAAGTGGTGAATTAAAAGGCAAAAAGCTTTTTTCACCCAAAGGAATCAAGATAAGGCCTACGGCTGATCGTATAAGAGAAAGTATATTCAATATTCTCGCCCCCAGTATTCCCAACTCTGTCGTACTGGATCTTTTCGCAGGAACCGGCGCTTTGGGAATTGAAGCCTTAAGCCGTGGAGCATCTTTTGCAATCTTCATGGATTCTGATAAAGAAGCGCTTGCAGTAATAAAAAAAAATATTGCGGCTTGCAGGCTGCAAGACAGAATTAAGATTGTAAGAGCAGATATAGCAAACAACAATATTGCTCTTAAGAACTGTGATCCTCCGGGCAATCTTGTTTTTATGGATCCTCCGTACAATAAGAACTTGATAAAACCTGCTTTAATAAATCTTGCTGCAAGCCATTTCCTTCAAAATAATGCTTTGATAATAATCGAACATGCCGTTACAGAAATTCTTCCTGAATGTATCCCAGAGTTTAAAATTTCAGATCAGCGAAGATATGGAATAACTCTTGTTTCCTTTTTAAATTATGTGGTATAGATTTTTTCGATAACGCATGGTTTTAATTTACCTTATAAATCGAGACCTTTGAAGAACATTCAATTTTGCCCAAGTTCAAGGAAGGCGAGAATTTTAACCGCAGGAATACATTGAAGTATTTCGAGGATTGAAATTTGAGCCTGACACAGAAATCGGGGGCAAAAGGGGGTGTTATGCAAAGGTCTCAAACCAACAGAAAAGATATGACGGAATATTATAATCATGAAAAGAGTTGCCATTTATCCAGGTTCGTTTGATCCTGTAACCAACGGCCATATCGATATTCTTGAAAGAGGGCTTAAGCTTTTCGACAAGATAATCGTCGCGATTTTGCTCAACCCCGGCAAGGATCCGCTGTTTACAGTAGAAGAACGCATTCATATGCTGAAAATAAGTTTAAAAAAATTTGATACCATTGAAATTGACACTTTTAGCGGACTTCTTGTTGATTATGCCGCAAAAAAGAAAAGCCACGCCATACTACGTGGAATGCGTGCGGTTTCCGATTTTGAATATGAATTTCAGCTTGCCCTTATGAACAGGCGTCTTAACAGGGAAATTCAGACTGTTTTTCTTATGACCGGATTGAGATGGATTTTTACCAGCTCCTCCATAATAAAAGAAGCGGCGCGGTTTGGTGGAAACATAAATGGGATGGTTCCGCCTGTAGTTAATCACAAATTAAAAGAAAAATTCGGTTTTATTAATTCTAAATAATATGGATCTTTGGCAGCTTAATATCTTCTGCAAAGTTATAGAACTGAAAAGTTTTTCAAAAGCCGGGGGAACTGCATATCTTTCCCAGCCAACCGTCAGCAGCCACATAAGAGATTTGGAGTCTTACTTCGGATGCCGCCTGATAGACCGCATGTCAAAAGAAGCAGTTCCGACAAAAGCCGGGCAATTGGTTTATGCCTATGCAAAAAAACTTATTGCCCTGCGCGATGAGATGGAAATTGCTTTATCCGAATTTCACGGAATAATAAAAGGGAATCTTATAATAGGCGGAAGCACAATTCCGGGCGAATATATTCTTCCCAGAATAGTCGGTTCTTTTAAAAGAATTTATCCGGAAATAATGATTTCTCTTATAATCGGAGATACCGAAAAAATAATAAACGACACCCTTTCCGGAATACTTGAACTCGGGGTTGTTGGCGCTGAAAAAAAAGACAAGAGAATTTGTCAGGAAATTCTCATTGATGATGAAATGCGCCTCATCATTCCTTCAGACCATAAATGGAGAAAGAAAAAGAGCATAAGTATCAAAATGCTCCTCGAAGAGCCTTTCATTATCAGGGAACGCGGATCAGGCACTTTAAAATCTATCGAACAGAATTTAAACAAAATTGGATATGATCTTTCCGATCTGAAAATTGTGGCGCAGATGGGAAGCACCGAAGCCGTCAGGCATGGAATAAAGAGCAAGGCAGGAGTATCAATTCTTTCAACAATAGCCGTTGAAGGAGACTTGAAAGAAGGCTCTTTAAAAGCCATCTCCATAGAAGGATTAAATCTCAAACGCAGTTTTTATCTTACAACAAGCAGACAAAGAAGCATCTCCCCAGTGTGCAGCGCTTTTATCACGCATATGAAAAATGAATCGAGAGCAAAATGAATAATATGAAAATTCCACTTTTAAATAATGCCATAATAGTTCTTGAAAAACGATATCTAAAAAAAGATAAGGAAGGAAATGTAATTGAAACGCCGGCTAATATGTTTGAAAGAGTGGCAAAACATGTAGCCTCCGCTGAATCTTTGTTTAATTCTCCATATGACATCGAAAAAACAGAAAATAAATTTCTCAAGATCATGACGAACCTGTGGTTTTTGCCCAATTCTCCTACACTCATGAATGCAGGGCGGCGCCTTGGCCAGCTTGCCGCCTGTTTTGTGCTGCCAATTGAAGATTCAATGGAGAGCATATTTGAAACTCTAAAAAATACGGCAATTATACATAAAAGCGGAGGCGGAACGGGTTTTTCCTTTTCCCGGATACGTCCTGAAAAAGATATAGTGCTTTCAACCGCTGGAGTATCAAGCGGACCTATTTCCTTTATGACCGTCTTTGATGTCGCAACTGAAACCGTAAAGCAGGGCGGAACCCGCAGAGGGGCAAACATGGGAATCTTGCGGGTAGATCACCCTGATATTGAATCTTTTATTGAGCTGAAAGATGATCAGAATCGTCTTAACAATTTCAACATATCTGTTGCATTGACAAACAATTATATGGATGCATTGGAGCGTGATTCTGAATACGATCTGATAAACCCACGCACAACGAATATTGTAAAGCGCATTTCTGCAAGAAAAATATTCGACATGATAGTACATTCAGCATGGCTTACAGGTGAACCAGGCGTTATTTTTATAGACAGAATTAACCAGGATAATCCGACTCATCATCTTGGAGAGATAGAAGCAACAAATCCCTGCGGTGAGCAGCCTCTTCTTCCCTACGAATCCTGCACGCTCGGATCCATTAATCTTTCAAGAATGATTTCCGGAAAAGCTGTTAATTATAACCGCCTTAAAAAAACTGTCCATGATGCAGTTCATTTCCTTGATAACGTTATAGAAATAAACAAATACCCTTTATCCCGCATCGAAAAAATGAGTAAAGGCACAAGAAAATTAGGCATCGGCGTAATGGGGTTTGCCGAGATGCTCATTAAATTGGGAATATCTTATAATTCGGAAGAAGCTGTATCAGAAGCTGAAAAAGTAATGTCTTTTATTTCACAGGAATCTAAAATTGCCTCCGCAGCACTTGGGGGAAAAAGAGGCAATTTTGCATATTACAAAGAAAGTGTTTACGACACTCCGCAGACACCTCATATGCGGAATGCGACTACTACCACAATAGCTCCAACCGGAACAATAAGCATTATAGCAGGCACATCAAGCGGTATTGAACCTTTATTTGCAATAGCTCAGGTAAGGAAGGTTCTTGATGGAAAATCCCTTTCTGAAATCAATCCCCTGTTTGTCGACATGGCTAAGAGAGAAGGGATTTACAAAAAAAAATTGATGGATGAAATAATGGAGGGAAAATCTTTTCAGGATATGGAATCAGTCCCTGATTGCGTAAAAGCTCTTTTTGTAACATCACACGATATATCACCCGAGCAGCATATAAAGATTCAGGCTGCATTCCAGAAACATACCGATAATGCCGTTTCAAAAACTGTAAACTTTTGTTCCGGAGCCATAAAAAGCGATATTGCAAAGGTATATATGCTCGCCCATAATTACGGATGCAAAGGAGTAACGATCTACCGGGACGGAAGCCGTCAACAACAGGTTCTGAATATTGGCTCCGCAAAAAGAGAACCAGTCAAAATAGCCCCAAGACCCAGGCCGGAATGCACTGTCGGCATTACCGAACGCATAAAAACAGGTTGCGGAAAATTATATGTCACAATAAATTCGGATGAGGAGGGAATGTGCGAAGTATTTGCCCAGATGGGAAAGACAGGAGGATGCGCCTCATCCCAGATTGAAGCGGCAGGCCGCCTTATATCTCTTGCCTTACGTTCCGGCGTGAAGGCTGAAGCCATAATCAAACAGCTTGCAGGAATCAGATGCCCTTCTCCCTCATGGCAAAATGGAGAAATGGTGCTTTCCTGTCCCGATGCAATTGCAAGGGTACTTAAATACCGAACTGATTCCAATTTTGCCGAAAGCGGTTCAATAATGGGTGTTTGCCCGGATTGCAGCGGAATACTTACGCATCAGGAAGGATGTCTTGTTTGCCGTTCCTGCGGTTATTCAAAATGCAGTTAAAATTAGAAAAAATATTTGACCGCCACAAAACCAGCAATAAGCAGAATGGTAAATGCCACTGCAAGTATATCGAAGTACTTATTGATAAAAATCTGAATACTGGGGCCGAAATAATAAATAAGGCCGCCTACCAAAAAAAAACGGGCAGAACGTGAAATCGCTGAAGCAATAAGAAATATCGGAAAATTTATTTTGAATGCACCTGCTGAAATTGTGAAGATCTTATATGGAATCGGTGTAAAGCCTGCTATTCCGATTGCCCACGCATCGTATTTCATGAAAAGATCCTGAATATAACTATATTTATCTCCAAAACCATACAAATTTATTATCTTATCCCCGAATCCTGCCATGAACTGCCAACCGATAAAATAGCCAAAACAGCCGCCCAAGACAGAACCGACAGAGCATAATAGAGCATATCTCAAAGATTTTTTTGGTATTGCAATACCAAGAGCTATCAGGAGAACATCAGGAGGTATGGGAAAAAAGGATGACTCAGCAAAAGCAATAACAAATAATGCCCAGTCCCCATAAGGTGTTTCAGCCCATCTGATTACCCAGTCGTACATCCGCCTTAACATTTATTCATCACTCCACCCATGTTCTCCTAAAAGTTTGACAAATCGGCAACCGCCAAGATTTGTTTTATGAATGCCCCTATCATCTCTGTAAAGCTTCACCAACTCCTGGGAATGCTGGTTTCCGACAGGAATAACCATTCGCCCTCCTATCGCAAGCTGGCTTAAAAGATTTTTGGGAATGTCAGGAGAACCGGCGGTAACTATTATTGCATCAAAAGGACTTTCAGACTCCCACCCCAGTGAACCGTCAGAATATTTCATTACTATATTGTGGTAACGAAGCCTGTCAAAAAGAGAACGGGCTTTGGAATAAAGCGAATATATTCTCTCTATTGTATAAACTCGAAATGCGATTTCAGCAATAACCGCAGCCTGATAGCCGGATCCTGTTCCTATTTCAAGAACCCGGTCTTCTTCATTCAGATTAAGTGCCTGGGTCATTTCCGCTACAATATATGGCTGGGATATTGTCTGCTGCTCACCTATGGGAAGAGGAAAATCGCCATAGGACTGATCGCTTAAGGCATCGCTTACAAAAAGGTGACGGGAGACCTTCAGCATGGCGGCAATAACTCTCGGATCGCTTATCCCGCGGTTCTCGATCTGTTTTTTTACCATATCTTCGCGCATGCGATCATATTTTAATGCTATTTCATTCATGTTTGGGTTTCCTACCAAATCAATTATTACTAGTCAATAATTCAAGCCTTGAAACTTTTATCTGTTTATCTTATAAGATATAAAAAGACAACCTTTGAACTGTTTGCGAAAAAACGGCCTAATCTCAAATATTATCCGGAACAACCATGGACAGCACAAAACATCTTATATTGTCACTCCTCCTGACACTTTTTATAGGTATTGCGGGAACAACAGGGTATATGATGATTGAAGGATGGGATCTTCTTGATTCGATGTACATGACCATAATAACTCTCGCTACCGTTGGATATGGTGAAGTTCATTCTGTAAGCAGAGCGGGGCGCATCTTTACAATGCTGCTGATTTTTTTCGGGGTTGGTTTTTGTTTATATGTTGCGGGCGCCATGGTTCAATTCATGGTAGAAGGAAGAATAAGGGCAATTCTGGGGAGGAGAAGATTGGATAAAAAAATCGGAAGACTGAAAAACCATCATATAGTTTGCGGGTACGGACGAATCGGAAGAGTGCTTTGTAAAAATTTATACGGCAAAAAAGAATTTGACCTCGTTGTTTTGGAAAGCAACAAAGATCTCATCCCTGTTATGGAAGATGATGGTGTTTTATATTTGCACGGTGATGCAGTAAATGAAGAGAACCTTATAAAGGCCGGAATAAAATCAGCAAAAGGACTTGTTGCTGTCCTTGCCACAGATGCCGAAAATGTTTTTCTTGTTCTGACTGCAAGACAGCTCAATCCGCACCTTCATATCACAGCCAGAGCAAGCCGGAGTGATACAAAATCCAAGTTTTTAGCCGCAGGTGCCGATAACGTTGTGTCTCCATATGATATTGGCGCCATAAGTATGGCCCAGCGAATTCTGAAGCCAACTATCACCAGCTTTTTGGATCTTGCTTTCGCGGAACAGAACAAAGACATAAAAATGGAAGAGATTCCGGTGAGTGCATCTTCAAGCCTGATAAATATTATGTTGAAAGATTCCGGTATCAGGCAAAAATTCAATCTGATTATTATAGCAATAAAAAAACCCGACGGAAGTATGCTTTTCAATCCTTCCTTTGAGACAAAAATTGAGGCAGGAGACACGGTTATTGCTGTTGGAGAAGATTTAAATCTGCAACAACTTGAAAAAATTCTGGGGGCCTGAAAAAATTAACCATACCGCTCATAATTATATGGCCGCGAAAGCCCGTTACCTGCTCAAATCTTATAAATTATTCTATTTTCCGTAATGATTATATCCACATGTTTATCGTGAGATTCCATCGGCACATGCTGGACAATCTGGCTTTCATACGCAAGTCCAACTTTTCTTGTGGTAAGAGGGAGTATGGGAATCAGCCTGTCATATAAACCGTTTCCGGACCCTATTCTTCCTCCCTTTTCGTCAAAAGCAAAACCGGGTATTATCGCTATATCAATAAACTCGATTGGAACGATTTTGCACTTGCTGGTATCAGGCTCCAGGATACCTTTTTCTCCTCGCTTTAAACCCGTTTTGAGGTTATCAACCTTAAATAAAAATATTTTTTGCATTTCCACATTAAATGAAGGGAGAATAACGGTTTTATTATAATCAAAACATCTTTCAAGAATATCCTTTGTAACTACCTCATATCCTGAATTAATATAGAGCAAAGAGGTTTTTGCTTCTATAAAATTAGCAAATTCAAACAGTCTTTTTTCTATGTTCTTCGTTTTTTCTGATATATTATTAGAAGAAATCTTGCTAAATGTTTTTGATATATTGCTTCGCATTTCACCTTTTTTTCCCCGAATCTCCTCCATGTACGGTCTCCCGAGAAAATAGAATTTGCAATCTTATTAACATAATAGTTGACAAAAGTCAACTTATAAAAATCATTGACTAAAAAGCCTGTACGTGGTTAAAAGCAAACCAGTATCATGAAATATAATTATTTTGCCGTATCCTTGTTTTTTCTTTTCATTAATAAACCATGCTGGGCTTGTCGAAACATCTTAACATTGACATAAAATAGGAATGACTATGCTGGAAATAAAATTTGTTAGACAAAATCTTGATCTTGTCCAAAAATCTGTCGCAAAACGGGGCAAGGTCGCTGATATTGAAGGATTCAAGCATTACGACGCGAAGATGAGATTAATTCTCACCGAAATCGAAGAACTGAGACATCGAAGAAATGTTGTTACGGAACAAATTGCAACCCTGAAAAAAAAGGGTGATGATGCAAATGCTCTGGTATTGGAAATGCGTAATGTTTCCGCTAAAATAAAAAATCTCGATTCAGGGTTTTCAGAAACTGAGGAAATGATCAACAAGATTCTTCTTGAACTTCCAAATATTCCAAATAGTTCAGTTCCGGAAGGGAAGGACAGTTCGGATAATTTGGCTGTAAAAATGGTTGGGGAAAGACCGGCTTTTGAATTCGAGCCCAAAAGCCATTGGGAAATAGGTGAATATCTTAAGATATTTGACTTTGACAGAGCTTCAAAGATCACAGGTGCCCGTTTTCCTTTGTATTTTGGCGCGGGGGCAAAACTCGAAAGAGCGCTGATAAATTTCATGCTGGACATACACACAACTGAACACGGCTATACCGAAGTTCTGCCTCCATTTATTGTTAACAGGCAGAGTATGACAAGCACCGGACAATTGCCAAAGTTTGCCGAAGATCTCTTCAAACTGGAAGGGTGGGATTATTATCTGATCCCTACAGCCGAAGTACCTGTTACAAATATTCATCAAAATGAAATTTTAGATGAAGAGAAGCTTCCCATTCTCTATACGGCTTACACTCCCTGTTTCCGTTCAGAAGCAGGTTCTTACGGAAAAGACACTAAAGGCCTGATAAGGCAGCATCAGTTCAATAAAGTTGAACTTGTGAAATTTTCAAAGCCTGAAACTTCATATGACGAACTCGAAAATCTTTTGAATAATGCCGAAACCATTTTAAAACGTCTTGGGCTTTCATATCAGGTTGTTTGCCTCTGCACCGGAGATCTTGGCTTTTCTGCCGCAAAAACATATGACATAGAAGTCTGGATGCCGGCCCAAGGTGTTTACAGGGAGATCTCGTCGTGCAGTAATTTCGAAAATTTCCAGGCGAGGCGCGGTAACATACGATTCAAAAGAAAAGGGAAAAAAGGCACAGAGCTTGTTCATACTTTAAACGGATCGGGACTGGCCGTTGGGCGAACGGTTGCGGCTATTCTTGAAAACTATCAACAGGAAGATGGCTCCGTTATTATTCCCGAAAATCTCAGACCCTACATGGGGGGATTGGAAAGAATATTGCCATGAAACCAGCATCATTCCCAAAAAACATCAGGCCGTATATAATTCCGGAGCATAAAGGAGATCTGGTTTACCGTTGTCTCGGATGCGGCAGGGAATACGGAATAGATAAACTTCTTTATACCTGCCCTGATTGCAGTAAGGTTCTGTTAATTCATGATTTGAATTTTGCCTTTTTGAAAAAAATTCCGGGTAAAAAGTGGCGGGAGATTTTTGATTACCGCCGTATGTTGAAAATACCGGCCTTAAAGGGAATATACCGCTACCACGAGTTCATCGGCCCGATTATCCCTCTTTCATCGGTAATATATCTCGGTGAAGGGCACACGCCACTTATTGAGGCCAATTCTTTTCTGCAGGAAAAGGCCGGCCTGAGATTTTTCTTCAAAAATGACGGTCAGAATCCAAGCGCTTCTTTTAAGGACAGGGGAATGGCCAGTGCATTGAGTTATATCAATTTTTTGGTCAAAGAAAAGATAGTTTCGGATGTTCTTGCTATTTGTGCTTCTACAGGCGACACTTCAGCATCAGCCGCTTTATATGCGTCCTATCTCCAACCTCATATCAAGTCCGCGGTTCTTCTCCCGCATAAGAAAGTGACTCCGCAGCAGCTTTCCCAGCCTTTGGGGAGCGGTGCTTCTGTTTTCGAAATACCAGGCGTTTTTGACGACTGCATGAAAATAGTGGATAATTTATCCGAAAAATATAATGTTGCTCTCCTTAATTCAAAGAACGCATGGCGGATTCTCGGGCAGGAATCTTATTCTTATGAGATTGCTCAAGATTTCGAGTATGATATGAGTGACAAAGTCATATTTATCCCTATCGGAAATGCAGGAAACATCACGGCAGTATTAAACGGATTTATAAAATTTTACGAGACAGGCATTATAGATGTTTTACCGAAAATAATCGGCGTTCAATCAGAACACGCCAACCCGGTGTTCAATTACTACAGTCAACCTGATGTAAAAAAGCGCAAATTTGTTCCGGTAAATGTTAAGCCAAGTGTCGCTCAGGCTGCAATGATAGGCAACCCTGTTTCAATGCCGAGAGTAATTCATCTTGTCGATGCCTACAACCGGCTTGCAGGAAAAGAGAATGTCTTTTTCGTAGAGGTCAAGGAACAGTCCATCATGGATTGGCAAATAACAGCAAACCGCAATGGGCATATTGCCTGTACGCACGGAGGTGAATGTCTATCCGGACTTGATGTTGCGATTTCATCCGGAGTAGTCTCTTCAAAAGAAATTGCGGTATTGGATTCAACAGCACATGCTCTTAAATTTTCAGGATTCCAGGAAATGTACTTTGAAAATAGATTTCCTCCCGGCTATGAAGTCCTGCCTGACAAATCGCTGATCAATTTTCCGATTTTAATACATCCTGAAGGTCTGGATAAAGTTCCTGCTCCCGGAAAACCATTAGCCGAATACGATTTTAATATATTTGTTAAACGTGTTTCAGAGGAAATTGCCGGTCTGCTTGATCTTAAAACAAGATAAACAGCTTTTACAGTTAGAGGAAAAAAGATGAATAACAAATGGCTTTATTATATCGGATTTGTTTCTATTATATTCAACATTACTTCATGCGCCAATACTGAATTATTAAAAAAACAGGAAGAAGCCATTAGGGGTGTTGGAGAAGCCTACATTAGTCAAAATGATTACACCGCAGCTCTTAATGAACTTCTAAAAGCCGAAAAAATCTATACCAATGATCCTCATCTTCATAATGATCTCGGTCTTGTTTACATGGCAAAAGATAAGCTCTCTCTGGCGATCGAGCATTTCAAAAAAGCAATTGATCTTAAACCCGATTATGCTCCTGCCAAAAACAATCTCGGAACGGCATACCTGGCAATGAATAACTGGGATTCGGCAATTATTTATTTTAAAGAAGTCACAGGAGATCTTCTGTATGCAACCCCGCACTATCCCTTGACCAATCTCGGATGGGCTTATTACAACAAAAAGGAATTCGCTTTAGCCGAGCAGTTTTACAGGGAAGCATTAAAGATTGAACCCAATTATTACGTTGCGTTACGCGGATTAGGGCTGACTTATCTTGCAATTGGAAACCCCCAAGAAGCGGTCAACTTCCTTGAAAGAGCTTTGAAATATTCTCCCGGCTTTCCCGAATATATATTTGACCTTGCCGGGGCTTATGCAATTTTAAAAGAATATAATAAGGCATTAATATTTTACAGAAAAGTTATTAATACTGCACCAGGAAGCCAGTTGGCTGTTGAAGCACGAAATGAAATTGCACGGATACAAAAAGAACAGCAGAAATAAAAAACCTTCACTCCCGTTTCAATGGGAGTGAAGGAATGGCAGAACACGAAAAGCCACAGAACGGTTTATAAAGCGCTGCGCTGATCAAGCATAACTATCTTCGGAGTTATGAATATAAGAAGTTCTTCCTTGTTATCGGTATTAGTGTCTGTCTTGAAGAGCCATCCGAGTATCGGGATCATCGACAATCCGGGAACGCCTGAGCCGCCTGAGCTCTTGATCGTCTTAATGATGCCGCCTATTACCACAGTTTCTCCGTCGTTAATTAGAAGTTCAGTTTCAGCTTCCTTTGTTGTAAAAGATTGCTGACCGCTTATTATGTTACCCAGATCCCTTTTTTTGATCTTGATCACCATTGAAATTCTGTCATCAGGAGTAACATGCGGTTTTACTTTCAGCTCGAGATCCACGTCTTCAAATACCGTAGTCGTATTGCCTGAAGTATCAAGCTTATTATAGGGATAGCGCAAACCCTGCTTTATTGTAGCCTCCTTGTTATCAATGGTAACTATCTTCGGCGCAGAGACTATTTTGCCTTCACCCTGGGCTTCCATTGCCTGAAGTTTTGCATTCAGCAAAAGCGGAGTTCCGGCAATTTTCACGAAATTAAATCCAATGCTTGCCGCATTTAATGAAGTCGGAAAATTAATCGCCGTATTTACACCGTAAGTTCCTTGAAAAGTGTTAAAACCCCTTTCTGGCCCAACGCCTACACGATTATCAATTGAAGTAACCGTTCCTACCGGGGTAGGCAAAAGGCTTGAAGGCTGAATGCCGACTCCTGATCCCCAGCTGGTTCCAATTTCTCTGGAAAAATTTGTGCTTGCTTCAACTATTCTTGCTTCTATGATTACCTGTGGAGTCACCCGGTCAAGCTTTTTCACAATTTCTTTTGCCTGCCTGATAACCTCAGCCACATCTGTCATTATGATAAGGTTTGTCCTCTCATCTACACTGAGATTCCCCCTGTCCTTGGTTTTTATCTTCTCCAGATGAGGCAAAATCTCTGACTTCGCATTTGAATAATTGACCGGAATATATTCTACCTTCAGCTCTTCAAGTGATTTTTGCTGCTCTTTTGATTTTTGCTCAGCTATAAATTTTGCTTGCTTTAATTCTTCTTCTTTTTTAATGGCTTCAAGAGGAGCTATCCGTATAATGTCACCTTCATGGACCATCCCCAGCTGATTCATTTTAAGAACAAGATCAAGAACCTGGTCCCATGGAACTGGTTTTTCCAACGACAATGTAACTTTCCCTGTAACACTTTTGTCTATAGCAAAATTTTTCCCGCTTACTTCTCTCAAAATACGAAATACATTTTTAATATCAGTATCATAAAAATCAAGCGCTATCTTCTCACCCGTATATTTTTGCTCCGGCTCAAGAAGAAGCGGTTTAACTTCCACGGTTTGTTTGTTTGCAGGTTCCCTTTTTTCTGTTTCAACTGCTTCAACCGGTGCATTGGCAAGGACTTCCTTCCAGTCCGGAAGATCTGCTTCTTTTTCAGGCATAGGAGGAACAGAAGAAGCCTCAAAATGGACCTTTAAAAAACTATCCGATTGTTCAACAACGTAGGGAACCGATTCTCTCAGCTCAATTGCAATAATGGATCTGTTTTTCATTTCCGGCTTCTGAAGAGGTATAATTCTGTCAACTGCGCTGTTGAACCTTGTGGTAATCAGAGGCCGTTTTCTTGATGCGGAAATATTGGTATTATTTAGCTGCAGGTGCAGTAATTTATCCGAAACCTTTTTAATGTTGTATTCGACAGGTTTTGTAGTTCCAATGGATAATGTGGATTTCCCGTTTTCTTCACTCGAGAAGTCAATCTTGTTAACCCATACAGGTTTTACACGTTCAGCAACCGGATTCCCTTTTGAAGAATCGGGGAGAGATATTGGTTGAGTCACAATCCCAGGTTGAGCATTTGTTTTTGCACCAGCCGGCTCCATAGAACCGATGTTGACCAAAAGACCGTTCGGAACCGGTACAGCTGAAAAGGTTTTAAGATAATCATTTTTTGTATCTAAAACAACCCGAACTTTATTCGCATACGAGTTATAGCGGACTTTGCTCACCCATTCAGTTTCAGGAGATATCGCTTGTTCCTTATTTTTTTCTGAGCCCGTAATATTTAAAAGGTCAAAAACTATGCGCGCCGGAAGTTTATCACTTCTTTTAATAGTAAATGATTCAAAATTGCTAATCTTACCGTCTGCCTTTATAGTGACAGCTATGCCATTCTCTTTTTTCACAAAATCTACAGATTCAAATTTTGTTGCCGTTTGAGGCGTAATTTCAGCAGTTGTTAAACCAGTCTTTTTTACTTCACGCGTTGTGTTTATACCGGTTATGTCTGCCGGCTTCTGATCTTTTTGCTGAGCATAACTGTCAGATAATCCTGCATACGGTAAAACAAGAAAAACGGCTACCAAACAACTTCCGAGCATTTTCATTTGGTTATTGTTCATATCATTCTTCTCCAAGAGGTTTCTGAAGTTTAAGTTCTCTTTCTTGGATAGTACTCTTCCCGACAATACTTTCAACTTCTTCTTCAATAATTATTCTATCCTTGAGTATTTTGACAACTTTTCCGGAATTAACTCCCAGATAAGTACCTTTTGTAACAATGTATCCCTTGCCTGACGCTTCTTCAACAAGAGCCTTATTCCCTTTCGGAGTAAGCATAACTGCCACTAGTTTTAGCTGACCCAAATCGATCATTTCCAGAGGAGTTCTGGGAATACGTCCTTTTCTTTCCTTTTCAGCTCCTGCCAAAGGTCCTTCATCCTTAAAAAGAGGAATAAATGGATCTATCCTTCCGTGAGGATCATAAGCAGGTATTGCTTCAGATTGCATTTTAGCAATTTCGGCGGCAGGCTCAGGCGCTGATGGTTGCAGGGCGGCCGGCGGAGAGGTTGTTTTTACAGTCTCTCCCTGTTTTCCTTTATCAATGGTTGCCGGCGGCTGTATGGAAACTGAAGGCTTTTCTGCCACAACGCTGGTTTTAGCTGTTGAAACATCAGCTTTCACTTCTTTAACTTCTGTGCCCTGTTTTGCCGGAACATTCACAGTGACAGGGACATCAGCCGGAGCTGTTTCACTCTTCTTTGCAACTATCTTTTTACTCACAGCTGCAGGTTTTGTTGGTGTTTGAGCTTTATCGCCACATCCGTTTATTAATGAAAACAGACATGCAGAACAAACTGCGATAATAAATTTAATTAGATGTCTAGGCATGCTTACCAGGCTTTGTTTCAGTATTCTTTTTTGGGGCTCCCTTTTTTTCTGCTATTTGGGGCTGCTCCTTTATATCCAAAAACTTGTAAGTTACAGCAGTACATGTGGTAATAAGATCGTTATTCTTTTTTGATGGATCAACTTTCATTAAGATATCTTTAATATTGACTATTCTTGGAAGCCGCGCCACTTTGTCAAAAAAAACGGCTACGTTGTGGTACTTACCGGAAATTTGTATTGATACAGGAATTTCAGCATAAAAACTTTGGTTCCTTTCATTGCCGGGTTGGAAAAGAATAAATTCAAGCCCCGCCTCCTGGCCGGATAAAGATATACTTTCGAGAAGAGATGGTATCTCTTTCGATTCAGGAAGGGCTTTCATAACTTCCTTGAGCTGTATTTCAGCTTTATTAAATTCTTCTTTTAACTTGGGAAGTTCTTTCGCGGCATTTTTTGCAGCAATGAGTTTTTTATCCAACTCCGAATATTCAGTCCTAAGCTTACGATACTGTTGTAATTTGGGGTAAAGAACAAAGTAAACGAAAACAGCAACTATAACAACAATTATACCGCTGAAAAGAAGAAACCGTTTTGCCTTCGAAAGCTTTTCAAGCTTTTCAAATATGGGAGCAATCGATTTTGAAATGTCGGGTTTTTCCATTATTTTTTTGCCTCACTCTTAACTTCTTGTTTGGCATATTTTTTATTGCATGATATTTCAAAATATTTGAGACTTGCCTGCCTTACCATCTGTTTTTTTATAGTTTTTAAATTAACTGTTTCAAAAAGCTTGGAACCTTCAAGGCGGGTCATGAAATCAGCTACAGTCTGACTATCGACTGCAACACCGGAAAGATTGACCGTCTTTCCTGTTGTATCAAAACTGACAAACCACATCCTGTTAGGAACAATTAGTATTGTCATTGCATCCATAAGCCGAACCGGTTCATAGCGGTCTGCCTCTAAGTCACTAATAACCTTCATTTTAGTTTTAAGAACTTCAAGCTTGCTCTTTATTTCTGCAATTTCCTTATTAATTTTTTCGTATTTAGCTATTTCAGTCTTTGTTCTTTGAATATTATCATTAACTTCCTTAATCTCGCCGTTCAATCTTATATTGGCATAGAACATCAATATAATGACCAGAAACAAAGAAGAAAACAATACTGATAACTGGCGTCGAACGTTCTCTTTTTTTCTTGCCGTCCTATAAGGCAGAAGATTAATTCGTATCATTTATCATCAACCCTTCTTAATGCCAAGCCCATGCATATAGCGGCTTGCGGTGCAATTTTTTCCAGGTATGAAGAATCAAAGTTTTCACCCACATCCAGCTTATTAAACGGATTAATGATTTCCACTTCAGCAGAAGTCTCTGAAGCCAGTAGTTGACGAAATTCCTTTATATTGGCGCCTCCGCCGCTTAACACAATTTTTGTTATGCTGTCTTCAGGGTATGTGGAGTAAAAAAAGTCAAGGGCCCGCCTTATTTCGGCACACCAATCTGAAACAACAGAAGATTCTATTTCTATTAAATCTTCGGTAGAAATTTTGTTGTTCTGACTTCCGAATTTAATTTGTTCTGCTTCTTCCAAAGTGCATCCGGACAGAGAAACAATTTTTTGATTTATCTGCCCGCAACCCAAAGAGACATCCCGCATGAATAGAGATGAGCGACCTTTTAATATATTCAATGACGTCTTGCTGGCGCCTATGTCTATCAAGGCTATGTTTTCCCCTTTTGTATCATAGTTGAACTCAAAAATATTTTGTAATGCAAACGCTTCAACATCAATAATGCACGGATTGAGTCCGGCCATCTGGACAAGATTAATATATTCGGTTATCATTTCTTTTTTTGCTGCTACAAGGAAAACGCTCATTTGATTGGGATTGTTCTCGTTTTCTCCCAGAATCTGAAAGTCTAGATTTACATCACTGATATCAAAAGGAATATATTGCTCAGCTTCGAATTGAATGGTCTCCTGAAGCTTTTTTTCATCCATCGTCTGAACATTTATTTTCTTTACAATTACAGAAAAGCCCCCTATCGAAACGGCAACCTTTTGTTCTTTGATTTTGTTTTTCTTGAAAAGCTGCCGGATATATTCTGCAGCAGCTTCATGATCGTTTATTGCGCCGTCTTCAATTATCCCTGGAGGAATATCGATCATCCCAAATTTCTTAAGAAGATGGCCCTTTTTCGTTTCAACTATCTCTCCCGCCTTCAGGCTTCTCGATCCAATATCCAGGCCGATAATATGATTTTTACTTCCGAATGGCATAAATCACGCTCAATCACTAAATATTTTGTCTTTGTCAGAAAGATTAAAACCTAGTGCAAGAATAATCTTTCGTTTTGTCTCCATGCGACATGGCATACCCTCCTCAATACGTGAAATGGTAATTGGAGACACATTGGCCTCTCTAGCAAGCTCGGCTTTGCTCATCATGAGTGACTCTCTGGTCTTTTTTAAGGAATTCTTTGCCATAACGAAAATCCTGCTGAATAATATTTAATTGAGAATTTTCTGTGCTTATTACATCTTCTTTAGTATATGTCAAGCAATATTTGCATAACTTATATATAATTATATATATATACATCATATGGTGGCTTCCGCAATTATGTTTACAATGGGTTGTGTAGTAAACAGCTTTCTTTAATGTTTTTTCTTGCATTTATTTAATATTAAAATCATTCTCTCTTGCATTCCAATACGCTCAGATTTTCACTTCTGTTAAAATATACGCAGAAGAACATTTACAATACTTTTTTGTCACGCTCTTTAATTCCGGCAATAGATGAAGAACTTGCTTTTAAAAAGATTTTCCATAAAATGTATCCTGACAATCAGCTCCTACAAAAGGCTTTATTGGAGCCATTTTTTTGTTGACTCCTATATCCTGTTATTTTAGCATGTTAATATTATTTTACGCAGAAGTCTTTGAACAACGTAGAATATCATTAACAGCGCACTAACCCAGATGCCCGCGGCGGGGAGTTTCAACGGTGGTCAGATGCCGGACAAGAAAATTGTTTTGCCGAACAAGGCTCTTGAAATAATTAAACCGGGAATGAGCATTTTCTTAGGGACAGGAGCAGCTGAGCCAAGAACCCTTGTAAAACATCTGATGGCATCCAGCGCTCCCAATCTGGAAGATCTTGAGCTGATACAGCTTGTAAGCCTCGGTGACGTAGTTTCGATTAAAGAGCTTTATTCTCAGAAATTCCGCCTTAAAACCTTCTATTCCGGATGGGCTGCAAGGGAAGCGATTACTGCGGGTAGGGTTGATTTAATTCCGTGCCGTTTTTCTAAAATTCCACGTCTTATTAAAACCGGACGAGTCCGCATAGATATTGCCTTTGTTCAGGTTTCGCCTCCGGACAAATCCGGAAACTGCAGTCTGGGAATAGCCATAGATGTCGCTCGTGAGGCAATGGAAAAAGCCTCTTTTGTAGTCGGGGAAATAAACACAAAAATCCCCGAAACCTTTGGGGATACCTTTGTACATATTTCGGATTTCGACATGATGATTAATTCAATGGATGATCCCATATATTTCCCCCGTTGGCTTGATGACGCAGTCTTTGACAAGGTCGCTGCAAATGTTGCGTCGGTTATTGAAAACGGAAGCTGCATATCTTTCTCAATCGGACCGCTGTTTGAAGCGTTAAGCCGTCATCTTTCCAAAAAACGCGATCTCGGTATACATTCTCCGTTTTTCACAGATGCTCTTATGGACCTTATGAAAAGCGGATCCGTCACTAACAGGAAAAAGGAAGTCTGGCAGGGAAAGTCTCTTATTTCCTATGCTCTCGGAACTCCTGAGCTTATGTCGTGGTTAAACCGCAACCCTCTTGTAGAATTTCAAAGTATAGACAAAGTGTTTGATCCTGTTATAATCGGAAGCAATCCCGAGTTTGTTGCCATTTTTCAGGCAAGGAAAGTTGATTTGTCCGGCCTTATCGCACTCAACATTGGTAAAGGAACTGTTGCAGCCGGTCCCGGAGAAGCTATGGATTTTTTTACAGGCGCTGAAATATCACAAGGCGGACGAAATATTTTTGCGCTTCCGAGCCGAAACCTAAAAGGAGAACCAAATATCAGGATTTCGGTCGGGAGCCTGCACAACAGATTCAGCTTAAGAGAATCCGTAGATCTTGTTGTTACCGAATATGGAGCAGCTCATCTTAATGGTCTGACAGTGCGTGAAAGAGCTCAGGCTCTGATTGATATAGCTCATCCCGCTGACCGCCCGAAACTCGTCGGGCAGGCAAAGCAGGAAAGAATTCTATATCACGACCAGATTTTTCTGCCGGAATGCGGGACTCTCTACCCTGCCGGGATTAGTACGGAACATATTTTTAAAGATGGGATTAGAGTCGGGTTTAGAGCTATTAAGCCATCCGATGAGGAAGATATGCGCAGGCTCTTCTATCGTTTTTCCGACGAAGCAATCTACTACAGATATTTTTCAACAGTTAAAACAATGCCGCACTCAAGAATGCAGGAATATGTTAATGTCGATTTCAGCCAGACGATGTCTATTGTCGGCATAGTTGAGGAACATGGTCATGAATACATTATAGCAGAATCAAGATATATAAAAAACAGGCAAAATCTCTTTGCAGAGGTTGCCTTTATCGTTGATGAAAAATATCAGCGCCTCGGAATAGCGACATATATGTATCAGATGCTTGTACGCCTTGCTAAAGAAGAAGGAGTAAAAGGATTCACAGCAGATGTTCTCTCATCAAACATCGAAATGATGAAAGTTTTCGCAAAAGGCGGACAAAGAACTTCTGCCAACCTGGAAAATGGCTTGTACGAAGTAACAATACATTTTTAAATTATTACGCAAAGATCTCAAAAACGTTATTAAACAAAAGGTAAATACTGAGGATGAAAAAGCTTTTTTATCTCAGCACCACAATTGTTTTAAAGATTTTAATCACCTTTGTAATAATGACAGACTGCGCATCTAGCTATCAGGCAATACCAGATTATTATGAAGCATATAAGAATAATATGGAACAGATTCTGCGTGAAGAAGTGAAATTATGGACAGAGACTCCTCACCGCATGGGCGGGACAAGTTCTTCCGGCACCGATTGTTCGGGCTTTGTAATGATCGTATATGACAAGCTTTTTGGAATTTCGCTGCCGCGTGATACTGAAAAGCAGGCTGCCGCCGGTGTTCCTGTTGATAAAAATGAACTTAAACCAGGTGATCTAGTTTTTTTCAGACCATCAAAAATTCGAAGACATGTTGGAATATATCTCAGCGATGGTGAATTCGCCCATACTTCACGCCGGAAGGGAGTTATGATTTCAAGAATTGATGAGCCTTGCTGGAATAAATCATACTGGACATCGCGTCGTATCATGCCATGATTCATATCACAGACACGATATCGATACGCGAAGAGGAGATCAAGGAAGAATTTATTCAGGCTTCCGGACCAGGTGGTCAGAATGTCAATAAAGTCGCTTCAGCGGTTCAGCTTCGTTTTAACATAAAAACCTCCCCTTCTCTTCCGGATGATGTCCGCAAACGGCTCGCGCTTGTGGGAGGCAAAAGGGTTTCATCTGAAGGCGTTTTAATCATAACCGCCCGCAGATTCAGAGATCAGTACAAAAACCGTAAAGATGCCTTAAACCGGCTTGTGGAAATAATACGCAAAGCCTCTGAAATAGAGAAACAGCGTATTAAAACAAAACCTTCCCGTAAATCAGAAATTAAACGCCTTGAAGCAAAGCGACATAGAGGCACGATAAAAAAAACAAGAAAGGCCGATTTGATTAAGGAAGAATAAGCCGTTTAGATTGAGACCTTTGAAGAACGCACAATTTTGTCCAAGTACAAGGAAGGCGATATAAAGATTCAGGTTTTTGGTTTATAGTTTCTGGTTTCTGGTTGTAAGAGAAAAACCAGAAACGACAAACCAGAGACCAGAGACCAAATCTTTATAGTAATCGGGCAAAAGGGGGTGTTATGCAAAGGCCTCAGAATACGAAATCTGCGACAACAACACTCTCGCACAGGTCTTTTAAGATTTTCAGCACTTCCTGATGCCGGGGGTGTATCTGGTATCTTTTCACCGATTCTATGTCTTCGAAAACGGACACAAGCGCAAAATCATATGATCTTTCCGACCGGATAATGTCACGCCCGAATTCATAACTCTTAATTTCAGGAATCTCTCCGGGAAGGACTCCCATTTTATTTTCAAGTTCGCCGATACCGGCCTCCTGCGCATCTTTTTTGAATTTCAACATTACGACATGCTTTATCATTTTATTCCTTTCGTCGGGATCATTTAATGTAAACCCTCTTGACCCGCTCCGTCAGTGATGAAACAACCTCATAATTTATGGTTCCAAGCAGAGATGCGATTTCATCCGCTTTAATCTCAGAGTCTTTCTGTTTTCCTAAAATTACAACCTCGTCACCTTGTTTTACTCCGCCGATATTCCCGACATCAAGCATTGTAAGGTCCATGCATACGCGACCGGCTATCGGCGCTTTTTGTCCGCAGACAAGCATGTGTCCGCGCGAAGAAAGAAGCCGGCTGTATCCGTCCGCATATCCGACAGGCACCGTTGCAATGGTTGTCGGCTTTTTTGTTTCATAAGTAGCCCCGTAACTGACTTTGAAACCGGCAGGAACATTCTTAAGATGAATAATTATGGATTTAAGAGACATTGCAGGCAAAAGCGCCGCTTTATCGTTCATGGTTTCTTCAGAGGGATAGAGACCGTACATTGCTATGCCGGCCCTGACCATATCAAGATGCGTTTCGGGCATATCAATTATTCCTGCGCTGTTTGCCGCATGCTTTACGCCAAATTCAATGCCTTCACCCTTGAGACTGTTTATAAATTCCATAAATATCTCAAACTGTCTTATTGAAAAAGCTTTGTCGAGACTGTCAGCCATTGAAAAGTGGGTAAATATTCCTTCCGGTTCCAAACCCGGCAGACCGACTATCGATTCTACTTCGCGCAGGGCTGATCCAGAATCCGGCAGTATTCCAAGCCTTCCCATTCCTGTGTCTATCTTGATGTGAACTTTGATTCTCCTCTTGTTTGAAACAGCAAAAGCGGAAAGCGACTCCGCTGTCCGGAGGGAATAAACGGCTTGAGTAAGATAAAGTTTTATAATCTTTTCATAAAAAGGCAGGGGAGTGTATCCGAAAATCAAAATCGGCGCGTTAATTCCCTCATTTCTTAATTTGACTGCCTCATCTATCCGGGCAACACCGAGGAGTTCCGCGCCGTTATCAAGAGCGCAACGCGCGACCTCAACAGAGCCGTGTCCATATCCATTGGCCTTAACAACAGCCATAAGGCGTGAATTGCGGTTTGTAATTCGCCGCAGTTCAATTATATTATGGGCAATAGCCTTAAGGTCGACTTCAGCCCAGAGAATTCCTTCCGCCAATTAAGCCTCACATTAATTGAAGATCCCTGTTATATCAGTTCTATTGCGCAGGCCATCGAGACTCCGCCTCCTCCGCAAAGACTCGCAAGACCTAGAGTCTTTCCTCTTTTTCTCATCGCATGAATGAGGGTAACAATAATTCTTGCGCCAGTCGCGCCCACAGGATGCCCGAGGCCGATGCCCGAACCGTTTACATTTGTAATCTCTCTGTTTAAACCAAGCTCCCTTTCACATCCTATGTACTGCGAGGCAAAGGCTTCATTTACTTCTATCAGTTCAAAATCTCTGATCTTAAGCCCGCTTCTGTCAATCAGATTTCTTACGGCAGGCACAGGGGAAAGTCCCATTACCGAGGGATGACAAGCGCCTCTTCCCGTTGCCGTGATCCTTGCGATCGGTTTGAGACCGAGTTCTTTCGCTTTTTCGGCAGACATGATTATTAATCCTGTCGAACCGTCATTAATTCCGCTTGAATTTCCGGCAGTGACTTTCCCTGTTTTAGGGATAAACGCGGGAGGGAGTTTTTGGAGCTGTTCCATTGTCAGGCCTGGCCTGAAATGTTCGTCTTTGTCAAAAATTAATGTTTCCTTCTTCTTTCCCGGTATTTCAACCGGCACTATTTCTTCTTTAAAAGAGCCGTCTTTAGTGGCTCTTTCGGCCTCATTCTGGCTTCTTAAAGCAACCTCATCCATCTCCTGCCTGCTTATATTCATATGCTGGGCGATGAATTCAGCCGTATGTCCCATGATATAAGGTTTCCCCTTGAAAAGGCTGAGAGGCGCCTCATTCGCATTCACAGGGCCGTCTTCCGGATGAGGAATAATGTGAGATCCGCAATGGAGGGCATGAATCATGGTGTCAACAAAGACCTGATCCTGCAGGCGGCATCCCCATCTGGCGGCAGGTAAGGTGTATGCGACACCCGACATGTGTTCAACTCCTCCGGCAAGTATTACATCTGCCATTCCGGCCTGTATCATCGCCATGCCTGAAATAACGGCTTCCATACCGGAAATGCATACGCGGTTGATCGTTACCGCGGTTGTTGTATCTGGTATTCCGGCCAAAAGGGCGCTCACACGGGCAACGTTGAGGGCGTCAGCAGGTTCCATGCAGCATCCGTACCGGACATCATCTATCAAAACCGGGTCGATGCCGGCTCTTTTTACAGCCTCTCTCATTGTAACGCTTCCGATAACAGCGGCATTGCTGTCCCGCAGAGTCCCGCCGAAAGCCCCAATAGCTGTCCGGCATCCGGAAACAATAACTACTTCTTTCATTTTTTCTCCTTTATTGACGGCTTCGTAAAAAGCCCGATATTAACCACGAAAGGAACAGATCGTTATTAAAGCAAAGGATTTTTCCCCCGCTCCATTGCTATCCGCATATATGTTTCCGCGCCTGATTCAGGCGGAATATACTGTTCGCTCTCAGGTTTCTTCACCAGCTTTGCCGCATCTGTCGGACAAGTTGTGACGCAAAGCCCGCAGCCAATGCAGCGGTCAAGATTAATCTTTGCCTTTTCATCAACAATAGTAATAGCCTCCATCTGGCAGCGATCAAGACATGTTTCACATCCTGTGCAGTCGCCTTCTTCAACAAATGCATAATAATTGCTCTGCACGGCCGCCGAGGGAACCGGCTGTTTCTTGAGAGACCTGAGAATTCCGCAGCAATCACCACAGCAGCTGCACATTCCGCCCGCTTTTTTCGAATTGAACGGCTGTATTACAAGTCCTGCTTCCTCATTTTTTCTTAATATTTCCTTTGCCTCTTCCACGCTGATATACCGGCCCATTTTGTTTTCGACATAATAATGACCGTGAGATCCGAATAAAAAGCAGGCTTCTAACGGCTTATCACAGCCCTTGCCGATATGCTTTGAGGTTGTCCGGCAGATGCACGGTGCAATTGCTATAGTCTTCTGGCTTTCAAGAATCTGCATGGCGTCTTCATATGGAGCAATGGGCCAGTTTACGGCTATCTCACGGTTTATCGGTATCGTGCGCATCACCGGAGTTTTAAAAGCCTGAATGGTTTTACCAAAACCGGCATCAAAATATTCATTCATATCTTCTGAAAGGTCTTTGTCGGCTGTTCTGAGCTGAAACTCGTAAATACCGACAACATATGGAACGGCGCAATATCTTGCCCCGTCATCTTTTCTGTGCCGGAAAAGAAGCCCTTTTTTCGCCATACTTTCCATTCTGTCTGCAGTTTCAGCAGGATCAAGGCCGAATTTTTTTGCCACATCTTCCGGTTTTTCAAGTAATGGGGAGATTTTTAAAAAAAATTCGGCCTCATCTTCGGTAAAAATCCTCTTTAATAATTTTATTTCCACTTTGCTCTCTGTTTCGGGAAAACCGGTAGCAAGATCATCCAGACGCTTTCTTAATTTTTCATACACATTTTCCATTAAAACCTCCTGTAGTATTTGATGCAGCAGCTGCCGCGATATTTCCTGTTATCAGACTGAAAAACTATACTTTGAAAAAAGTTTCATCGAACTCCGGTTTACCGTCATACCGGCTCATAAAGAAACCGGGAAGCTGATCTATGTTTTCAAATAACGCCGGATCAACCCTGATGCCCGCCTTGTGGAGCGCCTTCACGATAGACTCCGGCTTTGGAGGACAGCCATTGATTGGTATCATCTCCTTGATATCAGGATTATTCTTATTGGCCTGGTACATGCATTTTCCAAGGAGAATCGTCTTTTTCTTGCCGGGAGTAGGTTTCATGCTTTTTCCTGTCAGGACCTCAACACTGTCCCACGGCTCCCCTTTCCAGGCATACCTGATGGCAGACAGTATTAAACCGTTTACGAGTGAACAATAAGTGCACATGGACAGGTCGTACTTGCGATAAGATACTCCCCTGATTCCCATCTTTGCAAGAGGAAGAGGCAAAGACCCGTCGCCGGTTTCACTGTACTGAAAATCATATTCATGCCGGCTGGCAACAGATTCGATTTTCTCTCCGATCACTTCTATATCAGAAAGATCACAGGGCCTCTTTCTGTTCTTTGCCGCATTCAAAAGATGCGGAACCTCCGAACCGTCGTATCCGAGAATTTTAGCGCCAACAAGATCTGCAGACAACACATCGGAAGATGCCACCAATAGATTGCTCCTGCGAATGCGTCCGTCGAAGCTTGGCCCCCGTTCATTTGTATAAATTCCATCAAGGAGAGTCAACATGGGAGGCATTTTATCTGCAAGTCTTGCCACCATGAAATTCAAGTCTTTTTCTATGTCAGCACTGTGACAGAGCTTGCGTGATTTGATATCGATCATGCCTTTCAGATTCTTTATGCCCAGGCTCACAACAGTTTGATTATGAGACTTCATGACAGGAACATCAACCACAAAATCGCTGTGTATTATGTCTGTATTAAATGAAAGAGTAATTCCATCTCCAAGATCAACCTTTTCAAAGGGTCTTTCAAAAACATTGATATATTTAACACCGTATCTTTTATTCAGTTCTTTATAACCAAGACTTTCAAAAGCATGAGCAGGGGTTGCCTTGTCCTTCGGCTCCATGGTAACTGTCCCTTCTCCGATGGTTATATCGTCAATCCCTCTTTCTTTTAAAAGTACAACCATATCTTCAATGACCCTGGAAGTTGTGATTACACCCCATTTGGGGAAATTTACAACGCGTGTCCAGAAAACAATGTTTGGTTTTATGAAAACCTTTGCCTTTGAAGGAAGATGATCAAGGCCATGCGAAAGCTCAACGACTTTCCTCACGGATTCATATGGTTTTTCATATTTTACAACAGCCACTATCGATTTTTCCATATAATCACTCTCCTCTGATATTTACTCAACAATTCAAATCTAACGGACTCGTAAAAACTATATTTTCTCACAAAGGCACGAAGAACACGAAGAAAAAACCCATTTTATATTAATATGTTAACTTTGTGATCTTTGTGGCTTAGTGTGAGATCCTGACTTTTTATGATATCGTTAAATTTCTTTTTTTTTGTATTCTTCAAGAAAAGCCGGAATAAACTTATTAATATCTTCAACTACACAAACATCCGATTCATTGAAAATCGCAGCCTTCGGATCCTTATTTATGGCTACAACAAAACCCGAACCCCGCATTCCGGCCAAGTGCTGTGAGGCTCCTGAAATTCCGCAGGCTATATAAAGCTCAGGTGCCACCTGGGCTCCTGTAAGACCTATCTGCTGCCTGTATTCAAGCCATCCCCTGTCAACAATTATTCTGGAACCACCGACAGCAGAACCCGGAAAAACAGCCGCAAACCTGTTTACAAGATCAAGATTTTCTTTTTCCCCTATTCCGTTACCCGCAGAGACAATCACTTTGGCTTCGGAAATTGATGAATCCTGAAATATAGAGCGCCTGATCCCTTTTTCATGGGTAAAGAACGGAACGTAGTTAACGCGCCTTGTTTCAACTTTTCCCGTAGCCGCATTTTCAGGTTTAAACGGCTCAAAGGCCCCCGG
The DNA here is from genome assembly GCA_011391695.1 of Desulfobacteraceae bacterium. Taxonomy (GTDB): domain Bacteria; phylum Desulfobacterota; class Desulfobacteria; order Desulfobacterales; family RPRI01; genus RPRI01. Next base: position 17,913 of record JAABQB010000013.1, on the reverse strand, counting down.
CTGAACAGTTATTATCAAAGGTTCGGAATCCGCGGTTACATGCGCATCGATTTTCCCGTAAAAGATCTGCCGCCTGAAGCATATTTTTCCTTCTGTTTCGCCCAGACTTTCAATACCTGTGATGCATGCGGCCTTCATCCGGACCGCGAGGCCGGAAGCGACATCGAGTCCGCGCGGCGTATGTCCGGCAATAATAAACGAAGGTAAAAATTCCGCCGCAAGATCTTCTATGACCTTCTTGTATATTTCGGGATTGAACAATGCAAGTTCATTTATTTCTGTTGCGACGACATCCAGTCCTGTCACATGAGTGATTTCAGAAGAAAGCTTTTCTGTCTCATTGCCCAGTAAAATAACCTTTATTTCAGCCGGACAATACTTTTTGATTTTATAGGCGCAGGAGGCAAGCTCAAAGAGAACCGGTTTTACCTTGTTTTCATTATGTTCCGCGATAATAAATATTGATTTTTGTCCTGGTTTATTCATTTTACCCATCAGGCGATAAATGATTTTTGACTTAATATTCTTATGAGTTCTGCGGCTTTTTCATGCACAGATCCTGAAAGAACATATCCTTCCCTTTTCTTTTCAGGAATTGTCAGCTGTTTATTCTTTTGCCCCGGCACTGATTTTGTGTACAGATCCGAGTTGATTGTCCTTATCTCGGCCCTGCTTGCCCGGAGAACGTTTGAAAGTGACGGATAACGAGGCTTGTTGATGCCTCCCTGAATAGTAAGAAGAGCCGGAAGAGCCAACTCAAAGAATTCAACCAGTCCTCCATCCAGTTCTCTTTCAACATACATACTTTTTTGATCAGAGGATATCTCCTGTTTAACGACAAAAGACACACATGGCAGTCCGGCCATTTCCGCCGCAAGCGGACCTACCTGTCCCTGCAAACTGTCTTCCGATATGGCTCCAGCAAAAATCAGATCGTAGTTATTTTCTTTAATATAAGAAGCGATAAAGGAAGCGGTTAAAAAAGGGCTGACATAGCCGACCGGATCGTGGAAAATATAAATTCCCGCGTCTGCCCCCATCCCTATAGCTCTTCTTATGACATCCTTCGAGTTTTCAGATCCTACGGAAATTACATCTATTCCAACAGCTTTATATCGGTCTTTTATGGAAAGCGCTTCCTCAAGCGCAGACTCATCAAATCGATTCATCCTGTAAGAAAATGTTCCCGGTCGTATCCATTCCTTCGAATCATCTATTATAAATGCATTTTCAGGTTCGGGAACCTGTTTAACACAGACAAGTATTTTCATTTTAAAATGATTTTGCCTTTCACTTATGGTGGCCCGCAATATGCTGAAAGTCAGGTGGTAAAATAAATTATTAATCATTCCTTGTCAAGAAAAACGAACGCTCGCTCGTTTTTTCTTGACACATCCTGCAAACAAATAGTAGCTTTTGCCTTAACCGGGAGGCTTAAAAATAATGAGCGAGTTGTTAATGGTAAGACACGGACAGGCATCGTTCGGGGAGAAAGACTATGACCGCCTTTCACCGACCGGCATAAGGCAGGCTAAACTCCTTGCGATGCATATGGTCCGGACCGGACAATCTTTTGATGCGGTTTACTGCGGAACCTTGCTGCGTCAAATAAACACTGCGGAGGAATTGATTGGTGCCTTCTCGGAATGCGGCATTGATATTCCGGAACTGTCCATATCAGGTGATTTTGACGAGTACGATTCACTGGCAGTCTGGACGGCCCTGATCCCGATAATGCTGGAGGAAAACTCCGCTCTCTCCACCGATCTTGAAAGAGTTTACAGCGACAAAAAAACTTTTCAGAGTATTTTTGAGCAGGTGATGTACCGCTGGGTATCCGGGAATTACGATAAACACGGGTTTCCGGCATGGTCTGATTTTAAAAAACGGGTGGAAAACGGAATACGCAAGATAATAGAAACACACGGACAGGGACGAAAAATAATAATATTTACTTCCGGCGGTCCGATTTCAGCCGCGCTTCAGCAAGCACTCGGTCTTACCGACGGCAAAACAATCGAAATATCCTGGCAGATAATGAATGCATCGGTTACAAGGTTTAAATATAATTCAAGAGGGATGATGCTTTCGGTTTTCAATGATATAACCCATTTGGAGATGGAAAAAGACAAAGAGTTGATAACTTATCGCTAACAATTGATATTACGCTACCATAATTATAAAAGGAGTTTTTTTATGGACTTTGAAGTATCCGACAAAATGAAAACAATTATCGGAATGATAGGTGAATTTGTTGATAAGGAACTCATCCCGATGGAACAGGATTTTCTTTCAAAACCTTTAAAAAGTCTGATTTCCGAAATTGAAAGAAAAAGAGAGATGGTAAAAAAGATGGAACTCTGGGCCCCCAACCATCCGAAAGAATACGGCGGAATGGGGCTTGATCTTGTTGAACACGCCCTTGTTTCAGAAGCTCTCGGCCGCTCCCCTCTTGGTCATTACGTCTTCGGGTGCCAGGCTCCTGATGCGGGCAATATTGAGATCCTGAACATGTTCGGAACAGCGGAACAAAAAGAAAAATATCTGCGCCCGCTTGTTGAAGGAAAAATCAGAAGCTGTTTTTCAATGACAGAGGTTGACATGCCGGGGTCAAATCCTGTCATGCTGGAGACAACCGCCATAAAAGACGGAAACGATTATGTCATAAACGGGCAGAAATGGTATTCATCTTCCGCAGACGGCGCCGAATTTGCAATCGTTATGGCAGTAACCAACCCTGAAGCTCCGCCTTATCTGCGCGCGAGCATGATTATCGTTCCAACGAGTACGCCCGGTTTCAATCTTGTCCGAAATATTTCCGTAATGGGGCATGCAGGTGAAGGCTATTTCAGTCATGGTGAAATATTATATCAGTCCTGCCGCGTCCCGCAGGCAAACCTTCTGGGCACTGAAGGACACGGATTCGTCATAGCCCAGGAAAGGCTCGGCCCCGGACGAATACATCACTGCATGCGCTGGATCGGGATCTGCAACAGGGTTTTTGACCTTATGTGTTCCCGGGCTTTGAACAGGATAATATCTGAAGGGAAAACTCTTGCCACAAAACAGATTATTCAGTCGTGGATTGCGGAATCTGCGGCAGAAATACATTCTGCCCGCCTGATGGTTCTTCATGCCGCATGGATGATCGAGAAGGTCGGGGCAAGCGAGGCCAGAAAGGAAATTTCACTCATCAAATTCATGGTCGCCGGAGTCATGCAAAAAGTTATAGACAGGGCGCTTCAGGTTCACGGAGGTCTGGGCATGACGGATGACACCATTATTTCATTCTTCTACCGCCATGAAAGAGCCGCAAGAATCTATGACGGAGCGGATGAAGTTCACAAGATATCGGTCGCAAAGCGGATACTCAAGGGATACGAGGGGAAAAGGATCAGATAGTGTCAATCCGGAAATATCTTACACATGAATTATACTGCATTTAAAAAAACAATATCAAATTACGCAAAAGATTTTTGCAATGAAGACCTTCTTGAAAACCGCAAAAATATAAGGATCAAAAAGGAAGGCACTGTTGTAAAAAATCTCGATAAAATATTCGATGCGACCCTTAAAATCAGCAATAAAAAAGGTTTTCAGGCGATGACCATGCGTGATTTAAGCGGTGAAGCTGGCTTAAGCATGGGAGCTCTCTATTCCTATTTCGCCTGCAAGGAGGATCTGCTTAAAATGCTTCAGAGCCAGAGACGCTCTTTTACGAAAAAGATTCTGGAAGAGCATATCAACCGTGAAACCGGAATTGCAGATAAACTTCACACCGCGATAAGGGTACACCTGTATCTGAGCGAAGCTATGCAGCCGTGGTTCTATTTTTCATATATGGAAACCAAAAATATTTCCGGCCCCGAACAGGCAAAAGCAATTGAAAGCGAACTTTATACGGAAAAGATATTTGAGCAAATATTGAATGATGGAGAAAAATCGAAAGTTTTTATCCACAGAAACCATAAACTCACCGCAAGCATAATCAAGGCGATGCTGCAGGACTGGTATCTGAAGCGCTGGAAATACGCCAAAAGAAATATTTCCGTCGAGCAGTATGCTAAATATCTGATAAGCATAGTTGAAACCTTCTGTCTTTCACCTGAACATAAAAAAATGTATAAAACACGGGGTGGCAATGGATTACATTGACGACGCAACAACCATCAGAAAGGGCGAAGAGCTCAATAAAGCACGGGTCGAAAAATTTTTAAAAGACTCAATTCCAGGTTTAAAAGGTTCGCTGGAAATAAATCAGTTTCCGAAAGGACACTCCAATCTAACCTATCTTCTTTCTGTTGGAGACAGAGAATTTGTCTTAAGACGCCCTCCTTTCGGGAAAAAGGCCAAATCGGCGCACGACATGAGCAGGGAATACAGAATTTTAAAGGCCCTCAGGCCGGTATACCGGTATTGTCCCGAATCTTTTATATATTCTGAAGATGAAACAATAATGGGTTCCCCTTTTTATATAATGCAGCGAATAAGAGGTATTATTCTGCGCCGTGATTTTCCGGCAAATCTTGTTCTTCCGCCATCTCAGGTAAAGGAACTTTATCAGAATGTTTTGAATATACAGTATAAACTCCACACTATAGATTATAACAGCATAGGTCTCGGGAATCTCGGAAAGCCTGATGGTTACGTAAAACGGCAGGTAACAGGCTGGTGTGAACGTTACAGGGCGGCAAAAACGCCTGACGCCCCGGACGCTGAAAAAGTTATGGCCTGGCTTACAGAACACATGCCGGCCGACACAAAAAAACCCGGGATCATCCATAACGACTTTAAACTCGATAACATAGTGCTCGATGAATCAAACCCTCTGAACATCGTAGGAGTGCTCGACTGGGAGATGGCTACAATTGGAGACCCTTTAATGGATCTCGGGAGTTCTCTTGCGTACTGGATACAGAAAAACGACCATCCGGATATGCTGGCCATCCGGATGATGCCGACAAACGCCGAAGGAGCTCCGACAAGAGAAGAGCTTGTAAAGCTTTATTCCGAACTATCAGGCCGCAAAATAGATAATTTTGATTTTTATTACTGCTTCGGCCTGTTCCGCCTTGCCGCCATAGCCCAGCAGATTTACTACCGGTATTATCACGGTCAGACAAAAGATGAACGGTTTAAACCCATGATAATCGGCGTGCATGTATTGGAGAACGCCGCACGCCGAATTGTCGACAGTCAATAACCGGCAAATCATCGACATCTCTGCCGCTTTTTATTCCAGAACAACTGACGCATCAACGGCGACAATACTGTTTTTCCCGGCGATCAGGGGATTGACATCTATCTCTTTGATCTTCGGATTGCCGCATCCGAGATCTCCGAGACGAACTAATATTTGCGAGATTATTTCCCTGTCGACCGGCGGATATCCACGGAACCCGTTTAAGAGTTTCTGCGATTTTAGCCGCCCTATCATCGAAAGCGCTTCTTCATGGCTTACAGGCGCGACTGCAAATACGGTATCTTTCAATATCTCGGTAAAAATCCCGCCCAGGCCCAGCATTACACAGGGCCCGAACTGCGGGTCCCGGACCATGCCGGCAATAAGTTCAAGACCGCCTTCTAACTGCCTCTGAACAAGAATTTTTCCTTTTCCGGCCATTTTCATATTCAACTCGCCGAAGATCTTCTTTATCTGTTCTTCGGAAGAGATACCAAGCCGCACAAGACCCGATTCCGTCTTGTGTATCTCTCCGGGGAGAATTCCTTTCATTACAACGGGAAAGCCGAATGAGCGGGCAGCATTAAGAGCATCTTCAACAGAGTCTGCGATTTTTTCATCAACTACAGGAATCAAATATTCTGAAAGAATCTTTTTAGATATGTGCTCATCGAGGGCGCCTGTATTGCCCTTTAGTTCCGCCTTGAACTTTTCAGAAATTGCAGAGCCTGCTCTATCATTCACGATTTTGCTTTTTTCGGCTTTTTCCCGCTCAAACACGGCAGCCATGCATTCAACAGACCTGTATAGTTCCCGGAACACAGGAACTCCAAGCTCATGGGTCTTCATCTGGAATTGCTTTGCCTTTTCAGCTTCTCCAAGGAGCCAGCAGAACATCGGTTTATTGGATTTTTTTGTAATCTCAATGAGGTTGGAAATATCAAAGTTGAGCGCAAATCCTCCCGCATAATAGTGGAGTAATATGGTATCAACATTCGGATCATCACAAACAGCCTTTATGGCTTCGCCATATGCCATTTCCGAACCACCCTTCTCAACGGCAGGCCAGAGATCAATTGGATTTGCAACCGGCATCCATTCAGGATAAATTTTTCCAAGCGCATCCTTTGTTGACTGTGAAAGTTCGGCAAGAGAAAGAGTGGTTTTATCAATAAAATCTGAAGAGACGATTCCTGCTCCGCCACTGTATGTCAGAATCGCAACACCTCCCGTAATCTGGCGTGGTATTTCAGGATACATCGCAAGAGATCTGCACAGGTCGAGCATCTGTTTAAAATCAACAGCCTCGACAACACCGGCCTGTGCAAGAGCGCCGCTGATTACGGCGCTGTTTCCGGCAAGGCTTGCCGTATGGCTCATTGCTGCGGCTGCTCCTTTTGCGCTTTTTCCGCTTTTAAGAACTACGATCGGTTTCCTGGACCGCCGACAGATATCCAAAAAACGGCGGCCGTCTGCAAAAGACTCCAGATATAATCCCACAACTGCGGTTTCCGGATCTTCAAGCAGATATTCCAGAAGCTCACATTCATCAACATCCACCTTGTTTCCTATCGAGCAGACTTTGCTGATTCCCATGACTCCATGAGACATCGTGTCAATAATAAAACCTGCTGAAAGCATCCCGCTCTGGACAATAAGAGATACATTCCCCTTAATAAATTCATAGTCCCATAGCGTAGGAGAGACAAAAGAAAAAACCCTCTTTGAAATAAAATCGACAAGCCCCATGCAGTTTGGCCCCCAGAGCCGGATTCCTGTCTCATCGCATATCTGCTTCAATTCGCTTTGGATTGATTGTCCTCTTGCTCCTGCTTCAGCAAAACCTCCGGATTCAATCATGACTCCCGGAATCTTTCTTTGGACACACTCCCGTATTACACCCGGCACAAGTTTTGCCGGAACAAAAACAATAGCAAGATCAACGGGGTCAGGCACATCTGTCACCGACCGATAACATTTCAGGCCTTCTATTTCCGGGTAAGCAGGGTTGACCGGATATATCTTTCCTTTGTATCCCTTTATCAGGTTTTTCAGTATGGAGTTTCCACCCTTATATTGATTGGAGCTTGCTCCAATCAGTGCAATTCCCTTCGGTTTGAAAAAAAATTCCATCAATATTTCCTTTCAGTACTTATCTCCGCCTCAGTCGGATTCGTGTTGAGAACCGGACTTTTTATGAAGCCGTCAACTTTGTCAAGCTAAAACGATCAAGCGTTCGCTTTAGCTTGACAACCTTTCCTTTAGTTTCGTATCTTCTAACACATGATATATGGTGTGATTAAACAATATAATGCCTGGAGAATACTATGCGGATTTACGCTGTAGCCGATATTCATGGCCGTAAAAACAGGGTGTCTTCGATACTTGACACTGTTTCAAATTTAAAACCTGATGTGCTTGTTTTTGCAGGTGACGTAAATTCATTGTTTAACACTTCAAATACCATGTCTTATTTCAGCAATACTCATTTGCCGGTTCTTGTGGTTCGCGGAAATACAGATTCAAAAAAAATTGCGAATTTTTCCCCTGTTTCCTCAAATATTTCATTTTTGCACTTTTCAGAAATTGTTATTAACGGATTCTCTTTCACAGGCGTCAGCGGAACAATCCCGGTGCCGTTTTCATCCCGTATTCAATTTCGTGAAAAGCAGACAACCGAAAAACTTGAACCGCTGGTGAGAAAAGATACGATTCTTATTGCTCATCCACCTCCTTTTGGAACACTTGATAAGGTTCTCGGCAAGTTTCATGCAGGATGCAAAAGCCTTCGGGAAATAGTTACAAGGCGCCAGCCGCAACTGCTCATTTGCGGTCATATCCATGAAATGCCGGGAAGCGCCTTTTTAGGAAAGACACTTGTGGTAAACTGCAGTATAGGAATGAAAGGGAAAGGAGCTCTGCTTGAGCTCAATATTGACAGACCGCCCGTAGTTGAAATGGTGTGAATTGACGGATTTTATAAGCCCATCAAATCATTTTTACTTTTTGAGAAGGTATCAAATTGATTATAAGCGCAAGCCGCAGGACCGATATCCCGGCATTTTATACCGATTGGTTTATGAGCAGGATCCGGGCGGGGTTCTGCACAGTTCCAAATCCATTCAACCCGAACCAGATTTCAAATATTTCTCTTAAGCCAGAAAACGTTGACCTTTTTGTGTTCTGGACCCGCAATCCCAAACCTCTTATTCCGCATTTAAAAGAACTTGATGCACGGGGTTACAGCTATTATTTTTTGTATACCCTCATGGATAATCCCCGGATTCTTGATCCAAAAGCACCTTCTCCTGAAATATCACTCGACACATTCCGGAAATTATCCGATCTTATTGGCCCTGAAAAGGTAATCTGGCGATATGATCCGATAGTATTAAGCAATGTTACAGATATAGAATTTCACAAACAGCGATTTGAGTTTATTGCAGACAGGTTGCGCGGTCATACTTTCCGGTGCATAATAAGTTTCGTCGATATTTACAGAAAGATAGAAGGAAGATTAAAAAGGCTGAATGATACCGGTTTTGTTCTTTACGAATTGAATGATTCGAATTTGCCCGACCTTTTAAGCTCTCTGGTCAAAATTGCAGAAAATAACGCAATTGAGATAAAAAGCTGCGCTTCAAAAAAAGACCTGACCGGCTTCGGTGTTCCTGCCGGAAAATGCATAGATGATATCTACATTTCAAAGATTTTCGGGAAAAACCTTGATTTAAAAAAAGACCCTTCCCAGAGAAAAAGTTGCAATTGCGTTTCAAGCAAAGATATGGGAATGTATGACTCGTGCATTTACGGATGCCGGTATTGTTATGCGGCAACCAGTTTTGAAAAGGCAAAAATAAATCATAAGAAACATGACCCGGATTCGCAGTCACTTCTTCCTGTGACCACTTGAACCCTTGACCCCTGGAATCCTTGACCCCTTAATTTCATATAATGGGGAACCATTAACGAAATTTAATATGAACCCTGTTAAAATACCCATTGAAGATTTTATAGACCTGCACACCTTCAGGCCGGAAGAGGTTTCCGATCTTCTTTCCGAATATTTCTCCGAATGCATAAAAAAAGGCATTTTCACAGTGCGTGTAATACATGGAAAAGGCCGAGGAATTCTTAAAAAAGGAGTCGTGGAATTTTTAAAGATAAGCCCCCTTGTCGAATCATTCAAAGATGCTCCGATGGAAGCAGGAGGATGGGGTGCAACCATAGTAGAGCTGAAAAAATCTATTTCTCTTCCGAAATGATTTTTTCAACCTCTCGATTAAGGGAGGCAGATCGTATTTAACGGTGCTTTCAACAAGTTCGAAATCAATATCGAAATACGCATGTACAATCCTGTTGCGCATTCCTATAATTTGCTGCCAAGGCATATCTCTGCAAGATAATTTGAATTCATCAGATATGGGCGAAGCTGCTTCCGGCCGGACTAGTACAGACTACATTTGTATTGACGTGCAGCACATTTCTTTCTATCCAGAGATTATTGAAAGGAGGTCCGAGATTTGGATTGATATGGTATCAGGTAAGGGTATTTTTTATACGATGATTTTGAAAATGAAACCAAGGAGATCAACTATGAAAAGGATAGTGTTAGTCGTCATCGCAGTTTTGTTTTTATTCGCACCGTTAGCCTATGCTAAGAGTAGTGCCGTATCTGTCCCTTCCTCTGTAACCACCGTCGCTACCTCGCCTGGGCCAGCACCAAGCGCTGGTGATGGCGTATCTGAAGGAAGTGAATGGGATGACTCGGACAATATGCTGTGTGTTGTATTTCCGGAATTGTGCCAAGGAATTGGACCAGCACCAAACGCTGGTGACGGTGTTCCAGATGGAAGTGGTTTTTGATACGGCGCCTAAAGGTGTAAAGTAGCCGTACGTGTTCACGGGTAGGGTAGCCGGCTTGGATTTTTCAGATCCAGGCCGGGTCCGGTTCGGTGCCGGCAAAGGGGATAATAGGGAACATCCCTAAACATTTAAACTTACTTATCTAACAGCAAATAGTTATGCCTTTGCGAGTTTCTCACCCCTTATTACGGCTTTTCCGATAGCCGTTACAGATTTATCCAGCAGGCGGGCAAGAAATGTCATCGTTACACCCAGCTCTCTTACCGCCCAGTAGCATAAAAGACTTCGCGCCTGAACAATATCCCGGTTCTTCCCGTCAGCCCAGACTTTATCCTGCTCTATCCCCGTAACTTCGGCTACTCTGACCGCTACATCGGTTAACTCAATACCACGAGCTTGAAGATCATACTTCTTCTTCATCTTCTCTTCGGCGGATTTAAGTACGCTTTCTACAAAATCACCATTCCCCAAAATCCTTTCGTCTGCTTTCTCAAAAACCTTTGCTGCCCGAAGCGCTTTTACCTCAGCCCATCCTCCCATGCTCCGTACAAGACCCCCTCCTGTGAGATCAGTCCGTTTCCCCTGGTCAATCCCTTCGGTTACAAACAGCCGGTATTTTCGTCTCGCAGCTCCGATTCTTTTACCGTAAAGCCCCAATACCTTATCCTTATTCTGCCATTCTATTTTTATCCTTCCCATTAAAACGCTGTGACCACAGTACGGATATCCGTCCAGTGTATCTAAATCCAGCACAACTCCGGCTCTTACAGGATTGAGATGGATGTAGCGTACCAGCTCCAATAAATATCCGTCTTCCTGGCATAAAATAGACTTGTAGCGGTTCTGAAACAGATGCCCGTATCTGCCTTTTCTGCGGTTATACCAAAGAGCATATCCGGTTAAAAGTCGTCTCATTACAGTTGAGATAGGAACATTCCCTGTTCTCAACAGTAAATGAAAATGGTTTGGCATCAAAGCCCAGGCATAGCAGTCTGTCTTTGTTTCTGTCAGGATAACACCGAGCCTGCTTAAGAAATTATTCCTATCTTCGTCATTTTCAAATATGTGCTGCCGGTCGATTCCCCTGACAATTATATGATGCATTGCTCCCGGAGCATCTATTCTTGATTTTCTTGGCATGAATTCTAAATACCATACCTCTATATATTAATCAAGTTTAAATGTTTAGGACGTCCCCTATATAGTGTTTGATTGCAAACTCCGTCCCTGTGATTCCGGAAAGCAATTCAAGATCCGCCTTCTAACTGGACGAAAAATTCCATCCATTCTATTTTCGAGCAACCGTCCCCGCCCGGTTCAAGCTTGTATTTTTTAATGGTCAATACGCCCCGACCGAAACGCCGGATATCTTCGATTTCTTGAGCAGTTACCGCGCGGCCCGCAGTTGGCCCGTCAATGCGCTTCCCCACTTCAGGGGAAAAAATAAAGTTTCTTGGATTGGCAGTACCAGCTTCGGCGAGATGGGGACGCGAGACGCACCCGGAAGGATTCCCGGATAAATGCCATCCTTCGATATTCCTTGGATTGGGGGCAAAGTGAAAAGGAGGGGTTAGCCGCGCTATGTTTTCGTCGCGCCCATATTCTTTGATCAAGATTTCCCATCCGTCAGACATCGGCTCGAGGATGAACTCGAAACGGAAACCAAATGGGCGATAGAATCTTTTCCCATGATTGATACGCCCCGAGAATGTTTCACCAAAACGAGGATATAGAAACTTAAGTTTGAATTCATCCAAAGCCACGCGTTTTACCAGTGACTGTGTGCCATCTATACTGCCGATAACTTCACTATTTGATACACGGAGCCAATACTCTCCGCAATGCGAAAGAGCAAAACCCTCACCGGGCTTCGCCCCTGGCCCATTTAGTGCCAATATCCATTCACTTTGTGGTGTAAAGCCTTCGAGTGTCGGTCGGCAGTGCATCCCGTCTCCCATCTGAACAACCATTCCGGAATCAAGTATCCCCCCTTTTAACGTTTCCAAAACGAGAACATCCATGGTCGGCGATTGTCCGGGATGATGGCGAATAATCCGGCCATGAATTACCAGCGGAGCATCCTTTGATACCGCAATAAAAGGGCCATTCCATGTGCAGGAACACGCGCCCGCGTAAAAGGGATACACAAAAAAGCCGATTCCGGTCAATAGACACCATAGCGCTAATTTTTTCATTTCAGGGCCGCCCTTGACCTTCAAGATAGACAAATGCCTGTGCCTCCAAATCGTCAGCGATACAAGAAATCAAGGGATTGGTTGATGATCTGGCCTCGCTCAGCGCCTCCCGATAACGCCTTGCAAGAATTGGCCAGAGACCTTTCTCGTGTCTGGCCCGTGCGGCCTCTTATACCCCGCTCCAAGCCGTTGGGCTTTGAAGAGGAGGAGGGGACAATAACAGGGACATGCTTTTTTTATTAGGAAGAATTGCATGAAACATTTCCTTATATCAAGGAAATGTTTATTTGAAGAATATGCCGGATGCGCCTTTAACATAAAAAAGCCGGAAAGGATTCCTTCCCGGCTTTTTGACGACTCACAATTTACTCTTCACTTTCTTCTGACTTTGTGCATCTGTGCCTTTGACCCTTTTCCCGTTCACTACCATCCCCACTTAAGATAATTGTGAATGGAGTCGGCGGCTTTTCTCCCGGCTCCCATGGCAAGAATAACGGTCGCGGAACCCGTCACAATATCGCCGCCTGCCCACACGCCCTTCTTTGTGGTTTTGCCGGTCTCTGGATCAGCAATGATGTAACCGCGCTTGTTTAAAGAGAGTTCAGGTGTTGACTGGGTGAGCAGCGGGTTCGCGCCCGCTCCGACGGCAACTATCACAAGGTCGCAATCCATTTTAAATTCCGAGCCCTTAATCGCGATAGGCCGGCGTCTTCCCGACTGGTCGGGTTCTCCGAGTTCCATCTTGAGGCATTCCATGCCGGTAATTCTCCCCTTTTCGTCTCCGAGGAAACGGGTTGGAGCCGTAAGCAGGAAGAATTCTATCCCTTCTTCGTCGGCATGATGAATCTCGGCAGCCCTTGCAGGCATCTCCTGTCTCGATCGTCTGTAAACTATTTTAACATTATCCGCGCCGAGGCGCATTGCAGTCCGTGCAGAGTCCATTGCGACGTTTCCGGCGCCGAGGACAACTACATTCTTACCCTTGACAATAGGCGTATCATATTCCGGGAAGAGATAGGCCTTCATCAGGTTAGCTCGGGTCAAATATTCGTTTGCGGAAAGAACCCCGATAAGGTTTTCGCCGGGAATATTCATGAATGTCGGAAGTCCGGCTCCCACACCGACATAAACAGCATCATAGCCCTCGGCAAAAAGCTCATCGAGCGTAACCGTTCTTCCCACAACACTGTTGCATTCAAGCTTTACGCCCTGTTTTTCCATGAAGGCAACTTCTGAAAATACAATCTCCTTAGGAAGCCTGAACTCCGGAATTCCATAAACAAGCACCCCGCCCGGCTTATGAAAGGCCTCAAGCACCGTAACCTCATGCCCTTTTGCAATAAGATCACCCGCAACGGTAAGTCCGGAAGGTCCCGAGCCGACAACAGCAACTTTTTTGCCTGTAGGCGGCGCTTTGGGAGGAAGCTCTCCCTTTCCGTTAATCCTCTCATAATCGGCGGCAAATCTTTCAAGATGCCCTATTGCGACAGGCTGACCTTTCTTTCCGACAATACAATTTCCTTCACACTGTATCTCCTGCGGGCATACCCTTCCGCAGACGGCAGGAAGAGAGTTTTTCTGCCATAGCAGCCTTGCCGCCAAAGTAAAATTCCCTTCTTTTATATGATTTATAAAACCCGGGATATCAACCTGGACCGGGCAGCCATCAACACAGCCCGGCTTTTTGCATTGAAGACATCTCTGCGCTTCCAGCATCGCAGTCTCAGGAGTATATCCGATCGGAACCTCCTTGAAATTTCTTCTTCTTACTTCCGGAGCCTGCTCCGGCATGGGCTGCCTTGGAACCGCCTCTTTCTTTCCTTTTTTTACCTCTTCTTCAGCCATATAATCCTCCGTATAAAAATTCCGATTGAATTCGAAACTGTATAAAAATATTGATAACCGGCCATAACAAACAACGAAAAAATGACTACGGGTTCATCTTGCAGAATGTTCCGTAACATTCCTTCTCTTCCTCACAATATGCCTGGAGACGCTGCATTAGGCCATCATAATCAACCTGGTGGCCGTCAAATTCCGGCCCGTCCACACATGCAAATTTTGTCTCGCCTCCGATCGATACACGGCACCCCCCGCACATTCCTGTCCCGTCAATCATTATAGGATTAAGGCTTACGAGCGTTTTGACATTAAATTCCTTGGTCATCTTGGATACGAATTTCATCATGGGAACAGGGCCGATTCCCACAACAAGCTTTACGTCCTTTGTTTCAAGCATCTTTTTTAATACCTCCGTGACAAAACCGTGATGTCCGTACGATCCGTCATCGGTGCATACATGAAGCTCGCTTGAAGCAGTCTTCATCTGCTCCTCAAGAATAAGAAGCCCCTTGTTTCTCGCGCCGATAATTCCTATCACGTGGTTCCCGGCCTCTTTAAGCGCTCTGGTAATCGGATGAAGAACCGCAACGCCTGTTCCGCCTCCAACGCAGACGACAGTCCCGACTTTTTCAACGTGGGTAGGTTTTCCCAGGGGGCCTATAACATCCTTATAGCCTTCCCCTACTTTCAGTGTTTTGAAAAGAGCCGTCGATTTTCCAACAACCATGTATATCACTGTTATTGTTCCCTTTTTCGGGTCGGTATCCGCCATTGTCAACGGAATCCTCTCTCCTGTTTCGTTGGCCTTTATGATCACAAACTGGCCCGGCTTTGCCTTTTGGGCAATCAAAGGCGCTTCGATTTCATTCAGAATCACAGTGCCCCCAGCCATCTCTTCACGTTTCACAATTTTAAACATCACAACCTCCAGTACAAATAATTAATATATTATAAAATACGGCAGCATTTTCAATTATGCCTGCCATTTGAAGTCACCAATAACCGGTGAACCAATTTATACAGGATTCCTAAAAACCACATTATAGCTATTAAATCAACTTCAAAATTAAATTGAGTTTTATCAGAAACCGTTATCTTGAATTATTCAATTTTAAATGCTAAACGCATCATGCATTTAACAATAATAAGATGATGGACACGTAAAAAGCCGAATTTCAGACGGCAAAGTAAAAAGCTCATTATGCAAGGCGCACGAATCTTTAGGAATGAAGGGTACTTACTGATACGCTGCAATGACGAAAGATGAAGTGCAACACAGCAGAATGACTTTTTCCGAAGCCGTCAATATTAACCTGCAGCAAAGGCACGGAGATTGAATGAAATTATTTGACAGCCACTCTCACCTGGATGACAGGGCATATGAAAAGGATCTGGATTCCGTAATAAATAGAGCTAAAATTGCCGGAGTAAGCAAAATTATGATAGTCGGAATAGACGGTAAAAGCTCGGCAAAAGCCGCCAAAATTGCTGAAGAAAATTCAGGCTGTTATGCCTCCATAGGCGTCCATCCGCATGATGCTAAAGAATGCAGCGACAGAACAATAAATTTTCTAAAGGATCTCTCAGAAAATCAAAAAGTTAAAGCCTGGGGTGAGATAGGGCTTGATTTCAACCGGATGTTTTCACCGAAAGATGTCCAGGAAAAGTGGTTTATAAATCAGCTTGAAGCCGCAGATGAACTTGGCCTCCCGCTGATCTTTCACGAAAGAGAAAGCAACGGCAGGTTTCTTGAGATATTGAAATCCAATTATAATGAAGAATGCAAAGGAGTTATGCACTGTTTTAGTGGTAGCCGAAAGGAGCTTAAAGAATACCTTGATCTGGGGCTTTACATAGGCATAACCGGAATTGTGACAATCATGAGCCGTGGCGAAAAGTTACGAAACCTGATCACAATGATTCCAGATGACCGCATCCTCATTGAAACCGACGCGCCTTATCTGACACCCGCTCCGGAAAAAAACGGCACCCGGCGTAATGAACCTGCTTTTGTTAAATCAGTGCTATTAAAAATTGCAGAAGTAAGAAAAGAAGACCCTGAAGCGCTTTCTCAAAAAATCTTTGAAAACACCTGCCGGTTATTCAATGTCAATCCTTCTTAAAAATTCCCGTGCCGGACAATCTCGCCATCAGTCACATAGATGACTTCTTCGGCAATATTGGTCGCATGGTCGGCGATGCGTTCTATATGCCGTGAAATCAAAAACATATTTAATAAAGTGCCAGCGTCCCCGGGTGTTTTAAGAATAGACAGTTTAAGCTGCTCATATGTATTCCGAACAAAAACATCAACATCATCATCCATGAGGCAGACTTTAAAAGCCATATCCGTATCGAGCCCAACCATGGCATCAAGACTCATTCTGAGCATAGCACTGGCTTTTTCAGCCATCAGCGCATAATCAAAAATGAATTTGCAATCTTTATTTTTTGAAATGACTTTGATGCGATAGGCGATATTTACGGTTTCATCCGCTATTCTTTCAAGATCATTATTGATCTTAATCACACTTACCAGAAATCTAAGATCCACGGCAACCGGCTGATGCAGCGCCAGCACCTTCAGGCATTCTTCTTCAATCTCCACTTCCATTTCATCTATTTCATAGTCCATATTGATGATCTGCTCTGCAATGGCGGCATCCCTGCTTTCAATGCTTTTTATGGCGAGCCTTACCCGGTCTTCCACAATAGCGCCCAGGCTCAGGATGCTTTTTTTGATTTTTTCAAGTTCTCTCTGAAAATGTTTTGCCATATTAACTCCTTATCAGCCGAAACGGCCGGTAATATAATCCTGGGTTAATTGGTGGCTCGGCCGGGTAAAAATCATCGGGGTAGGGCCCACTTCGATCAGGTCCCCCATATGAAAGTAGGCGGTGCGCTGGGAAACCCGGGCCGCCTGCTGCATGGAATGGGTCACAATCACAATCGTGTACTGTTTGCGCAGTTCATCCATCAGGTCTTCAATGACGGAGGTGGCAATGGGATCGAGCGCCGAGCAGGGTTCATCCATCAGGATGATCTCTGGACTGACGGCAATGGCCCGGGCGATGCACAGGCGCTGCTGCTGGCCGCCGGAAATGCTTGTGCCGGATTGATTCATGATGTCCTTGACCTCGTTCCACAAACCGGCTTTCACCAGCGAGGTTTCGACGATTTCATCCAGTTCGGCTTTACTTTCGGCCAGTCCGTGGATGCGCGGGCCATAAGCAACATTGTCATAGATGGACTTGGGAAAGGGGTTGGGTTTCTGGAACACCATGCCGACCTGGGCCCGCAAGGGGACCACATCCACATCCTTTGCATAGATGTTTTTGCCGTCCAGCAATATTTCCCCGCTGACCCGGCACCCCGCAATGGTATCGTTCATGCGGTTCAGACAGCGGATAAAAGTCGATTTGCCGCATCCGGACGGCCCGATCATCGCCAGAACCTCATTGTATCCGATTTCCAGGGAAACATTTTTAATGGCCTGCTTGTCACCGTAAAAAACATCCACGTTCCGGCAGAACATGCGGGGATCTTCAACGCTAATATCGCCCACAGTCCGGCGACTGTCCCGGCTGACCAGTGTTTTGCCTCCGAATGTTTCCCCTGATTTTTGTGGTTTTTCAGCTGTCATCTGTATGTTATGTTCGAACATTCCGGCTGATGGTTCGATCAATTGCATGATTATAAACCTGTATAGATTTGTTAATTGTCAATGTCAATAGGATTGGATATCTCTTCATTCAATCCCGGGATTAAAAGCATATTTAAATAGACCGGCAGGCCGGAAGTCCTCTAGAGGAAATCCGGCCTGCCTTT
>JAABQB010000012.1 GCA_011391695.1 Desulfobacteraceae bacterium | reverse complement strand
GGGGGGGTAACTCTTGTCGCTGTTTGGAATGGGCCTGTCTACACCGGGCATATCCTCTATTCCCCTATACATTGCCTCACCTATCTAATGACTAATGTTGATGGAAAATTATGGGAATATGACAATCAGAAAAGATCTTAAATAAACTCAATTATTTAGATTTTATTATATAAATATCATAAAGTCAAGGGGGGAATAATTGCCGCCAGATGTTTACCATTTGAAATCAAGTATTTTCTTCAAGGCTGGCGGTGTGTGGATAACAGGAAGGAACCTACGATCTCATATAACTTAAAGAAATAATAGGTTAATAAGGTGGTCAACATAATCTTCTTATTTCTTTCAGATATTAAATTGATCCGATAAAATATGCATGACAGGAAAAACGATGCATCGGCCGAAAGCTGCAATGCCATAAGATCACTGGCAACCATACTGACCGGCCTGCATAAACAGACTCAAACCGCTTGAAAATTGCTGTTTCCATACTCTCTCCTTGTATGATTGCAGGTCACTACATTTACCGTTTTTTTATAGCAGTATATCAAAAAGCCTCAGGATTCAGAGTCAAGGTTCTCCTAAAAACAGAAAAGCTCCCCAATATAACGGATTCTCTTGGCCATATCTATCTTTGACAATCTTCATTTCTCTCAGGGTCGCTTGCCTGAGAGCCTGGCACCGATTCATTTTTCCGGGTTGAATATTCTTATAAAATTCTATCATCAACTCTTTCGTTTCACGATCAGGAACAGACCACATACTCATCACGAGGCTTTTTGCTCCTGCTTGGATAAAGGCCCTTCGAAGGCCGAATACTCCTTCACCGGCCTTCACTTCTCCAACACCAGTATCACAGGCAGAAAGTACCACCATATCAGTCCCTCTCAGTCTCAACCCGAGTATTTTCTCTGCTGTAACGATCCCACCACTCTTTTCGATATTATTGCCTTTAAGGGTGTTGTTGGCTCCGGCAAGGGCAATGCCTGATCGGAGAAGCGGATTCTCTATTTTGATTCTCTCGACACGCGTCTTTTGGGATATTTTTCCAAGCTGAACCGCTATTCCCCTGTCAAACTTATCGTCGAAAAAATCCTGCAGTTCGGAATCATCCAAGAAAAAACCGTGTGTCGCAAGGTGAAGAATGGTTGGTGTCCCTTTTTGCTTAAGAACTTCCTCCAGGGCTTCCTTGCCAGTGTACACTTCCGAATTATTATCTCCTAAAAGTTTATGAATTGTGCTTACTTCCTCTCTTGTTCCCGGCAGCCTGCTGAAGTGATACCCACGCATATCAAGAGACCGAGTGTGTCTAACAGTATTCTCAACACTTCTCAAAGCAAGTTCTCTAAGGCTGACATCCTTTTCTTCCACTCCAAAATCAAAGTCGGGATCTCCCATGAGAAGAGCTTTCCCACCCTTTGCCTTGATTCCCCCAAAGCCGACAATATCCCTGCCTGCTGCCATGTAGTTGAATGTGTAATTCTCTATAAGGAACTTGCCATCAGGTCCTTGGAGCACTTCAAACGGAACTAGGTTCAAATTACCATCAGGTGATATATATATATTCCTTACATCGCCAAGTTTTTTCTTTATGGGATCAAAAACCAAAGAATAAAGTTTTTGGCAAGGCTCACTGTACGATGGTTTTCGGATGTCTTGAACCCTGGTAATTTCTCTCTTTAACTCGGCCACTATATTATCGATCATTTGCGCATCTCCTAGATCAATAATGTCGATACTTTCGCCTTTCCCAGAATTAAGTATAAAAGCAAAATACCGTTCAGGAGCCCATTTCTCCACGATTCCGCGTGCCTTGAAATTGATAGGTTGAATCCTGGCGAAATCTACAAGCACATGATCTGGAGGTAAGAGGGCTGCAATTGTTTGGGTATCTGCTGTCGATATTTTCTTTTGTCCGGCAAAGGCCTGACTGATTTGACTTAATTTTACCTCTAGTTCCTCTTTCGCAATTCCCAGTTCATTGACTCTCTTCTGGTACGAGATCCGGTCTATTTTTCCATTGTTGGCGAATGTCAGGCGCGATAGCTCGGCACTTACTTGAGCAAACTTTTGATAAATTGTCACTGCCTCAGAATTATCGGAATCAATCAGAGACTCTTGAAATTGCTTCCGCGCTTCCAGGATGATCCCTTTTCTTTGCAACCAGACATCGAAAAGATATCTTTTTGCAGTGACGTCATCCTGAAAATATTTATTTACTAAAGTGAAAAGGCCATATAGGTGCCATTGTTTTTTTTCGAGAAACGACAATTTCTGTCTTTCGGATGAAAACCCCATGGCTTGATCGATCAGATTCCTGTCTGCATCGATACCACGCTTCATATATGAAAGTGCCAATTTACTTTTATCCTGCGCTGCATAGACTGCTGAAAGATTGAAAAGATTTAACGAAAACGATGGATGATCAGGTGGCAATTTCCCGTTTCTTATGGCGAGTGCTTTTTGATAGAACGATTCTGCGTTATTAAACTCGCCTGCGGCCAGATACCAACCAGCAAGATTATTGTATGCGGTGGCAACGTCTAAGTGCTCATATCCGAGATTGTTTTCTAAGAGAGCCACGCCCTGTCTATAGAGCGGGAATGCAGTCGCATAGGCATCCATTTCACCGCGCAGTTCGGCTATATTCATAAGTATTTTGGCAGCAAGCACACTATCGGCCATTGTTTTCTCAACGATTTTGAGAGATTTTTGATAGAGGGAGAGTGCCCCCTGGGAATCTCCCATAGATTGGTAAACAGAGGCCAGATTATTACAGGATTCGGCAACATCGATATGATCTTTTCCGAGGGTTTTTTCCCGCATGGTTAGAGCCATTCTATATAGATCCAAGGCATGTTTATTATCACCGAGGTGACTGTAGATACTCGCAACATTGTTCAAGGTCGCTGCGACAGCCGGGTGTTCTGCTCCAAATACCTTCTTGCGCGTCTCAAGAACTTTCTCGTAGATCTCCTTAGCTTTGCCGTATTTCCCCGTATCCAAATAGAGTCCTGCAAGGTTATTTAATGTATCTGCAACCTCGTTATGTACGTCACCATAAATTTTTTTCCTGAGAGCTACTGCTTTTAAAAGAAGCTCTTCCGCTTCAGAGAAACGACCAATTTTAGAATAAAGCGACCCCAAATTATGCAAACCGCTGGCATAGGTTGGGTGTTCACTGCCGAGACTCTCTTTATAAATTGCAACTGCTTGTTTTAGCAGCGGTTCAGCATCGGAATACATTGCCCTACTCTCATACAATGCCGATAGATTATTCATACTGGTGGCCGTTTCAGGATGATTAGGCCCGAGCACCTTTTCCCTAATTTGCAGGCTTCTTTTACAGGTCGCCTCTGTTTGATCAAATTTTTTCATGTCAAAATAGAGGTTGCCGAGTGTATCAAGACTTGTTGCGACAGAAGGATGTTCAGGGCCATAAAATTTTTCTTTGAGGGCCAGACCTTTTTTACATACTACAATGCCATCTTCAAACTTGCCCAGCGAACGTAGAACTCCGCCCAGATTGACGAGGGTGGTTGCACTGTTAATGCTTTCCTTACCATACAATTGTTCACACACTTTAAGTGCCTCTTTATATAGGGCCTCAGCATTCTGATAATCACCAAGTGAAGAGTATAGAGCGGCAAGATTGTTAAGCGTTTCAGCCACATCAGGATGAGATGTGCCAAAGGCTTTTTTCCTAATGGCAAGCGCCCTTTGCATCAGTGGCAAAGCCTGGGCAAATTTGCCTTGAGAATAATAGAGAATTGCCTGGAGGTTCAGGGTCGATGCTACTTTCGGGTGATTAGGTCCAACTATCTTCTCCCAGGACTCCAGAGCATTTTGGTAGAGTTTTTCAGCATTAATAAACGAGCCGGATTTTTGATAGACATTCGCTAAATTCGTGATCAGTGAAACATAATTAGGGTCCTGTTTTCCAAAGGCAGTCTCAGCTAAGCGGATCGATTCCTGATACAACTTGACTGCTTCCGGATAATTCTGCTCACTATTGTATTGATTAGCCTGCTTGAAAAGGGAGACTACATGTGCCTGCTCAGGAGTCATAGTCTGTGCATGGCAGATACCGAAGGAATATACCAGACAGATGGCAACAAGTATCATTTTTTCAGCAAGACAAGTGTGCTTAGTTTTATGGATAATCAGGTTCATTGTTTAGCTATATCTTCCAAAAATCCCAGATCTCTATTTTGAATTATTAGTTTTAGCTTGGGAGGTAATGGATCTTCCATATAAAAAGCCAATTTAGTTTGCTGATCAGGATTAAACCCAGATAGATTATCAGGAAAGAATTGCCGAGGTCTGAAAGCACCGTTAATATACCATAGTTCTAAGTAATTTACTTTTCCATTCTGGTCGACTAATTGTGCAGATGCTACTGTATCAATCCACTTCTTTTTATTTTTTGTAGCGATATTGACCGCTATCACTACGAATTGATGTCCGTCTTTGGCACTTGCGGAATTGTTCGGTGGTCCGAGAAGATCATCATTATTTGTAACTCTATTGTTTGTGATTTGAAGCAAAGCACTTCGGTAAGGTAGCTTTTCGTTAGATTTTATTAAGGAGTATCCAATAATTTCCACAGGGGTTGATAAAGATGAAATATTTTTTTGACTTTGAATAGGTTGAGTTTGGCGGTTACCACATCCAGTGAATACAATAGCAATTAAAACAAGGAGCAAGAAATGAATAATTGTTGATACCTCTCGAATCAGAAAATTTTTTTTCATACTAAATACACCCTTCCTTTCTGTTTGGTTTTTTTAATTTAGTGACCTTCAACAAAGTCGGAGGATTGTTTTGTGACCGCTCAAAGCGGAAATTTATTAATGAGTTCATTGATTAGCGGACAATTTCCAGAAACAGATCAAGCCACTCAAAATGATCTCAAAGATGTTTATCCAGAACAATGCCCGGTAAAAAAAGACCTTCTTAGTATTTCCCTCTAATCAAGAACAATCTCCAGCTTCGCATTTGTTTTCTGCCAACATTGGTGTCCTATTTTTTCAACATACCTCAGTCTGTAAGAGGACGAGAAATGCCCTTGTCTCCGGTAGTGACTTTAATATCGAATATGGCTATATAGTTGTCAACCGTCTTTATTTCGGACTCGTTCTTTTTTTCGGCGGCCAAAGCGCCGGATAAGGCAAAGATCAGAAATAGTATCGCAAATAGAGCTTTAATTGATGTCTTCATTCAGCATATCCTCAATGAAAGAAAGTTGCAGAAATTACATTATAAAATCAAAACAGTCCCGATTTGAATATCACAACTTGTTAAATTGTCAAAAATAATTGTCAGGAAAAATGGAAAGCAGGATTGAAACAAAACAGGGGCTAATTTTGAAAACAGTCAATTTAAGCCAACTGAGAAAATATCATCGATGATTTCGGTTTGGAATGAAGTATATTTATCAATGTTAAGAATCTATGGATAACAGAAACTATACGCATTTTACATTGACAAAACAAAATTGAAATTCCGCCTTGACAGTAAGAGGGAAGTTAAATAAGAATCAGATAGTAATTCGGGGTTTTTATAGTTCAAAAGTCGCAGGGAAGAGGAGCGGCATTTATATTCACCTGCACCATTTTCACGGCAAAGGAGAAGGATATGAAAAAAATTGTTATTATGGCACTGGCACTATTTCTTATAACCACGGTCAATCTTTATGCAGAGGGCAACAGGGTGGTGATTGCAACAGGTGGAATCGGCGGCGTATATTATTATTACGGAACCCAGATATCCGAAATACTCAACAAAAATAATGTAGCGGCAGCAACCGCTATTCAGACTGCCGCATCTGTGGATAACATGCTTCTGATACGGGATAAAACAGATACAGCCAAGGGAACCTACTTTTTCGCCACGGTTCTCCCGGATACGGCCTATTTCACCGTTTCGGGCAAGCATGAAAAATTTGCGGAAAAACCGGCCAAGGCCAGCATAATGTGGATGATGTATCCGAATTATCTGCACATTGTAACAACAGATAAATCCGGAATTACAAAACTCACGGATCTGCAGGACAAACGCGTTTCAACCGGCGCTCCAGGGTCCGGAACCGAATTTACGGCTCTTAATCTGCTGAAAGCGGCCAGGATAGATCCTAACAAATTCAAGAAATGGGAGAAACTGGGGGCCAAGGAGTCGGATGAGGGTCTCGGTAATGGCACGCTTGATGCCTATGTATGGTCCGGCGGTCTCCCAACAGGTTCCATCGTCGAACTGTCCAATACCCTCAAACGCAAAGGCCTCAACCTATTTCTGGTTCCGCTTCCGGAAACCGATCCCGGTGTGGCTGCTTTTATGAAAGAATTTTCAGGCCTGGCCGACAGCCTGATCATCAAAAAGGAAGTATATGGAACTGCTTCAGATACGCCTACACTGGCTTTCTGGAACATGTTTGTCTGTCCGGACTCCACGCCTGAAGATCTGGCATATAAAACCGTCAAAGCGGTTTTTGAAAATGTCGAAACTCTTCGCTCTTCGGTAAAACCGGCCAGGGACACCACACCGGAAAGCTCAGCCAAGTTTGTAGGCAAGACAGCTATTCCGTTTCATCCCGGCGCGGTGAAATACTTCAGGGAAAAAGGCCTGGTCAAATAGCAAGCTGAATGCGCAAACTGTTTGCAACGATATGCGTAATAGCGCTGGCCATGTTTCTTTTACTGGTCAAGCCAGCTGTGATTCGAACAGAAAATGAAACCCGTCTGGCAGTTCTTTTTCGCTGGCAGACGGGCTCAATTTGTTTTGTGAATTCGGTGACCGGTCAGCCTGTTGTCATCCGGTTCACCATCCGCGGCCAATTTCAGAATTTTTCTGTTTCAGCAGATGAAACGACCGAGGCATATTATTCTCACGGCGTTTACGACCTGAATCATGCAGTTTCCGGTGAGTCCACAAATCATTTGAAGTTCTGTTCAATGAAAGGAATCATTCTAAAAATGGGTTTTTATACCTTTAGTATTCAAGACGGCTGCCTGGAGGTCGATCTGTTATGGACTCTGTAGTTCGCAGGCTGGTGACAATTATAGCTGTTATAGGGACGCTCTATCATCTATATCTCGTTGTTCATCCCTACACGCCATTAGCCGACTTGCGCTTGTCCCTTCTGGATCTGACCCAGGTTCAACGGGCCACGCATGTATTTTTGGTTGCGCTTCTTGGGTATCTGCTCAGCTTTGTGCGGATCAAGCCACGGCATAAATTCGGCGGCATACCACTTGCAGTAATGACCGTTGTGTTCATGATCGAATTTCTTCGTTTGGACATTTCAATGTCGTTGAAGCTGTTTGGCGTCATTATCTGGGCCTGCACCATGCTGCCAACCCTGGTACCAGCGTTGCAGAAACCTTCCAACATTGTATGCGCGCTGTTCAGCTTTCTCCCGTTTGTTTATCTGGTGGTAAATTATGAAACACTGATTTATCGATCCGTCATGCCGGAGCCGTGGGACATGATCATGTCTTTCAGCGAGATATTGTTGATTCTCGGGGTCATTTTCCGGTTAAGCGGTCCTATAATGCCGACTCTTGTGATGATCTTTCTGCTGTATAATCTTTACGGCAACCATGTTCCAGGTCTCTTTTCCAATCCGGGTTTTGATCTCGATATGGTGCTGGGAAAAATGTACTGCGAAACCGAAGCCGGTATTTTTGGATCGATTACGGGCGTATCTCTCAAGTATCTGATCTATTTCACTACACTGGGGGCAGTTGTCACGCGCATGAATTTCGGTCAGATCATCGCAAACATTGCGCTGCTGTTTGTCGGCAGGAGCCCGGCATCTCCCGGACGATCCTGCTCGATCATGGCCGTGATGATGGGCATGTTTTCCGGGTCAGGGGCAGCCGACACACAGTTTGTGGCAACACTGACCAAGCCGCTGTTTGAAAAGGTGGGATATGACAAGCTTGTGGCTGCCGGTGTGATCGCCACCGTCGGGTCAATCGCCTATATCACGCCTCCCGTTATGGGATCGATTTCCTTTATCATGGTCGAACTTCTGTCAATTCCCTATTCGTCGATCATAGTCATGGCCATCGGGCCCATGCTTCTTTATCTCCTTGGCATTGTCATATACAACGAGCTTTATGTTAAAAAGCAGAAACTGCCGCAACTGGAAATTTCATCTCTTATAGATTTCTCATACTTTTTACGGTACTGCTATGTCTTCATTCCCATCATCTTCATCATCTTTCTCATTTACAGAGGCTTCTCCATAAACATTACGGTCACCGCCGCGACGTTTCTTTTTATTCTTTTTGCCTATGCAGATCCCAGCCTCAGGCCACCCTTCATAAATTTAATAAAAGCACTGGAAGAGGGGATCATCGGTCTTCTGCCGATCGCCAGTGCCGTCATAGCCGCCAATATGATCATGTCCATGATGGTTATCAGCGGGCTGGCATCCAAGTTTTCGATCATCCTGATGGATATCAGCGGCAGCAGTATTCTGCTGGCCACGCTCTTTACCGGCGTTTTCAGCCTGATTCTCGGCATGGGTGTTCCGCCGATCGCAACCTATGTACTGACTTCAGCCCTGACCGCGCCGACCATTCAGAAACTGGCCATGCTAAACGGCATTCCTGAAGAGGCAGCGCTTCTCGCAACCCATATGTTTCTGTTTTATTTTGCAGTCCTGGCCGAAGTCACACCTCCGGTTGCGCTTTCCGCCTATGCCGCCAGCTCTGTCATGGGCACGGATCCGATAAAAACCGGCGTGTTTGCCGCGCGCGTGGCTCTTCCCAAATATTTTATCGGTCTTACTTTCATTCTTTCCTTCAGCGGAACCGCTCTTCTGATCCTTCCGGTTCTTCAGACCATGCACGGATTTGAGGCGTTCTGTTTTATTGCAATTCGTTTTCTTTTCTCCATTATGGCCGTAATATACCTGAATGTGGCGGTGGTGGGATATTTTATAAAATCGCTTTCCATTCCGGAGAGAATCATTACAGGAATCTGTGCCATTCTGCTGTTCTATCCGCATGTTAACATGAATATAGTCGCCGGAGTGATCTCCAGCCTTATTGTTATAAAAAACTGGACGGACGCCAGGAAAATAAAAATGACAACCGGAATTCTGCCGACATGAACGGCAAAGAGCGGATTATAACCGCCCTGAATGTAAAGCAGCCTGACCGTGTTCCTCTTTACATTCATGGAATTAATGAAGCGCCTATCATTGGTATCGGAAAACATATCACCGACGGCCTGCCTGAATCCAAGCAGTTTCATGAGATGAACGATTCTGAGAAAATGAAACTGCTGGATACTCTTTTTCTTCTTCATGAAGTGTTTGACGTGGACGGATTCACATCTTTTGAGATTGGTCACGAAAAAGAAATAAACGAGAAAGACGTAAAGGATGACTGGGATGTCATATACAGGCGGAATCCTCACGGCCTTCCTGTTCCTATCGGCCACCCCTTGATAGATTCCGGTGATCTTATTAGTTTTCATGCTCCTGAACCGAATCGCGGGCATCTGCTTTTGCTTGATCTTGCCAGGGACCGGTTCAAGGGGAATACCGCCCTTTTCTGGCTGATGCGCGGGGTCTTTGTTCACAGCTGGCGACTGACGGGTATGGAAAACTACATGTTAAAGCTTTATCAGGAGCCCGGATTCATTCATATCATCTCGGCCATGGTGACGGAATACAACCTGAAGCAGCTTGACATGCTTGCCGCTGCCGGCATTGATGTACTTGTCGTAGAAGATGATATTGCAGCAACAAACAACCTCCTGATCTCTCCTAAACATTTCATGGAGTTTGTAAATCCGTACAACAGGAAACTGGTTGACCGTGCCCATGAACTTGGCCTGAAGGTTGTGCGGCACAGCGACGGCAATCTCTGGTCGATCATGGATATCCTTATCGATTCAGGATATGACGGACTTAATCCCCTGGAACCTCAAGCCGGCATGGATCTGAAAAAGGCTAAGGATAAGTACGGGGATAAAATCTGCCTTCTGGGCAATATCGACTGCAAGGAACTTCTCCCCTCCGGCACCCCGGAGCAGGTCGATGCAGCAGTAAAACATGCCATTGATGTTGCGGCAAAAGGCGGAGGATACATTCTCTGCGATTCCAACTCACTTCATCCTGGAGTCAACCCTGAAAACTGCATAACAATGTTTGAGGCCACAAAAAAATATGGACTCTATTAATAATTCTCCGAATCCGAAAACCCGGGCATTGATATCATCACCTTACGTCATCTTTACATTGCTCTTTCTGCTATACATGTTCGACTATATAGACCGGCTGGTCATAGTCTCGCTTTTTCCTTTTCTCAAAGCGGAATGGGGAATCACGGACACCCAGTGCGGCCTGCTTGTTTCCGCGGTTTACTGGTCTATTCTCATCTTTACCCTGCCTGTATCCATTCTTATCGACAGGTGGAGCAGAATAAAAAGCATCGGATTGATGGCCGTATTGTGGAGTATTGCCACCTTTGCGTGCGCTTTCACGAAAAACTTCGGGCAGCTGTTTGCGGCCAGAACCGCCATCGGCCTTGGTGAAGCAGGCTATGCACCCGGCGGAACCGCCATGATATCGGCACTTTTTCCAAAAGAGAAAAGGGCGAAGTTTTTGGGAATATGGAATGCATCTATACCGTTGGGAAGCGCGCTCGGCATCGCCCTTGGCGGGATCATCGCGGAGCGTTTCGGCTGGCGGCATGCATTCGGTATCGTGGCCCTGCCGGGCGTTATCGTTGCATTGCTCTTCTTCTATGCAAGGGATTATGAGACAATAGCGCTTACAAGGCTTGAAGGCAGCGGAGATGAAAAGAGAGAAGCCAGAATGCGGTGGAACGAAATCGCAAAGCATCTGCTGGGAAACAAAACTCTCATATTCAACAACCTCGCGTTTGCGGCCAATACATTCGTTACAACGGCCATGCTGACATGGCTTCCAAGCTATTTTCAGAGAGTGGAAGGAATCTCCATGAGCAAGGCTTCCACAAAGGGGGGCGTGGTAATGCTCCTTGCCATAATCGGAGCTCCTCTGGGAGGCTGGCTTGCGGACAGATGGCTTAAAAGCAGGAGCAACGCAAGGCTCCTTTTCCCTTCAATTTCTTCCTGCGTGACGGCAATTCTGCTTTTTATCGCATTCAGTTTTTATCGCGGGGCAATTCAATACGCAGTTCTACTGGCAGCCGGTATTGCAGCGGTTGCCTTTGTGCCTGCCGCCGTTGCTGTGACCCAGGATGTTGTCCACCCGGGCGTAAGGGCGGTATCGTTAAGCTTGTGCGTTATCGTTCAGCATATATTAGGGAGCGCGCTGGGGCCTCCTGCCATCGGCGCCCTCTCTGATGCCTTCGGGCTCGAAACAGCCATGGTTTTTCTGCCGCTGTTTGCCCTGCTGGCAGGGATTCTCTTTTTTATCGGCTCTTTTTTCTATGTTTCGGACGCGAAGCTTGTTGAAAATATGGAAACTGCAAAATAAGTAACAATTCGGCCACAGATTCACACAGATGAACGCAGATAGGTTTTAATTCAGTAGCTATTCAGGAGCCGGAAGCCAGAATTCAGGAGTCAGAATAAAAAGGAAACCTGATTTGCTCTTTATGAAACCAATTCAGGAAATTGTAACGAGCTTAAAAATATTTTTTGAAATTCAGGCATGGATGCAAGATCCAGAACTTTTACTGAACTTGCCATCCCCTTTGCTTTATCAAAAAGCGCCGGGTTAAAAAGAGCAAGAACCGACCCTGCCCCGGCGCCGTTTCCAATCACAGTAATATTTTCTTCCGGCAGATCGGGAAACATCCCTATAGTCAAGGCGTCTTTTTTATCAATGAATGTGCCGAAAGCACCCGCCACCAGAAGCTTTTTTGGCACGGTCAAACCTGCTGCAGCGCAGAGCATCTCCATCCCGGCAAGCAGCGCCCCTTTTGCCAGCTGAACTGCCCTGATATCTTTTTGGGTAAGGGTAATCGCCTGCCGGGTTTCAGCTTTTTCAGTGGAAACCAGCTCGAATTCCAGAACTCCTGTTTCGTCATATCGAATGAGGGGTGAACCTGAATTACGATTGATACGGCCATCCCTTGATACGAGACCAACCCTGTAAAGTTCGGCAACCGCACTGACAACTCCTGATCCGCAGATCCCGGATGGCAGGCTGAGGGCGTCAGGGCCTTTCTGAATAACCGAGCAGGTGACGACGCCGTTTATTCTATCGATTTTCACCGCGTCGATTGCTCCCGAAACGGCATGCATCCCGTGCCTGATCGTCGCACCTTCAAAAGCGGGGCCGGTCGCGCAGGATGTGGCAAAGAGGCCGTTTTGACCCATAAGCATTACCTCTCCGTTTGTCCCTATATCTACCAGCATGGTTCCGATAGCGGCGCTGTCCAGTTCTGTTGCAAGGGCAGCGGAGATAATGTCGGAACCGAGAAAACCGGAAATGAGCGGCAGCGTGAAGATATCGGCAGAGGAATTGAACTCAAATCCTACTGATCCTGCCTTGAATGTTTTATCTTCGACAAAGAGAGGTGCGTAAGGGAAAATGCCGATAGATGAAGGATTTTCACCGGCGAAAAGATGGATCATCGTGCTGTTGCCAACGACAACTGCCGACCTGATATGCCCGGGAGCAATATGGCTTGACCGGCAGAGGGCTGTCACGCTCCACTCGATCGCCTTAACAGCTATCTTTTGAAGACGTGATAAATTCTCTGGTTTTTCGGCGACAGCACTGATTCGGCTCATAACATCGTCACCGAGCATCGCCTGGGGGTTTCTCACGGAGATGGAACCGGCAACCTTTCCTGAAACAAGATCGCAGATGTAAACGGCTATGGTGGTGGTTCCAAGGTCAATGGCAAGACCATAACGGTCGGCTGTGCCTTCAGGCAGTGCTCGGGAAGGAATGGATTCAGGAAGTATCATCGGGCCTTTTTGAACTACTTCTGGACTAAGGAGCGAGTTTCCCTGAATTTCAACAGACAGATCGTTAAATACCGTAACCAGGCAGGCCAGACGGTATCCGGCTTTCAGCTCTTTTTCGCCCAGGAGCCGGACTTCGGCATCTTCAGGCGGGGAAATGCTCTTCGGCGAGGGTTCGGGTATCCGAACAAGGCATTTCCCGCACAGCCCTTTTCCGCCGCAGTTGGACTTAAGAAAAATTCCGGCGCCAGTCAGCGCTTCAAGCAGTGATTCTCCTCTGTCTGCCTGAAAAGATTTACCATCCGGCAATATCCTGATCATGCATTTTTCTGTGTTTGATCTTTGCATCTGCTCCCTATTGCGACTTCGCTGCTATCCTGTACGCACAGTTATTCAGTGTGCAGTTTTGACATTTATATGCGCTGCCTTCGGGCGGCGGCTGGGAATTCCACATTACCCAGAAAGATAAGGATTTTAACGGGTAAAGGATGCCGCTTGCCTTGAGTTGAACACCTATGGCCTCCGGATTCACGGATTCAAACAGAGATTTCTGAGCGTTTATCGGGATGTTTCCGTAACCAGGCCCAAACCGGCAACCTGCATAAAGGTCTTCCTTTGCGGCTTCATTTTTAAGATGTGCGTAGGCTTCATCGGACAGAGCTTCCAGAAGAGCAACACCTGCCGCATCCAGAAAAAGAGCATCCAGAGCCTTGCCCTGTGCCATGAGTTTTGAGGTTTCATTTTCCAGTTCAGGCCCGATTGTACAGACAGTGGCAACAATAAAAACCGTACCGGCATCAAGATTGTTTCGAGGAAGAAACAGAGAGACGCCTTGTTCAGGATCTATGGCATTGATATGGTGTGCTGCATAAACGAAAGCCGGCTGAGCCATGGCCGACGCACGCTTGAGAATATCTCCGGCAAGCGCTTTTCTTTCCGCATCCGGCCTGTAATTGCTTCCGCCTGCATACCGCGCAACATCCTCCGGAGTAACCGACAGATCTTTAAAATTGAATTTTACTGCGATACTCGTGTCTTTCAAAGATTCCTCTATTGCCTGTCCAGCTTCCGGCTGGCAGGCAACATCCTGTTCATCCTGTTCATCCTGTCTAAAAACATCGAAAAATTATATAGGACATTGACCGGTGTGTGTCAATTGAAAGAGAATATCTGCCTTGACGCACATGACGGCTTTTGTTAGACAGGCATATCCCGATCCGATCTTTAACGGGGCGTTATGCAAATAACTCATCATTTATCTCATTATTAGGAGCTATTATGAGTAATGAACTTTTCGAAAGACTGACCAGGGCCATCATTGAAGGTAAGGATAAGGATGCCATAAGCTTTTGCAGGGAAGCGGTAGAAAAAGGCCTTACAGCCAGGTCTGTCCTTGAAGATGGACTCATGCCCGGAATAAGGAAAGTCGGCGAACTCTTCAGCATCGGTGAGTATTACCTGCCGGAACTGCTTATTTCAGGCAAGGCAATGCAGGCGGCAGTGGCCGAACTCGAACCTCTGCTGAATGCCGGAGGCGCGAATTTCCATGCAGGTAAATATCTCATCGGAACAGTCAAGGGGGATATCCATGACATCGGCAAGAACATCGTCATGATGATGCTGAAAGGAAACGGGTGGGAGGTTACCGATCTGGGAGTCGATGTTTCGCCCGAAAAAATATGCGCGGCGATTGCAGAAGGCAATTACGATATTTTCGGAATGTCCGCACTTCTTACAGTCACAATGCCGGAGGCCGACGAGGCCATAAAAGCGATCAGGAAGGCCGGGTTGAGGGATAAACTCAAAATCATGGTCGGGGGTGCACCGGTGACCCAGGAGTTTGCAGACAAAATCGGCGCCGATGGGTACGCAAAAGACGCTTTTGAGGCTGTAAACAAGGCTTTCAGCCTGAAAAATAAAACCCGGCAGCAGGAGAGGATGGCATGATCATCATCGGTGAAAAAATCAACTCCTCCCGCAGACAAATCGCCGACGCCATAGCCTCCGGAAACAGGGAATACATTCAAAATGAGGCAAAAGCACAAAGAGATGCCGGGGCTGACTATATAGATTTAAATGCTGCTGCTTTCATGGAGAAAGAAGCAGATTACCTTAAGTGGATTATCGAAGCGGTGCAGGAGGTCACGGAACTTCCATTATGCATCGACAGCCCTGACCCGGAGGTCATAAAAAAAGTTATTTCACATGTAAAAAGACCCCCGATGATCAATTCAATCACCCTCGAACCAACCCGCCTGGATGGCATCCTTCCTCTTGTTATCGATTACAGGGCGACCGTTATCGGCCTGTGCCAGACCAGGAACCGGATGGGCAGAACTGCGGCCGAAAAAGTTGAAATAGCCGGCCGTCTGATCGAAAAGGTCACTTCATCCGGCATCGGCATTGATGCCCTATACATCGATCCGCTGGTCTTTCCGGTTGGAGCAGATTCGAACTCCGCATGCGCCACTCTGGATGCAATAGAGGAAATCATGAAACAATTTCAGGGCGTGCATACCGTATGCGGCCTTACCAATGTCTCACACGGACTTCCCAACCGCAAATTGGTGAATCGTACATTTCTCGCAGAGGCTGTTGCGCGCGGCCTCGACGCGGCAATACTCGATCCCGCAGACAAACAACTCCTCGGCGCCCTTCGGGCCTCACTGATGCTGATGGGAAAGGACGAGTATTGCATGGGATACATAAAGGCTTTCAGAAAAGGCCTGCTTGCGTGATCAGTTTCCCTGCAACCTGAACAGCTCAAATTTAATTATTCACTCTTCGTCCAATAATCCGCCAACAACTCAGCTTGGTCTAAAACTTTTGTCACCGAAACCGTATATTCAACCGTCGCCGGGTCATCGGGCGGATATTTATATTTGCGTAGACAAGTGACTCGCATAAATTCTTCTTGACAATTGTCACGCGACACATTACACATTCCCCATGATAAAAACATTTGCCGATAAACATACTTATGATTTATTTGTTACTGGAAAATCAAAGAAATTTCAGCCGGATATTCTAAAAAGAGCGGTAAGGCGTCTTGAAAATATTGACCTGGCAACAAGCCTCGATGATTTAAAGGTGCCGCCCAGTAATCGCCTGCATGCCTTAAAGGACGACAGGGCAGGCCGGTATGCAATATCAATAAATGATCAATGGAGGATATGTTTCGCGTTTGTTGACGGAGAGGCATACGATGTTGAAATAACTGATTATCATTAAACGAGGTAAATATATGAGCATTAACTACAATGGAAAAAGAAAAGTAAAGCCGACACATCCGGGAGAAATGCTGAGAGAAGATTTTATCCCTGATTATAAGCTGACTGTCGCCGGACTCGCCGGAGCCATCGGTGTTTCTCGTCAGACAATAAATGAACTATTGCGGGAGACTCGCGCGCTAACGCCGCTGATGGCTCTTCGTCTGAGCCGGTTGTTCGGGAATACGGCTGAATTTTGGCTAAACTTGCAACGCGCTTATGATCTTTGGGAAGCGCAGCAATCTCATAATAATGAAATCATGAAAATTCAGCCGTTAAAAGCGGCTTAGAAAAAATGGGCGAGCTATGGGCGCCTGTTATTTATCCTTGGAGACGCGCCGCCGCTCTTCATCGCGGATCTCACGGCGCAGCAGTTTGCCGACTTTGGATTTTGGCAGCATGTCCCTGAATTCGATATAAGCGGGAACTTTATAGGAAGCAAGGTGATCGCGGCACCATTTAATCAGGTCCGCCCCGCCGACACCCCGCGCGTCTTCTTTAAGCACCACGATGGCCTTTATCCGTTCGCCTACCCTGGCATCGGGTACGCCCACCACGCATGCGCCAATAACCGTAGGATGATCCTGAAGTACGGCTTCTACTTCCGATGCCGATATCCGGTAGCCTTTATGCTTGATGAGATCGGCGCTGCGCTCCACATAATAGAGCTCGCCGTCCTCATCTTTACTTACGAAATCACCCATGCGGCAATAAATTTTACCGTCTATCGAAACACAGGTTCTCTCCGTTTCTTCCGGCTTGTTCCAGTAGCCTTTAATGGTGTAAGGCGAAGATACGAGCAGTTCTCCACTTTCACCGGAAGAAACCGGTTCCAGCGTAACCGGGTTTACAACAATGCATTCGCGGCTTTTTAAGGGAAGACCGATTGTTCCGGGTTTCGGCTTCTTGTCGATCCGGCTGTAGCAGACGTGTCCCACCTCGGTGGACCCGTAAACCTGGTAGATCGGAATATTGAATCGCTCCTCCCAGCGCTTATACATCTCCGCGGGAAGCACATCGCCGCCGCAGAAGCAATAGAGAAGGGAGTCGAGTTTGTATTGGTCGAGCCGGTCATTATCAAGAATCATCCTGTAGAGGGCGGGCACACCGAGAATCCATCGCACGCCGAAGCGCTGAATGCTTTCAAGAATCGCGTCAACCTGTGGAACAGGCATAAGCACAGTAGCGTTGCCCTTGTTCAGGCCGATCGACATGAATAGACCGAGGGCCATAATGTGAAACAGAGGATTGACTGCTATATAGACATCACGGCCTTCCAACAGCCGATCGCCTGCCACATCATTGGTAACATCGTTGACATACGAAGTCATTCCGCTGTGATTGCCGGGAACACCCTTGGGAAAACCGGTTGTGCCGCCGGTATAAAGCAGGTAAGAAAGATCTTTCATGGGATCTATGTCGGCCGGTGTCTTGAGCGGCGCATGCTTCAAAAGGGATTTGAAACTGTGTACGTCCATGCCGTAATCTACTTTGCCGTTGGGAATTTTATCGAACAAGACACCCAGATACCGTTTCCAGGGAGGAAGCAGATCCACAAGATTGGTGACGATAACACGTTTTAAACCTGTTTTTTCCATTACCTCTTTGACATAGCAAAAATTGGTGTCAAGGCATATGAGCGTCTCTGCGCCGGAATCTCTGACCATGTAGTCGAGTTCGTGGGAGGTGTAGATCGGGGAAACCGGAACGAGCACCGCGCCCAGTTTCTGGATTCCGATAAAAGCGATGACCCACTGGACGCAATTGGAGACATAGATCATCACCCGGTCTCCCTTGCGGATGCCCAGATCCTCGAGAGCTCCTGCAAAACGCGCGCTCAGGTCATGCAGACGGCGATAGGAAAACTTTTCACCCATGTAGATAATGGCAGTGTTTTTCGGGTATTTCCCCGCCATAATGTCAAATCGTGTATAAGTCAGCTCATTGGCGAGACCATTGTCAGCGGTTTTTATCATTCATATGACTCCTCGATCCCGAAATAAGCGGAGCGAACGTCCGGGTTGTCCATAAGTTCCTCTTTGCTGCCTTCCATTACCGCCGAACCGTTTTCAAGAATATAGGCGTAATCCACGATCGGCATAACGGGTCGGGCATATTGTTCGGTAATAATGACCGAAAGCTTCATTTCATCACAAATCCCTTTGGTGGCAAGAATCAGTTCGGCCTGCATCAAAGGGCTCAATCCCATAAGCGGTTCGTCGAGAAGCAGGATCTTAGGCTGCGCCATTAATGCTCGCCCGATTGCCAGCATCTGCTGTTCGCCTCCGCTTAAAAAACCTCCGATGCGCTTTTTAAGCTTTTCAAGGGTCGGAAATATTTTGAATACATATTCGAGCGTATTTCGGGCCTCGGATGATGAGGCCAGGTATCCGCCGATTTTGAGATTTTCAAGTACGCTGCTTTCGTTGAATATGCGCCGCCTTTCCGGGCAGAGCACAATACCTTTGCGTGCCCTCTGGCTCGGTTTCAGACCGGAAATATCTTCACCCATGTACCTGATCTCGCCCATAAGGGTAATCCGTTCGCCCCCGGCCATGGCCTCTTTTTTTTGAATATCCTGCATTATGCCCGAAAGGGTGTACATCAGTGTCGATTTGCCGGCACTGTTGGCGCCGAAGACTCCTATGATCTGGTTGACTCCGCATCGGATGTGAATATTATTGAGCGCCAGCATGTTTTCGTAAAACACCATCAGCCCGGTCGCTTCAAGCATGTTTCATAACCTCCTCAACCTTCTGAGATCCGAAATAAGCCTCTTTGACCCTCTCATCGGCCATGACCTCTTCCGAACTTCCTTCTGTGAGCTTTTCCCCGAAATTGAGCACCATTATCCGGTTAGCCACCCGAAACAGCTCCCTGAGCCGGTGTTCGATCATGATCAGGGTAATTCCTTCCATTTGCAGACGTTCAATCAGTGGAACCATGCTTGCTATTTCGCTCATACTTAAACCGGAAAATACTTCGTCACAAATAATGATCTCCGGTTTTAAGGCGAGACAACGGGCGAGCTCCAGGCGTTTGAGATAGCCGGTAGGCAGGGTGGAGGCGGTTTTGTAAGGCACGTATGAATCCCGCTCAAAGCCGATCTCCTCAAGAATATCGATGCTGACG
Source organism: Desulfobacteraceae bacterium (assembly GCA_011391695.1). Taxonomy (GTDB): domain Bacteria; phylum Desulfobacterota; class Desulfobacteria; order Desulfobacterales; family RPRI01; genus RPRI01. Next base: position 46,356 of record JAABQB010000012.1, on the reverse strand, counting down.
GTGTTTCTGTCTCCCAACCTCCCGCCGCCGCGCCATCCTCCCGTGCGTTTCGCCCGTGGAGAAAAAAGGGGGATGACCAGGTTCTTATAGGCCGGTAAGGAGTAATAGGGCCTCATGATCTGAAATGTGCGGGTAATGCCCATGTCGGCAATCTTATGGGGCGGTTTGTCGGATATATCCCTGCCCTGGAAAAAAACCCGCCCTGAAGTTTTTTTGATGAATCCTGTTATGCAGTTAACAATTGTGGTTTTCCCCGAGCCGTTGGGGCCTATGATACCTAAAATTTCGCCTGAATGGACATCGAAACTGACACCGTTTAACGCCTGTATGCCTCCGAAGGCCTTGCTTACTTTTTCTACCCGGAGAATCGGTTCTTTACCTGCATCCTGTTTCATGTCTGATTTCATGTCTGGTCTCATATTCGGGTCCATCTTTCAAATTGCTCATATTTGCGCCGCCCGTAAACCATTATTCCTTCGCTTCGGAAAACGATAAAGGCAACGAGAATCAGCGCATAGAAAACGATGCGCAGGGTTCCGAATTCCCGCAAAAGTTCCGAGATAGGAACCAGAATCAGGCAACCAAGCACCGGTCCGACAAGGGTCCCCCCCCCTCCGATCACAGTGGCGGCAATGGGTAAAATCGAAAAATCGAGCGCAAACTGAGAAATCCCCGACCACATATATATATGCGCCAGACACGCGCCACCCAGACATCCCATGGCCGAAGCGATATATACTGCCATGGCTTTATACAGGGTGACGTTCATGCCGGAAGCCCGGATAGCCTGATCGTTGTCCTTGACACCGCGCAGGACAAGGCCGATATCGGTGTTAACCAGCCTTCTGACACCAAACAGGAGCAGGAGCAAAATTCCGATGATAAAGTACTGTTCCATCCAGCGGTTGGTGAAACCGTCGATGCCGGTAATACCGTCGGTTCCGCCGAGTATATTCAGCGCTTCAATCAGCCGCGCCACAAAAAGGGGATACATTAGACTCACAATGGCAAAATATACACCCCTTAACGGCAGACAGGGCAGGAGAAGCAGAGTGCAGACGCCGCCGCCAGCCAGGGCGGCAAGGGGGACGGTCAGCCAGGGAGGCATGCCGAAGGTTGTATTCATTATGGCAGCCATATAACCGCCGACACCCACAAAAAAAGCCCCTCCCAGTGAAACCAGTCCGACGAAATGGGCCAGGAAGTCGAAGCTGAGCGCCAGAAGGGCGTAGATACAGGTGATGGTGATGACGCGCTCCCAGTACATGCCCGGCAGCAGCAGCGGCAGGGCCAGCATCCCAAAAATCAGGATCATTCTAGGCATGGCAAGATAGGACAACTCCCTTATTGACATGAGGGCATAGATGCCGTCTGTGCGCACCTTGATACCTCTATCGATTCGCTCTTTGCGGCGCTGGGTTTTATTTTCCATTCAGACCCTCTCCTCCAGTTCTTTCTGCTGCCCGAAGAGCCCCGATGGTTTGAGGATCAGTGTCAGTATAATTGCCAGCAGCGCCACCACCATCTGGTAATGAGCGCCCAGATAAACGACGGTCAGAATCTGGGCAAAGCCGATCAGGAAAGCAGCCAGCACGGCGCCCATCCAGCTGCCTAGGCCCCCTACGATACAAACGGCAATTGCCAGAATCAGTATGTTATATCCGGCTTCCACGACGATGTTACCCAGCGGAAGCAGCAAAACTGCGGCCAGAGCCGCAAGCATGGAGCCGAAGCCCATGGCCACAACCGCTATCAGATCGGAATCAATGCCCAGCATGAGAGCCGCCCTTTCATCCTGTGCCATTCCGCGCATTGCAAGACCGATGCGTGTATAACGTGTAAACAGCCACAGGAACCCCACCACGGCAGCGCCGATGATCACCACCAGAAGACGCTGGTAATCAACAGATATTCCGGCTATCTCGGTACTCCCCGGAATGAAGGCTGGCAGGGTATAGGTCAGTCCCTTGAAACCGCCCCACCTGAATCCTTCCAGAATTGCAAGCCCTATTGCATAAGAGGCTATGATTTCTGAAATCTCCATTCCACGGACACGAATGAGCACAAACCGGTAAATCAGAGCACCTATGATCCCGGTTGCAATCAGCGCCAGAATAATACTGAGCAGGTAGTTCAACCCCAGCGAATTAAGAAAGCTCCAGGTGATGAACCCGCTGACTACATACAAGGCGCCGTGGGCAAAATTGGGCAGGCGACTGACGCCGTAAACCATTGCAAATCCAATCGCATAAAGCGCAAGCGTAACACTGTTTATGGTTCCGTAGATCAAAATATCCATAATAGTATGATGTCTATGAGTATTTAAGGTAAAAACAAATGTGGATTTTCTCCCGGTTGGCCTGAGATAAAGGGGTCCAGGATTACAGGGTTCAAGGATTCAAGTGATGGTTCTCTGATTCACAAGATGAACCATCGAAGCTCAGGTTTCCGGTTACTTGAACCCTTGACCCCTTGACTCCTCGAACCCTCAAATAATTACTTGCCCGTCTTCATCCACGGAGGCAACTGAATACTTCCCTTTGCAATGCTTTTGGGATAGACCACTATACGCTTGCCATTCTGCCACTGCAGAATACTTCCTACCGCGCCTTCCTTGGGATCAGTGGAAGGAATTACCTGGTGACTTTTTGGATCGAAACGGAGTCTTCCGTAAACTCCCGCAACATCCGTCTTTTCAAGCTCTGCAACCACCTTGTCGGAATCCAGGCTGCCCGCACGTTCAATGGCATCCCGCAGCACATATACCGCCATGTAGCTGCTCGATGAGCCGAGACCCTCCGGCTCCACGCCCCATTTCTTTGCGTAGGCGTTGTAGAATTTCATTGTCCACGGAGTTGCCTCGGAGGGTGCGTTGCCGGCATTGACAACGTTACAGAGAGCAAATTCACCTTTACCGTCCGTGGCTTTCCAGAAGCCGGGTTGCTCCGCCGCCGCCAGAGTCGAACCGAACGGGAGTGCAGGGATTTTCATGTCATACCATTGCTTTAACAAGATGGCGCTTTCGGGCATATCCATCCAGATATTGATAATTTGCGAGTCTGTCTGTTTGGCTTTTAGAAGTCCCATTGAAAAATCCGTTGCACCTGTGGGATAAATCTCAACGCCGGTGACATTCCACCCTTTTTTAATGGCAACGTTTTTCATCGTTTCGGCAGCGCCGCGGGCATGGGAAACATCCTGGGCGATAATAAACAGGTTGTTGAATCCGTATTTTTCTTTCAGTTCCGTGAAATTGGCGAACATCTCACCCACTAAATTTACCGCCTCGCCATGTATTCTAAAGCAGTACTTGAATTTGTCGTACTGCTCAGCCACCATGGCGTGGTACTTGGGGGTCAACACGCCTGAAGTGAGGATCGAAACTTTCTGGTATTTCGATAAAAGCGGCATGGCGGCAAGGGCCGCTTCTGAACGAATCGGGCCGCCCAGGATGAAATCGGCTTTTTTGTCAAGGATAAGTTTTTCCACCGCTAAGAGGGCGTCGCTCACAGGGACACCCGGCTCCAGATCGCGCGTGTCGATCACTTCAACCGCAAAAGGGCGCATTTCTCCTTTTACATTGACCCCGCCTTTGGCATTAATTTCTTCAACTGCCAGCCTGAATCCTCTTTCCGCTGCCCATCCGTAAAGAAAGGCAGTCGAAAGAGGGCATCCAAGGACAATCGGTTTTGCCGCGAAGGCCTGCCCGGCAGGCAGGATAATCAGCACAGCGGCCAGAAGAAGCACCAACATTTTGAAATACTTGAATTTCATTTTGGATCCTCCTTTTTTTGAGTGTAATCGGTTTTATCCTTATAAATATAAATAAAAAAATCAAGGGTTTTGTATTTGTTTGATGTCGTACGCCTTGATCTTCCGCTTGATCTGCGAAACAGAAATCTTTAACAAGCGTGAAGTTTTTTCCAGATTCCAGTGCGTTTTTTCAAGCACCGCTTCCAGAAGTTCTTTTTCTTTGCTTTTCAAAGATTTGATTTCCATAACGGCTATCTTATCCTGTCTGTGGTCAAATCATATAAATTCTTTTTTTCATAAGAAGATAGAGCAAGTACCATGCCATTAGGGGCGCCAGCGGAATTATATTTGGCAACTGGCTGGTAATAGGAAATTTATTCCATTTAATATAATGAAACTGATTCAGCCCGTGGCTGAAAAAATAGAAATATTTTTTCATGCCATGGAAAGTTTTTTTCACCTAAAAAAAATTTTTAACATCTGTTATCTGATCACCATGGATCGCGGCGCGGTGATGCCGTATTTTCGAATCTTACTGCGCAGGGTGGGAAGAGATATTTCGAGTTGCCGGGCCGTTTCTGTGCGGTTCCAGCGCAGTGCAGCCAGAGTGTGTTGGATATGCTCTTTTTCCATATGGGATAAAGAATAGGTGGAAAGGCCTGATTCATGAATGGATTGATTCGAGGAAAGAATGTTTTCAATTTCATCCAGAAGTATGACACTGCCTTGGGCTCGCACAACAGCCTCTAAAAGAACGTTTTCAAGCTCACGCACGTTTCCTGCCCAATGCTGTTTAATCAGGCAATCTATGACACCCTCTTGTAATTTGCTTACCTCTGTCCCCAACTCCAAATTTATTTTTCTTAAAATATGATTGACCAAATCCTGGATATCAGAAAGCCGGTCTTTCAGCGGCGGGACCTGGATTGTAACAACCCGAAACCGAAAGAAAAGATCCTGCCTGAATTTCCCCTGACTTACCATGGTAGAAAGGTCCCGATTGGTAGCGGCTATGATGCGGCAGCGGGATTTCAATTGATGTTGCCCCCCAACACGCATATATTCATGACGTTGCAGAAATCCCAAAAAATTACCCTGCAGTCTTAAAGGAAGTTCTCCGATTTCATCTAAAAACAGTGTGCCATTGCCTGCCAGTTCAATCTTTCCTTTTTTGGTCTCGACAGCGCCTGTAAAAGAACCCCTTTCATGTCCGAATAATTCGCTTCCCAAAAGCGACTCGACTACTGCTGAACAATCCAGGACTACAAAAGGCTCATTATCATACAAACTGTTTCTATGGATCACTCTTGCAATCAGCTCCTTGCCGGTGCCGGTTTCACCCTGAATGAGAACCGTTGCTCTGTTTTGACACAGCAGTCCGATCGTTTTAAATATTTTGCGCATCTGTTCACTGCGGCCGATGATTACTTCAGGATCGGGTGTATTTGCCGTTTCGTCCGGAATCGGGGTTTCGCGATCCGCTTCAAGGACGCACAGGGCGCGTGTGATTGCCTTTTCAACCGCATCAGCATCCAGGGGCTTATGAATATAGTCGGAAGCGCCCCGTTTCATGGCCTGAATAGTGGTTTCCATGTCCTGAAAGGCTGTTATCATTATGACTTTGGTGAGACTTTCTCTGGCCAGAATTCGGTCGAGTATATCAAGACCGTTGCAGTCCGGCAGGCGAATGTCGAGAATGACTATTTCCGGCTTATGGATACAAAAAAGGGCAAATCCCTTTGCTCCCGTATCGGCCTTGAATGCCTGATGCCCCTTTTCGCTTATAAACATCTCAAGGGTTTCGAGAATCGATCGTTCATCGTCGACAACCAGTATTTTTGCCATTTAATTTACCGTATTTTAAGAAAATATGTTCAGAGTGGCAGGGATATTTTGAACTCAGCGCCGCCATCCCGGATATTTTTCACTTCGATTTTTCCATCATGGGCTTCGGCAATCCGTTTGACGTTGGAAAGACCAAGGCCGGTACCCATGGTTCTTGTTGTAAAAAAAGGTTTGAAAATGTCGCCCAGATGCTCTTCGGGCACACCACGCCCCTTGTCGGATATTACCACTTCTGCAATCCGGCCGTTTTGATCGCTGAGGTGGCTGCGAACCATAATCTTAGCGTCTGCCGGAGATGCCTCCAAAGCGTTTAATAAGAGATTGATGACAGCCTGACCAAGCTTCTCCTCATCAGCCTGAATGTCTGGTATTTGCGGATCAAGCTCGATGTCCAAATCGATATTTTTTTCTTTAAATTTCATTTCCAGCAGTTCCATGGATGAGGTCAGGATGCGGTTTAGTGAATTTAAGTTAAAATTCAGATTTATGGGTTTCGCAAAATCAAGAAGTTGCTTTAGTATGTTTTCAAGACGTTTAACCTCGCGTACGGAAATGTCGATGCGCCGTTGATCGTTGCCTTTAAGATGGAGGTTTTTCTTCAGTATTTGAAGATTCATCTGTACCGCTGACAGCGGATTGCGGATTTCATGGGAAAGCGATGTTGTGATCTGGCCGATGTAAGCCATGCGTTCTGTTTCACGAATCTTTTGTTCCATTCGGACCCGTTGAGTAATATCACGGCAAATACCGATGCTGGAAAGTTTATTATCGTAAAGAGTGACCTTGGCCAATATTTCGGTCGGAAAGCTTTGCCCGTCCTTGGTCAAGCGGAGATATTCGAAAGTGCGGGGAGTGCCACGTTTCAGAAAACTCTTTTCATAGACATCAATAAGTTTTTTACGGCTCTTGGAATCAATGAAGGTATAGAATTTTTTTCCGATTACTTCCGACAACTGATATCCGTGCATCGCGCAAAAAGCCGGATTTGCAAAGACCACTGCTTCTTTCCGGACCACGAAATACCCGTCGTTGATCTCTTCAACCAGGGTTTTATATTTGAGTTCCGATTCTTTCAGCGCTGCTGTTCGGATTCGCACATCTTCTTCCAGTTGCCGGTTATGTTCCAGTATCTTGTTCTGGTGCATGGCCTGAAAGTAATTGCTGAAGCGGTGAATTGTATAGGTCAAACAGCGATTGATTTGGGTGATGGTAGCGAAAAACTCCTCGACAGTCGTTTCGGCCGCTATTAGGGGGAAAGAAACGCTTCTATATAGTTCGAAGGCCATCTGCACATCCGACAACTGAAATCCGGTTTTCAGACGCATTTGAGAGATTTTTTCAATAAAGCGGTCGATGTAGCTGAAATCGTTATGCAGCAAGACGTGAGTATTGGCATCGTAAGCCTGTGATACGGTGGCCATAAGCTCTTTTCGGGGCCGCTCGGCATATTGAAGGCTTACCTGGGTTTTGAGCTGATCCACCCATTGAGTTATGATAATCGCCCTTTTTTTCTTAAGAAATGCCGCTAGAGAAAAGCTCATTTTACACACATACCCGTCTGCAATCTGGTCTTGATAGTTTTTATTTTTATAACAAGCGGCGGCGCAGATGTCAAACCAAAGGCAGGTTCTTTAATAACACGGGGCTTATCCATTTTATTTTACATAACCCTCTAAATCTGGTTAAGAATTAATTACTGAAGCCTTAGCCGAAATAATATGCCGGATGTAAACAAGCTATGGTAATAGAGTGTCTTGTCCTATGCTTCCCCCCTATTCTTCACCAAGGAAAAAGTAATTCCTTATCAATAATTTCAATCAATCAATTTTTCCCTTGACATACAAGACCGTTTTGTCCTATGCTTTCCATAAGAAAAAGCAATACCTTATCAATAATTTCAACTTGAGCAACGGGCGATTATAACCCCGACAGGGAAATTATGAAAGCAAACTTGATCAAACGGACAATATGGGTTGGCGTGTTTCTACTTTTGGGAATTGTGGGCTATGGATGCGGATCATCCGGTGGACTGGATGATGTAGGCGGCGGAGTTACACTGACTGCTTCAGCGGATATCATTCCGGCAAACGGAACAAGTTCATCCGTTATTACCGCAACCATTACAACAACGGGTGGTGTCCCCATTACCATCGGAACCCAGGTAACATTCAGAACTACACTGGGCAGATTCAGTAATGGCAGCACGGAGTATAGTGTAACTACAGGCAATTCGTCAGGGACAGTGACGGTGACCCTGATTTCCGGAACGACAGAGGGAACCGCTCGAGTTACCTGTACGGCAGGGGGCGCATCACAAACGGTAGAGGTGTATATCGGAACTGTCAGCATTGCTGCAATTGGGCTTACTGCAGTTCCCACTTCAATAGTGGCAGACGGTCTTTCTTCTACTACAATTACAGCCGAAGTAACAGACAGCCTGGGAGAGGCTGCCGAGGCTGGAACACCCGTTCAATTTACAACAAACCTGGGGCTTTTCTCCAGCGGCAGCCAGGTGTTTTCAACTGTAACCAATTCAGACGGAACTGCAACAGCAACTCTTTTTGCCGGAGAAACTGATGGTACTGCAACAATTTCCTGTGTGGTCGGTACAGTAAGAGCTATCACTTTCGTTGAATTTACCGTTCCGTAACTTAGGATCGCCGATATTGTCATGACAGCAAATTCATCCGGTGGCATTTAGGCCATCGGCGCTGGTTTTGCTGTCATTGCAATTTGAGACCTCTCATCCCTTATTCAATTCCCATAACCAACTCTTCTTCGATCCATTTATAAATGGTCGGTCTGCTGATGTGTAATTTCTTTTCAATATCAAGAAATTCGGGACAGCTTATTATAATTCAGGAGCTTTTGACGGAATAAGACATGCAAAAATCAATAACTCGCTGCCGGCATTTCTTATCTGGTGCTCTTCATTGCCGGGTATGAACACAACACTTCCGGCGCTAACAGGGGTCCAATTGCCATTATTATAAACTTCGCCAATTCCTGAATGAATGAAGATTTCATGTTCCCAGTCATGCGAATGCCTTGGTGAACTTCCTGCGGCAGAAACTTCGAAAATCCGCATGCAAAAATTATCTGCCCCGTCATTTTTGCCGATAACAACCCGTGCCGCTATCCCTTTAGCCATGCCGCTGTCAAAAATAACAGGTTTAACGTCGGTATATTTTATAATTTTCATAAGTTACCTCTAAAGTTTCAAATTAATAATCAGACCTGGAGTGTCAGCCTGTGCTTTATACAAACACAATAAGGATATAATACACAATAACAAGAGGGGCTGGATGTTAATGTCCTCTTAAAAAAAGATCCAGAGCCTCAACCACAACTACGGTGATTGTTGTTTTGTTTGCTGATGCGTAAGACTCGACTCTTTCAGCAAGCCGGCAAGGAATTTTTATTTTAAATTCCTCCGTTAAATCGAAACATTGTTCATTAAAGCTTTCACTTTCCATTTATCTGTAATTATCAAGAATTATCGAGCTTTTAATCCCGCCCACAATATAAGTGACCGTTTCCCGGCCGATGGCATTGATATCGCCGGGCTGTTTTTGCCAGATTTTATAATACATGCCCAGCCATACGAAAATGGCTGTGGTGCATACGGCTATCACCTCAGCAGAAATACCGGAGGCGAATTTTAGGCCCAGGCCATCCTTTCCTTTCATAAGTGCGCTGTGAACATCCTCCGTCATTTTGAGCATGAAATTCCTGCGGGCTTTTATAAACTGATCGCCGGTACCGATTGATTCGTCATACAGCAGCAGCGCCTTTTCCGGACATGAACGGCACAGCTCCTCAAAAAAGGCCATACCTGCGCGTTCGATCCCCTCAAGCACGGAATCGGCATCTGTGAAAGCTTTTCCCGCCAGCTTGCGGATGTACAAGCCTATATCATCCAGCACGGCCACGAGAAGTTCTTCCTTGTTTTGGAAATAACCGTAGACCGTTCCCACGGAAACCTCGGCTTTTTCGGCAATATCTTCAATCTTTGTCTTACGGTAGCCATTGTGCGCAAAGAGGATTTCGGCGGCGCTTAAAATCGATTGCCGCCGCAGTTGTTTTTCCCGCTCCCTTCGCAGGGCGCTTGCGGAAAGCTTCTTTGTTTTAGAGGGCTTTTTCATCTTTTAAGCCTTTCGCTCAATATCCGGCCATCTTGAAAATGATCTCACTCATCACCTCGCTGGCTCCACCGCCGATGGCCAGCAGACGGGAATCCCGGTAGGCGCGGGAAATCCATGTTTCGTTCATGAATCCCATACCGCCATGCATCTGCAGGCACCCGTCGGTAACCTTGTTTATCAAGTTCCCGGCAAGGAGCTTCCCCATCGATATCTCCTGGGTGACATCCATCCTGTTTTCCTTCATGCGTACGATGTGGTAGGTCAACTGCCGCAATGCTTCGGTTTCTGCAAGCCATTCGGCCATGCGGTGCCGCAACACCTGTTTGCTGATCAGGGGTTTGCCGAAAACCACCCGCCTCTTGAGATGGTCGGCAGTCCTGTCGATGAAACTTTTGCACGAAACGTAGGCCATGGGCAATACGGCAAACCGCTCGTGCTGAAATTGCATCATCTGGTGAATAAAGCCCTGGCCCTCGGTACCGATCAGATTTTCAGCCGGTATTTTCATATCGTCGAAAAACAGTTCCGCCGTGTCCGAAGAGCGCATGCCCATCTTGTCGAGTTTTTTACTTACCACAAAGCCGGGAAGATTTGTGGGCACCACAAACAGAGAAAAAGAATGATGTCCCTTGGCTTCGCTGGTACGGGCCAGCAAAGTCAGGAAATCGGCCTGGGTTCCGTTGGTGATATAAGTTTTGGAGCCGTTTAGAATGTAATGGTCACCTTCACGCTTTGCATAAGTGGTTATTGCGGCCACGTCTGAACCTGCCCCCGGTTCAGTGACGGCGATGGCGCCAACCATTTCTCCGGCTATGGCCGGCTTGAGATAGGTTTCCTTAAGGTATTCACTGCCGAATTCGACGATAGCCGGGGTGGCCATATTAGTTTGAACCGTTATGGCCATGGGAACTCCGCCGCAATTAATGGCGCCCAGTTCCTCGATAAAGGCCGTCTCGGCCCAGAAATCCATCTCCTGGCCGCCATACTTAGCGTCGTAGCGGATTCCCAGAAATCCGAGATCCCCCATTTTCCTGAACAGATCATGAAGCGGAATGAGCCCCTTTTCCTCCCATTCATCCACAAAGGGATTGATTTCCTTTTTTACAAAATCTCTTACCGCATTACGAACCATTATGGCTTCCTTATTGAAATACAGGTCTTTGGCCATTTATAATCTTCCTTTCTGCAAGTCTTGAATTCTAAATATCTATTCCCATAATGACCCTGGCTTCTGCGGCCGATGCCACTTCCCGGCCCATATCGCGGACGATTTTTACCAGGGCATCCACGAGTTGCCCATTGTCCATCGCCTTTTCGCCATTGGAGAGATAGAATGTATCCTCAAGGCCGGTTCGGACATTCCCGCCGAGTTCGATACATTTTCGGTGAAGATCCCAGATTTTTTCACGGCCTGGCCCGGTAGCGATGACTTGCCAATGAGCATTCGGGGGAAGTTCATCCTTTAAAATGGGCAACAGATCACCCCTTGCCGGCATTCCTGAATCGACGCCCATGACAAATGAAAGATGGGGATCACCTTTAAACATGCCGCAGGCCTGGTACATGCCCACACTGCGCACAATTCCGGTGTCGAAGCATTCAAATTCCGGGATAACATGATTGGCTGTCATTACATCCAGAAACGCCTTAACCTTTTCTACCGGATTGTCGAAAAGAATGGGGGGCCAGGCCCAGGCACCATCCTGGCGGATCTTCAGATAATTCAGCGAACCGGCGTTGCAGGCCGCCATATCCGGCTTGAATTTCTCAAGGCAGGCAAGAGGCCCTGATATATCGGATCCTATCATTCCGGTGCTCATGTTTATAATCATTTCGGGAACCCTTTCCCTTATTGCGGCAAGGATATCGCCTACCTCCTTCAGGTCCCAGGTGGGCCATGCGCCTGCTCCCGGTTGTTGTGACCTGAAATGGGCATGCACAATCGTGGCGCCGGCGTCGAAAGCCTGCCGAGCTGCCGCGGCCATTTGTTCCGGAGTCACGGGCACGTTGAAGCGGCCCGGATCGGTCAATACGCCGGTAACGGCGCAGGTGACAACCACTTTATCCTGATAGGCCATTTTTTTCTCCTTATCTGTTATATTGTGGATCATTTCCCTGTAAAGAGCGGTTCCCGTTTTTCGAGATAAGCCGTGATTCCCTCACGGGCATCCTGGGTAGCGGCCACATCCGCTATTTTTTCCGCCAGAAGATCCAGAGCCTGCTCAAAAGGCATATCAGCTGAGGCATAGAAGGCCTCCTTGCCGATCCTCATGCCGATGGGGCTTTTTCTAACCAGTACGTTCAGCACCTTTTCCACTTCCGTATCCAGGTCATCAGGATCAGCTATGCGTGTTATCAGTCCCATTTCCAAGGCCTGCCGGGCGCTGATTTTTTCTCCCAGCAGCACCATCTCCATGGCTTTTTTCCTGAGGACATTTCTGAAAATCAAGGCTCCGATCATCATGGGGAAAAGCCCTACATTCACTTCCGGCGTGCCGAAGGTCGCTTTGCTGCTGGCAATAACTATATCGCATGCGAGCATAAAACCGGTGCCTCCGGCAACGCAGGAGCCGTTAACCCTAGCCACGGTCGGCTTCGGAAAACCCGCCAGTTTTTTTAAAAGATTCGCATACTTCTTAAAAGCCGTCATCCCGTCGCTTCCGGCGAGACCCGCTCCGAGATCTGCGCCGGCGCAGAAGGTCCGGCTGCCGGTTCCGGTAATACAGACCACGCGGACATCAGGGTTCTCCGAAGCTTCGTCCAGATAACGGTAAAAAAGGTCAAGGGCCTCCATGCTTATGGCATTGCGCTGATTTTCACGATTGATGGTAAAACCGGCAATGCCATCTTTTACCTGGTAGAGCAGATGGGGATCATTCATTATCAATTATCTCCTTTATCTTTTTCCTTCAGCCTGTCAGCCTGTCGCCTGATGGTTATCCATCCTTCTCTATCTCCACCAGTATCTGTCCGGGAACGACCTTATCATTTATGCCTGCATTTATCCTGACAACAGTACCGTCAAAGGGGGCGCATAAGGTGGTTTCCATTTTCATTGCGCTCACCACAATGACCGCCTGACCTTTATTAACAAGGTCGCCTATGGAGACGGGAATTGACACAACCACGGCAGGCATGGGCGGTGTAATCTCATTCGGAAGGTTTGGTTGCCGCCCCTTTCGGACTGCCTGGGCAAGAGAGTCAATATCCTGGACCATATAGGATCGGCCGTTGATAACTACATTTTTGCCGTAAGCGCCATAAGCTGTAAAGGCATTAATATTCCCGGACCGGATGCCGTTATCCACAGCCATGTGAATACAGAAATCTGAAATAACCGTATAATCGACAATATATTTTTTCTCACCTATCATGACATTGAGTTGCAAATCTTCGTTAACTTCGACTTCAACAGGAAAATCGGTGTTATCGATTCTGAGCCTGTAATCCATTCATCTGTCTCCATGAAAACCGTTTAAACACCAATTTCGGCTGTTCGTATTTCGCAATTCGATTCCCGATATTTGAAATACTGATACTATAATCGCCAGTTTCCTATCGTCTGCCACGGGGTAGCCGGCCCGGTTGTCCCGGTAATATGAGCCTGCGGGCTACGCGGGCGGGCAATCTCATCTATGATATAAGCCAGTACCGCAAGGTCGGCCTCATCTGTCTTTTGCCGCCAACCCTCAAAATGGGTTGTGATGAAATCAGTGTAGGTTTTCCCCTCCTGAAACGGTTCGGAAGCCAGAACATCCATGAGAAAGGCAACGGGCGTTTTAATTCCCAGAATTACATACTTGGATAGAGCGTTTTTCATGCGTGCAATTGCATGATTTCTATCGGCAGCCCATACGATCAATTTTGACAGGATTGGGTCATATTCTACCGGCACATCAAACCCTGAATAAATCCCGCAGTCATTCCTGATGCCAGGGCCTGAAGGCTCCTGCAGGTAAGTGATTTTCCCCGGAGAAGGCATAAAGCCGTTTTCCGGATCCTCGCCATAAATCCGGCACTCGATGGCATGGCCCCTGCCCTTAACGTCTGCCTGGGTAAATCCAAGCGGCTCGCCCGCCGCAATCCGGATCTGCTGCTGAACAATATCGATGCCGGTGATCATTTCCGTGATGGGATGCTCCACCTGCAGCCGCGTGTTGACCTCCAGAAAATAGTACTTCCCGTCCTCATCAAGCAGAAATTCAACTGTTCCGGCATTGACATATCCGGATGCACGCGCCGCGTCCACGGCTGATTGCCCCATGGCGGTTCTCAGATCCGGCGTCACGACGGTGGAAGGTGTCTCTTCGATTACCTTCTGGTGCCGTCTTTGAATGGAACATTCCCTTTCAAGAAGGTGAACAATGTTTCCGAGGCTGTCGGCAAGGATCTGAAACTCTATGTGACGGGACCTTTTCAGGTATTTTTCCAGATAAATTTCGCCATTGCCGAATGCGGCCGCAGCTTCGCCTGCAGCCTGACGGCAGGCATCGGCAAGTTCATTTTCTTCATGAACGACCCGCATGCCTTTGCCGCCTCCGCCTGCGGCAGCCTTGACCAGGACGGGGTATCCAATGCGGCCGGCTTCATCTGTTAGGATTTCAAGGAGAGACTCCGCACAGCCCATCCCTGGAATGATCGGAACCCCGCCATCTCGCATGATTTTCCGGGCGATGGTCTTATCCCCAAGATCCTGAATCACCCGGGAAGGGGGCCCGATAAAAACCAGGCCTTCCTGTTCGCAGCGCCTCGCTAAGCCGGCGTTTTCCGATAGAAAACCGTAACCCGGATGAATAGCATCGGCGTCGGCATTTTTTGCCGTTGCAATAATTTTCTCAATATCAAGATAGCTTTTGGCAGGTTCCGACACGCCAAGATAAATTGCCTGATCAGCGCACAGGGTATGAAGCGCTTTCCGGTCCGCATCCGAATAAACAGCTACACAGGCAATCCCCATCTCCTGACAGGTGCGAATAACACGCAGGGCGATTTCTCCACGGTTGGCAACAAGAATTTTTTTAAACATGACGTTTTTCCAAAGGCTCACATCCTGAAAATACCGTATCCGAAAACATCATCGCGAATGGGCGCATTCAAAGCTGCCGAAATGGAGAGGCCAAGGACATCCCGGGTTTTGATCGGATCAATTATGCCGTCATCCCACAGGCGCGCCGTACTGTAATAGGCATTTCCCTCTTTTTCAGCCGCGGCAATTATTGGTTCCTTAAAGGCTTTTTCCTCTTCAATTGTCAGGGGCGGTTTTCCCAGACGCTTATTCTGGTCATTGGTGATTGAAATCAGAACTCCGGCCGCCTCCGCGCCGCCCATCACCCCTATCTTTCCGTTAGGCCACATGTAAAGAAAACGCGGCGAATAAGCTCGTCCGCACATGGCATAATTGCCGGCCCCGTAGGATGCCCCGATAATGACTGTAAATTTGGGAACCGTGCAGGTAGAGACCGCGTTGACCATCTTGTGGCCGTTTTTGGTGATGCCTTTGCGCTCATAGTCCAAGCCGATTATAAAACCGGTGATGTTCTGCAAAAAAACAAGCGGGATCTTCCGCTTGTCACAGATCTGGATAAACTGGGTTGCCTTTTCGGCGCTGTCGTTGAAAAGCACCCCGTTGTTGGCCAGTATTCCCACGGGATAGCCGTGTATGTAAGCATATCCGCATATCAGCGTTGTGCCGTAAAGTTCCTTGAACTCCAGGAACTCACTGCCGTCAACGATGCGTGCGATAACCTCACGAATGTCGAAAAATGTTGCCAGATCACGGCTGACAATTCCGTATAATTCCCTGGGGTCATAAATAGGAGATTTGGGCTCGGCCATTGAAAGGCGCATCTTTTCATTTTTTGGAAGGTTCCTGACTATGTCCCGTACAATGGCAATGGCATGAGCATCATCTTCGGCGATATAATCCGACACCCCGGATTCCATGCAATGCAATAAGGGTCCGCCCAGCTGATCAGCCGTCACTTCTTCACCGGTAGCAGCCTTGACCAGTGGGGGCCCTCCGAGGAAAATGGCGCCATGTCCTTTAACATGGACGATCTCATCACTCATGGCTACGCCGTAGGCGCCACCGGCTGTGCAAAGCCCCATCACCGCAACAATCTGAGGGATGCCTTTTTTGGACAGCAGGGCCTGATTGTAAAAAACCCTTCCTCCGCCGTCGATATCCGGGAAAATTTGAGACTGGAGGGGAAGATATGCCCCGGCCGAATCTACGAGGCTTACGCTGGGCAAGTTGTTCTCCATCGAAATGGTCTGAAGGCGCAGTGTTTTTTTGGCAGAAATGGGATATGCCGAGCCGCCCTTTATGGTGGCGTCGTTGATACTTACCACTACCTCTTTTCCGCCAACCACGCCTATTCCAGCCCGAAGTCCTGCGGCATGGACCTTCCCGTCGTACATATCTTTGGCGGCCAGTGGAGCGATTTCCAGAAAAGGTGTGTTTTTATCGAGAAGCAGATCAAGCTTTTTTTGCGCTGAAAGTTTGCATGATTCAGCAAGTCGATCCAGTGCTTTCCGGGATCGGTCTTCCCGGGCCCGTTTCATTTCGCGCCGAAGATCCTCAACCAGGGCTTCCATGGCCGCAAAATTCTTCTTGTAATCTTCCGAATGGACATTTACTTTGGATTCGATCGCATGCATGATGTTTTTCCCACTATGCCGGATTGTTGCGGGACAGGTATGTTGTCTAAAGCTTACGGGTTCAAAAAAAGCGATAATATGCCGATTTACGGCAACCTGTTTACGACGAACGCGCTGGAAGTGTTAATAATAAGTTCATTTGATGAAGTCAAGATATATTTATTCATTTACCGAATAAAATCATTATTTATTCATCCTATAAGAGCCAATTGCAAAAGTCTCAGAAATCCCCTCTCCCATTGTTGGAGAGGGTGAGGGTGAGGGGGAAAAACAATAATTATCAATGAGCTTTATCTCACCCTCCCCTTAATCCCCTCCCATCAAGGGAGGGGAAACATCCTTTTGCAATTGGCTCATAATATTTATTTTTTTGCTTCTGCCCGAAGAAGCTTTTTATCAAGCTTTCCGACCGATGTAAGCGGAAGCTCCTTTCTTATCTCGATTGTTTTCGGAACCTCGTAGGGGGCAAGCTTCTCCCTGGCAAATTTCAGTATATCTTTCTCTATCTCGTTTTTGTCCTTGTCCTGATATTCCTTTGTAAGCATTACAAAAGCCTTAACAAACTCTGAACCGGGCCGCTCTGGGTTAGGCACACCAATCGTCGCAATCATTTCTATTGCCGGGTGTCCCGTCAAAACCTCTTCCACCTTCTTCGAGAAAACCTTGAATCCGCCCACAATTAACATGTCTTTAGTTCTGTCCACTATTTTCAGATAACCTTCCTCATCCTGGACAGCAACATCCCCGGTATGTAAATATCCATCCGAATCAATTGTGTTTTTCGTTTCATCAGGCTTGTTAAAATAACCAACCATTACCTGGGGTCCTTTTACGCATATTTCTCCCGGTTCACCTAGGGCAACTTCTTTGCCGGTTTCCGTATCCAGCAGCTTGATATCCGTATTTAATAAAGGAAGCCCGATTGATCCTAATTTCTTTTTCCCTTTCGATGGATTCATTGTAGTCAATGGAGAAGTTTCAGTCATTCCATAGACTTCAAGCAGTTTGCCACGCCCCACGATCCCTTCAAACTCTTTCTGCGATTCCTCCGGAAAAGGGGCGGCACCACACATACATATATCCACTCCTGAATAATCCAAAGACTTGAATTTCGGATTGGCCATCAGGAGCTGAAACAGGGACGGGACGTTAACAATCGTGTTCGGCTTATATTTTTCCATCTGGGCGCAGATGTATTCAGTATCTCTTGGATTTGGGACAAGGACCTGCGTCCATCCCATAAATATGCAGCACTCATTGAAGAAAAGACCAGCCATATGAAAAAAAGGGAAACCTGACAGGGCAAGCCCCTTACCCGGCTCCCATCCCATCCAGGTTGCTGCTATTATGATATCCGAAACTGCATTGCGGTGGCTCAGCATTGCCCCTTTGGGTGCGCCTGTTGTACCGCCCGTATATTGTAAATATGCAATATCATCAGGAGATATTTTAATATTCGGATTTTTTGCCGAAAACTTATCTGTTTTTATCACATCATGAAAATTATAAACGATTTTCCCTTTCAACGGGGTTACCTTGCCTTTAGGTATTTTTTTCAGCATCTGTCCCAGTATTCTTTTTATAGCAGGAAGAAAACCTCCGACACTTGCCGCAACTACAACTTTAAGATCAGGGAGGTTCGCTTCAATTTTTACGAGCCTGCCCGCGAAGATGGCATCAAGCGTAACAAGGGCTTTTGCTTTTGAGTCATTGAGCTGGTATTGCATTTCTTCGGGAGAGAGAAGTGGTGAAACACCTGAAACAACACATCCGGCTTTTAATGTTCCCAGCCAGGCTATTACATATTCAGGAATATTCGGAAGATTGATCCCGACCACATCTCCTTTCTTCAGACCGTTTTTAATGAGCATATCGGCGAACTTGTTTGAATACCTGTCCAGGCCGCCAAATGACACTTCGACACCGAAAAAAGTAAACGCTGCCTTTTCCGGATTTTTTTGAAAAGCTGGTCTGATAACATCAACATAAGAGGTTTCCCATCTTTTCGGATCAACATCTTTAAGCCCGGCGTCATATGATTTCTTCCAGAATTGTTCCTTTTCCATAATTAAACTACCTCCCGTTTTAAGTTCAAATCAAGTTGTTGGAGTAATTCCGATAAAATATAAATGGTTAGGCAGCAAAGACTTGGAACGGTGACGGCCAATCAAGCTCTCTTGCATCAGCATGGAGTGATAGTTTTGAATGACTCACATTTGCCATGCCGGGGTATGGATGCTAATTTGAAGGTCAGGTTTTCAATCAGTCCTTAAAAACAAGTTTTCCGCCAAGATGGCCTGCAATTCCTGCCGCAGCAAGCATTATGATATGGAGAAGGAAAAACAGATACCTGTCAGGACCAATTGAAACATTTGGATCCATTGCGCGCCATGCAAATAAAACAATGGCTGATATAAAAACAACAATACCACAGGCAATTTTGGTTATAAACAAAAAGCTCCTTAAACCCTGATATCTTGTGCTCCATTCAACATAGCCTGTAAAAAGCACAACGGGCATGGCTAAAAGGACAACAGTAAGATTATAAAAGGCGGCGACATCAAAACTGCCGGATTTGAAAAGAATGGCAATCGCAAGAAAAAGAACGGTTACGGGAAGAACCCCGTTTGGTATATGCACTGTTATGGGATGAGCGTGAAATTTATGAATAAGTCCGGCGATAAATGAAATTTCAGGAGATTTTGCCTGAATGTCTTTTTTCTCCGGTACGGTGGTTGCTTCAGGAGCAGCTTCTGAAGCGGTTACCTCAACAAACATCGACTTGTCGGCGCCGCATACCGGACATTTTTCCGGGGGCTCGGGGCCTGTGTGAACATATCCGCAGACAGTGCATCTCCATTGTTTCATATAGGATGTGGACCAAAATAATAATCTGTACGTTTGATCGGAAAACAGGGGGCAGGTTCTAAGTTTAATTATTGATAACGTTCCTGATTCACCCCAAAATAGATAGCCCGCTGTGTTTTTTGGTGGTCCCAACGGGGTTCGAACCCGTGTTACCGGCGTGAGAGGCCAGCGTCCTGACCGCTAGACGATAGGACCATTTTTAAGGGAACAATTACAGAAAAGGGCGGAAATTGTCAAATCCTATTTTGATCAGCCGTTTACCGCAATCTTCTTTCCCTTCCTGTAACCTATGGCAAAATATATGACCGGACCCAGAAAAGGTATCAGGGCGGTAAAGCCCCACAACGCTTTTGTTACAATGGAACCAAAATTCTTCTTTGTAATATCGATCACCGCCCACCACGTCAGGAGAAGGAAAAAGATTCCAATACCGATCCATATTTTTATCACCACATAATATCCTTTACTTAAGGAAGATCGCCAGGATTAAAGGGTTTAAGGCTGATTTTTCACTTGAATCCCCGACCCCTTGACCCCTCGAATCCTTATTTAAGCTTTTGTGCCACCTGTAAAATCGTATCAATATAATAACTGCTCGGGTTATATTGACGGATAACCTTTTTAGCCTTCTCCTCATTTATTCCACGATACCAGCCGCATTTTTTAAGAAAGTTTGCTATGCTTGCTATGGCATCGGCATGATCAAAAAGGTCTATCCGGCCGTCTGTGTTTCCATCTGCAGCAAATCTGACTATGTTGCTTGGCATAAACTGGGGAATTCCCATGGCTCCGGCGTAAGAACCCGTTATTTTAAAAATATCCATTTCTTCCTTTTCTGTGTACCTTAATAAAGCCTTAAGCTCTCTGTATGCCCAGCTTGATTTATCCGACGCTTTTTTTTCAAATGCTTCCAATGAAAGCTTTGTTGAACCGGAAATTTCTTTCCAGAACCTGTTCCTTACATTGGCATCTGAAAGTGAAGCCATTGTTGAAAGAGTGTTTATGACCTGTCTCTTGCCGAGTGATTGTCCGAACTTGGTTTCAACGAGAATTATTGCGGTAATAACCTCCCTGTCCACACCATATGTTGATTCCGCTCTTGATAACTCTTCTTCATAGCTCTTCAAATAAATTTTTGCGGCTGCAAGAGAAAGCGGTGAAGGAAACTGACTGTAATTCAAACTGGCTTCCCTGTGCACGAAAAAAAGAGAGACTCCTTTCGTGTCAAAAAAAACATTCGGAGACTGATAAATTTGAACAATCTTTTCCCTTTTAAATCCCTCTGAAACCAGTTTTTCCTGCAAGGTTCCAAAGTAATTGAAATCAGCACAAACTGCTTTTTCAAATGGTAAAAAGAATGCCATGGCGAGCAAGCAGGCGGAAACATGAAGAAGTCTTTTCATAAGGACGAAAGTATCATGCATGATAGAATTATCCTTTTCGGCTATAAATTTCTACAACCTGCAGGCAGGGGAATTCCTGACCGTTTTCTCTGTGTAAACACAGATATTTGTTTATACCCTGCCTGAAGAATCAGCGGCAACACCTTATCATAGTGCTGCCCTATGCTTTCCGGATCATGCGCATCTGAACCTATCGTTATTTCAACACCAGATTTGCAGCATTTTGTTAAAATATCAAAAGAAGGGTACGCCTCTTTTGCAGGGTGGATGTATCCGCTTGTGTTAACTTCAACAGCAAGCTTTTTTCTGCCAATTTTTTCTATAATACAATCAAAATCATTTTCAAAGCTTCGTGAAGGATTTCCTCCGAACTTTTTTACAAGATCAATGTGACACACTATATCAAAATAGCTTTGATCGAGCATTTTATCAAGAGATTCAATGTAAATACCATAAATATAGTCGGAATCTTTTTCACCCCTGCTCCACTCGGATTTGCGGCTGACTACATCTATCCATCCGGGAAAATGAAGAGAACTGCCAATGACATCAAATGCATACGACTCTGTAATTTTTTGCAACAGGTCAACATAAAAAGGATTAAAATCAATCTCAAGGCCCACCTTAATATTTATAACCCCTACATAGCGCCTTTTAAGCATCTGAACCGCATTAAAATAAAGAGGCACTTCTTCAGGGGTCATTGAAAACCTGTTTCCCGGCTCGCCCAAAGTCAAATGGTCGAGAAAGCATATTTCCTGAAATCCCATTGAAACAGCTTTTTTTATATAAGCTTCCATGCTGCTTCCGGCGTGATTGCAAAGGATGGTATGAATATGATAATCTACCGGAAAAGAAATATTTGTTTTTTCCTTATTCATGGATATCGCCCCGTATAATGTCTGGTATAATAGACATGTTGTATGCTATGTTGTCAAATAATAATGACGGCCGGGGTTTTTAGACAGGATTATCAAGATTGAAAAAAAACACAAAAACCATCTATTGCTGCCAGTCCTGCGGATACCAGGCTCCAAAATGGCTCGGTAAATGCCCTGACTGCGGTCAGTGGCAGACCTTTGTCGAGGAATACCTGAACACAAAACCCGCCGCTTCCATAGAAGGCCTCCTGTCGGCCCGGAGAGAGCCGGTATCCATCGATGATATTGAGTTTGACGGCGAGGAGCGCGTTTCAACAGGAATCGGCGAATTCGACCGTGTCCTTGGAGGAGGGCTTGTCCCCGGAACAATGATTCTTTTAGGAGGTGATCCGGGAATAGGGAAATCGACCCTCATGCTCCAGGCCCTTTCCGGAATGTCGAAGGCAGGACTGAAAGTTCTGTATGTTTCCGGCGAGGAATCGGTCAAACAGATAAAAATAAGAAGCAGAAGACTTTCTTCAGAATCGTGCTCAATTCTTGTTGTTTCAGAAATTGATGTTGAAGCCATATTGTCCATGGTCGGTTCAGCCAGGCCCGATGTTCTTGTAATAGATTCGATTCAGACAATGTTCTGTCCCGATCTTTCTTCAGCGCCGGGAAGCGTCAGCCAGGTTCGGGAATCGGCCATGAAGCTAATGCTTAATGCAAAAAAATCGAATATTCCAACGTTTCTGGTTGGACATGTTACCAAAGACGGAGCAATTGCAGGCCCCAGACTTCTTGAGCATATGGTTGACACGGTTTTATATTTTGAAGGGGACAGGAATCATGTTTACAGAATATTGAGGTCCGTGAAAAACAGATTCGGCTCAACGAATGAAATTGGGGTCTTTGAAATGAAAGAAAAAGGTCTCGATGAAGTTGCCAATCCGTCTGCTGCTTTCCTTTCAGAAAGACCCCTTGGTTCACCCGGCTCTGTCGTATCAGCCAGCATGGAAGGCACGAGGCCGATTCTTGTTGAGCTCCAGGCCCTTGCAAGCAGCACAAATTTCGGAACTCCACGCAGAACAATCCTGGGGCTCGATAATAACAGGGTGGCCCTTCTGGTCGCCGTTATGGAAAAAAAACTTGGAATGCATCTCATGGGCTACGATATTTTTATGAACGTCGCAGGAGGTGTTAAAATATACGAGCCTGCAGCAGATATGGGAATCATAGCAGCCATCGCATCAAGTTTTCTGGACCGCCCTTTGGCAGAGGGTACGGTTGTTCTGGGTGAAGTTGGCCTGACCGGCGAGGTAAGAGCCATAAGTCATGTTGAAACAAGAGTTTCAGAAATTCAGAAGATGGGGTTTAAAAAATGCCTTCTACCGGACAGCAACCTGAAACGCATGGCAGGAATCGGGAAAATCGAGCTTGCCGGAATAAAAAACATTTCGGAAGCAATGGAACTGCTGTTTTAAAAGCTCTTCATTCTTGATGATTTAGCAAAGAATCTTGTTCACACAAAGATCACTAAGAACACGAAGAAGAAACTAAATGTTTCATATAATCAATTCTTGGTGTCTTTGTGTCTTCGTGTGAAAAATGTCTTTTACAAAGCCGTCATCTTTCTTGACTTGGAAAGTGCTTGAGTATATGAAACCTCCATCTCCGAACAAGTGGGAAGATCATTATTCCCGCCAGGCTAAAAAAGATAATTATCCTGCAAGATCAGTGTACAAACTGCAGGAGATTCAAAGCCGCAATAAAATTATAAAAAAGGGGGACAGGGTTCTCGATCTGGGATGCTCCCCCGGTTCATGGATCCTTTATGCATCGGCCCTGGCAGGAGAAAAGGGATCTGTTGTCGGATTGGATATAAAACCGGTCACTGTTAATATCCCTGAAAATGCCAGGATTTATATATGCGATATTCTGTCCATTGACGAGGCACTGCTTTGCTCAATAGGAAATGATTTTAATGTCGTAATGAGCGATATGGCTCCGGCGACAACAGGAAGCAAGTCTGTCGATTCAGCCAGATCATATGATTTATGCATGGCGGCATTTAATATTGCAGACAAAGTACTTGCGCCCGGAGGCTCCTTTTTATGCAAAATATTCCAGGGGAATGATTTTAAAAAATTTTCAGAAACGGTTAAGGCTGCATATAACACTCACAAAGTATTTAAACCGCAAAGCAGTCGCAAGGCCAGCAAAGAGATTTACATAATCGGATTAGGATTCAAGGGGTCAAGGATTCGAGGATTCCAGTGACAGGGGAAATATTATATCTTACAAAGGCACCAGGAGGTCGGCATGTCAGGTCACAGCAAGTGGTCTTCCATAAAACATAAAAAAGGCGCGGCAGATGCAAGGCGCGGCAAGATATTTACAAAGCTCATAAAGGAAATTACGGTTGCGGCCCGCATGGGAGGCGGAGGCGATCCTGCTTCAAACCCGAGACTAAGGGTGGCGGTGCTTGCAGCAAAGGCCGAGAACATGCCGAAAGATAATATTGAAAGAGCCATAAAAAAAGGGACCGGCGAGCTTGAAGGTGTCAGCTACGAAGAGATCACTTACGAAGGTTACGGCCCCGGGGGCGCCGCGGTACTTGTCGAATCTCTGACGGATAACAAAAACAGGACGGTTGCTGATATCCGTCATATATTCAGCAAAAGCGGCGGGAATTTGGGCGAAAACGGATGCGTGGCCTGGATGTTCAGCAAAAAAGGATATATAACCGTATCAAAAGAGCATGCAAATGAAGAAACCCTGAT
Organism: Desulfobacteraceae bacterium; assembly: GCA_011391695.1. GTDB lineage: Bacteria > Desulfobacterota > Desulfobacteria > Desulfobacterales > RPRI01 > RPRI01. The sequence continues at coordinate 22,039 of JAABQB010000012.1, read as the reverse complement.
GGAAATTGCCCTTGAATCCGGAGCTGAAGATGTCAGGGAAGACAACGGAAGTTTTGAAATAATCACCGGTACAAATGATTTTGAATCTGTAAAAACAGCCCTCGATAAAGCATCCGTACCCTGCCAGGAGTCTGAGATAACCATGCTGCCCCAGACAACTACAAATCTGGCAGGAAAAGACGCGGAAAAAATGGTCAAGCTAATGGAAACACTTGAAGACTGCGACGATGTTCAGAAAGTTTACACAAATGCCGATATTCCGGAAGATCTGGCAGGATAACAGAAACAGGTTGACGTTGCCGTGAAGTCAGCATTTAGACACGAACAACGACATTAGAACATTCTACTTCGAAGTCCGGAATAATTATTGCCTATTGCAACTTATTTAAGCGAAAGAGCTATCATCTTCCGGACAGCTTCTTTTGCCGGCAGCCTTATATTCTCAGGTACTTTTACCTCCCCCTCCATATTCTCAAGGCTTCTTAATACATCCTCAAGACTTATCTTTTTCATGTCACTGCACTCCATATCCGGCGAAACGGGATAGAATGTCTTGGCCGGATTGGTTTTTTTCATTGGATGAAGTATTCCGGTCTCCGTTCCCACAATAAAGGACTTGCTTTCAGATTCGCCGGCATACCTGATCATTCCGGAAGTGCTTAAAACAACGTCTGCCAATTCAAGGACTTCAGGCCGGCATTCGGGATGTGCCATGAAAACTGCATTCGGATACTTCTCTTTCGCCAGAAGAACTGTTTCCGGAGTAAGCATGTCATGAACAGGGCAGTAGCCGTCCCAGAAATGGAGTCTCTTTTTCGTATGCAATGCCGCATATTTTGCAAGGTTCTTGTCAGGAACCATCAGAACCTCGTCAGCATCGAGACTGTTCACCACCCTGACCACATTTGCCGATGTGCAGCATATGGTTGAAAGCGCCTTTACCGCTGCGGTTGAATTCACATATGTAACAACAGGCATTGGCGGCAGCTGCTTCAGTTTCCTTGAAAGAGCTTCAGGCGTAACCATGTCGGCCATCGGGCATCCCGCATCCATGCGCGGAAGCAGAACAGTTTTTTCGGGAGACATGATAGAAGCCGTCTCTGCCATGAAATGAACCCCGCAAAAGACTATGACGTCGGCATCGGTCTGGGACGCCTTTATGCTCAATTCAAGGGAATCCCCGCAAAGATCAGCCACATCCTGTATCTCAGGAGGCTGATAATTATGAGCAAGCAGGATAGCTTGTCTTTCCTTTAAAAGGCTTCTTATTTTGTCCTTCATACAGATATCTCCGATTACTAGTCTATTTTTATGACCTCAGCCCCCTTAGGTATAGTAAAGCTGAAGGCAGAATCAGGGCTGGTTACAAACTGCGAATCAAAAAGATCTATCACAGTTTCATCGCCGTATGAATTGTTGATTCCGATTCTTGATATTTCATAATTTTTTTTCGAAATGGATATATAAATCTTTGCTACATCAGCTTTTTTCTCCTTGGGCAGAAGGTCTAAAATAAAATAACCATCTTTATCATTTGCTATCGAAACAGAAAAATTGCGCCTGATTATCCTGATATCCGACAAAAAGGTTGCTCCTTTGCCCGCCCCGAAAAATTCAGGAGCCTTTCCAACCATGACCTGGTTATCGCCGGGTCTGTATATCCACAGGTTGTCGCCATCTGTTATTACAATCTGTTTCTCCGGTTTTTCATACTCCCATCTCATCATCCCGGGGCGCTTGACAAACATCTTCCCTGTTGCAACGTCGGTTATTCCCATTGCCTTTAAGGTCGATTCCTGGATAAAACGCGCGGAAAAACCCGACACCGAATACCTGTTTTCAATCTTTGAAATTACATCATCAGCCGTTAAAGGGGATTCTGCACCTTTAGCATCAAGGCCGAAACAGATTTGCCCGAATATGGCTGCAATGCATAAAACCAACGTTTTTAATTTCATGTTTTGAAACTCCATTATGCTTAACGATGCTGTAGCTCTATAAGTATTTCTCATAATATGTCGTTTTCCCGAAAACGGCAAGGCAGATTCTGTCTATTATCTCCATTTTTCTCATCACCGCATCCTTATCGATCGACACCGGCCTCACACCCTGCATAAGAAGTGTTTCGATATTGTTCTTTTGAAGCTGTTCCTCGAACCTTTCTGAACAAAGCAGGCTTTGATAAGACGCCGCTTTTTTACATAAAAGGGCGCTGTATATATCGGCATCATTTCCTGCTTCGCAAAGAACCTCCAGAACAAGATCGAAACATTCATTAAAATCATCCTTCTCCTCTCCAAGTTTTTCAAAAAAGAGTGTAAAAAAATCCACTGTTTTTTCCGAAAAGGCTTTGCCCGCATCCTTAAGTTTGACCTTGGTAAAAACTCTCCTTTTTTCACAGGAAATGACGCCGATCGCTTTTGTCAGTTTTTCCCCGAGCCTTTTTGATATATTAAGATGCGATACAAACTCATCAATAACCCGGGGAGGCAGGATTATCTCCCGTGTTCCCCGCTCATCCGGAAATCTTATTTTTGTCCTGATCCTTTTTGTGGAAAAATATGCCCTTATCTGTTCTTCTTCCCCGGGATTATCCTCTTCAAAAGACTCTTCAAGTAAAATCCGGGTTGATTCATCCGGAGAAAATATCAATTTCAAGAGAGTCTCTTTTTCAAAATCAGATTCGCCGGTTAATAATTCCTCAATCTCCGTTGCCGAAGGGTTTGAAAAAGTTGAATCAATGTAATGCAAAACTTTACTGTCAAGGCAAAAGCCTTTTTGAAACACCTCTTCTATTTTCCCTGCAACTTTCAAATATCCTTCTTCCAGGGCTTTCATTCGTAAACCTATAAAAGGAACCCCGATATTTTATTGATTATCTGCTGTTTCGGAAGGGCTCCTACAAGCGTCTCTTTCAAATCCGCCCTGTCAAAGATAAGCATTGTAGGAATGCTGGCGATATTAAATTTTGCTGAAGTAAGCGGATTTTCATCAACATTCAGTTTGCATATTCTGATCCTTCCTGAGTATTCTTTAGCAATCTCATCCATGACAGGGCCTATCATTCTGCAGGGTCCGCACCATGGCGCCCAGCAGTCAAGCAGGACAGGAATTGGAGATTTCAGTACCTTCTCGCTGAAATTATTGTCCGTGACGACCAGTGGTCTTCCACCGAAAAGATCTCTTGTGTCAAGCAATGCCGAACATCTGCCACATTTCGCTGTCACATCGGATTTGTCCGACGGGATCCTGTTTTTTGTCCCGCAGGCCGAACATCTGATATTTACCGTGTTCGTTTTGATCATCTGCCCTCCTTTCGCTCACCTGCCTATGAGATATAATCTATATTTTCCGCGCAAAAAAATGAGTATTAACAAACAGCAAATAAATTCCACTCGCCTAAAATATATATAAAATAAAAGGGTTGTCAACAAGCCATTGGGACACAAGCCATTGGGATCTGCTTATTAACAGATCTGCTTATTATTAATTGACAATCAATAATACTGTTATACAATTTTCATTAATTCATATTACAGAGGTGGATATGGACATTGTTATTGACACATCTGCTTTAATTGCTGTTATTGTTGGTGAACCCGAACGCAGAAGGGTTGTTGAATTAACAACCGGAAACACGCTCATAGTACCGGGCTCTATCCCGTGGGAAGTCGGTAATGCCTTCTCGGCAATGTTTAAACAGGACAAGCTGACACTTGACGAAGCCAAAAAAGGCTTTTGAATATTTGTAAATATTCCTCTTCGGTATGTTGAATCGGATTTTGTCAATGCTTTAAAGATATCCAGGCAAACCAGGATGTATGCATACGATGCTTATTTTCTGGATTGTGCTTTAAGGCACAAAGCGCCTTTATTGACATTGGATCGAAGGCTGTTGGCGGCTGCCAAAGAAATTAACGTTGCAATCATGGAGGTTTAAAAATGCAAGTTTATACATATTCAGAAGCCCGGCAAAAACTCTCCATAGTCCTCGATCAGGCTGAAAATACAGGCAAGGTTCTTATTCAAAGAAAAGACGGGCGAACTTTTGCATTGATCCCGGAAAAGATTGCTTCTTCACCTTTAGATGTTCCGTTAGATGTTCCGTCAATTAAAGCGAAAATTACTACACCGGAACTAGTTGACATTATTAGGGAAGGAAGAGAGTGATGAAGACATCCCTTTAACCCGGACAAGACCTTAAAAAACTTACTCGAATCTTTGAATCTTTGAATCCTTGAACCCCTTTTCTCCATTTTTCCCTTTCGTTTTTCCGCTCTCACGCCTTTTGTCTCATGCCTCTTGCCTTTATTCAACAATTCATTGACAACCCATGCAATATTTTGCTATTATATCAAAAGTTTAACAGTATAATCAATAATTCCCATGCGTCCTGCCGGGCGCATTACATATATGAAGCAGTTTGTTGGCCTGAAAAAAGTTGTCCTTTTCGTCATTCCCGCGAAAGCGGGAATCCAGATTAAAAAGGCAATGTTTGCACCATTTCTGCTCTTCTGGATTATGGACGGTTTTGAAACCAACTTATCGGGAGATTGTTGGAAGTAATCAGAGCTTAACTGAACAGCTGACATAACGTGGTCTCCTGCATTTCTCTAAAGAGAATAACGCATAATAGAGGCAGTAATAATTCTTATTGGCACCAGGCATAGATTATTCATAACAATTGACCTTCTACAAAATATAAAATAGTTGTCAATAAACAAATGGTCACATGAAATGTGACCATGAAGGACTATTTTAAGGCAAATCCATTAATCTTTTCCCGCTTCAAAAAGCTGGGCTGCAAAAGTAGCAGGATCAATGATTATTATTCCCCGATACGTTTTCAGGTCTGTCAGATGATGATCTCCTGAGATGATAAAGTCGGCTTCTCCTTCAACGGCACAGGCCAGAATAATGTTATCGGACGGATCGTCGCGGATAGCATCAACAAGTAAGGAATCATAAGTCATTCTGCCGATTACCTGAATTTTATCAAGCAAAGTCCTGATCGTTTCCGGAGACACATCCCTCTTGTTTAACAGCTTGACCAATTTAGGGTATGAAAGGACTTTCTCTGCTTCCTTAATGATTTTCGGGGAAATTACCAGAGTAAATGTGCCGGCTAAAATCTCGTCCAGGATCATGGCAGATTTGCCGTCAGGCGTGAGAATCGCGGAAATCAACTGGTTTGTATCAAGGACGATTTTCATTGTCGGCCCTTCACGCTCCCGACGGCCTCTTCAATAAGCGCATCAAGTTCCAGGCTGTCTGTACCTGCCATTTTTTGGCGGATTTCGGTCAGGATCTGCTTTGCTTTTTCCCGTTCCTTTTGCAAAATACTGAACTTATCCAGAGAGACCACCGCCACAACTGGCTTTCCGTCGCGTTCGATGATGTAGTCATCCCCTTTCAGAGCTACCTCGTTCATAACCCTGCCAAGACTTTGCCTCGCCTGCATAGCCGAAATTGTTTTCAGCATATCAACCTCCTCCGTTAATCATATTGACCATACTGGTCATTATAGGATAACAGATCCAAATATTTTGTCAAGGACAGGAATAAAAAGGTATATAAGGAGGATAGTTTAAGGCATTACCCCGTATTTTTTCAGTTTCTTATGCAGGGTCCTTCTCGTTATGCCGAGCCTTCGTGCTGTTTCGCTTTTATTCCCTTTTGAAGATTCGAGAGTTTTTAATATTGTAGCTTTTTCGATCTCTTCAAGCGGCATCTCTTCGATTTCCGGCCAGACAGAGCCGGCAGTCCCTTCAGAATGTTTTTTTACAACAGGCAGGTCATCCTCATCCAGGTATTCCGAACGTGCCAGCACAACCGCCCTTTCTATCGCGTTCATCAGTTCCCGAACATTTCCCGGCCACTCGTATTTAACTATTCCGTCCATAGCGCCAGGAGTAAAGCCTTTAATCTTCTTACGGTTTCTTTCAGCAAACATCTCAAGAAAGTTTATTGCAAGAAGGGGGATATCCTCTCTTCTTTCTCTCAGAGCAGGAGCCTTCAAATTCACAACATTAAGGCGATAAAAAAGATCTTCACGAAAAGAGCCTGATGCAATCATCTCCTGAAGATCCCTGTTCGTTGCTGCAATAACCCTGGTATCAATTTTTATGACACTCTCCCCGCCGACACGGGTTATCTCTCTCTCCTGCAGCACGCGTAAAAGCTTAACCTGCATTGAAAGTGGCATTTCGCTGATTTCATCCAGGAAAATGCTTCCGCCGTTTGCCTGGAGAAAACGGCCGTCTTTCCTCCTGTCCGCTCCGGTGAAAGAGCCCTTTTCATGTCCGAAGAGTTCGGATTCAAGAAGGGTTTCGGTTATGGCGGCGCAGTTGACTTTCACAAAAGGGCCGGTTTTCCTTGTGCTGTTGAAATGAATTGCTCCTGCAATCAGTTCTTTTCCGGTTCCTGATTCCCCTGTTATCAAAACTGTTGCCTCTGACGGAGCAACAAGGGCAACTGTCTCGAGCAACCTGGCCATAGCCGTGCTGCGCCCGATTATGTTCGTCCTGTCAAAATGGATTCCGAGGTTTTCTTTGAGGCGGAGGTTTTCTTCCTTGAGCCGGACATTTTCCATAGCCCTTTCAATGGTCAGCTTCAGTTTATCGAAATCAAGCGGTTTTGTCAGGTAATCATAAGCCCCCTTCTTAATCGCATCAACAGCCGCTTCAACAGAGGAATAGGCCGTCATAATAATAACCGGGATTGCAGGATTAAATGATTTGATATCAGAAAGCGCCTCTATCCCTGACACCTTAAGCATCCTTACATCCATAAGAACAAGATCGTAAGGTCTTTCACGGATTTCTGAAATTGCTGAAGATCCGTCATCCGCTTCGGAAATATCATATCCCCATCCCCCGATGAGCGCGTGAAGCATTGTGCGGTGAGCGGTATCGTCATCTACAACAAGTATTCTGTTCTTTTGCTTCATACGGATATTATCCCTGTATTTTCCCGGGCAAAAAGAGCGTGAAGGTTGACCCTTCTCCGGGGCGGCTCTCAACCGTGATTTTGCCGTCATGCGCTTCTATTATATTGTGGACTATGGCAAGCCCGAGACCTGTGCCCGTCGTCTTTGTCGTAAAATACGGATCAAAAATATGGGGCAGGTCCTTTTCGCCGATACCCGGGCCTGTATCTGAAATCTTTATGATCGCACCGCCCTCTTCTTCCGATAGCGAAACCGAAAGCTTGCCTCCTTTTTCCATGGATTCAATGGCATTAAGATAGAGGTTTAAAAGAACCTGGTTAATCCTGTCTCCGTCAATTGCGATTTGAAGATCATCCGCCATGAATCCTGTCTTTATTTCAATTTTCTTTTCCGTGGCATCTCTTTCCAGCAGCTTAAGTGAATTATCGATGACAGTTCGGAGTGAAACAGGCTTTTTTGAAACAGAAACCGGTCTTGAAAGTTCAACCAGCTGGCTCACAACTCTGTTCAGCCGGTCCACTTCCTGTATCATGATTCCTGCAATCTGTTTATCTTCCTCTTTCTCCTGCCTTTCTTTGAAATAAACGGCAAAACCCTTGATGGAGCTTAACGGGTTTCTTATTTCATGCGCAACGCCTGCCGCCAGGCTGCCTATGGATGCAAGTCGCTGGCTTCTTGCAACTTCCCTGCGGAGCGAGCGGACTTCGCTTAAATCCTTAAAGAGAATAATATAACCGAGAAAATCGCCTTTTTCATCCTTCAGTTCGGTGGCGCTGACTTCAAGAGGCACTATCTTTCCGTCGTTCAATATGCACTCAATCTCCGTTTCAATTACTCCCTTATGATCTTCCAAACCGGAGATAAGTTTCCACAAAGCCAATGGTAGAATCTCTTCCGCGCCTTTTCCCGATATATCCGGAGGCGAAATGGAGAGAATCGATCCGGCGGTATTGTTGGACAGGGCAATCCGCATGTTTTTGTCCACTGCCATAAGGCCTATCGGCATATTCTCGACAAGATGATCCGAAAAAGCCTTTATCCGCGAAAGAGATGCCTTTGTGCTTCTGTAACTCTGGGCCATGAAAAGCAGAACAACACCCGCAAAACCGATAAGAAGCAGTACAACCCCCATCACAACTGAATGTTTCATATCGGCAAGTCTTGCGTCTTCAAGCGCCGACATCTCAAGACCGACAAATATTATAAGATTCTCCTGCCGTGGATTTACAATATTGCACTCCGGATTGAACCATCTTCTCATCATGCCCCCGCGGTGCATTCCACTCACAGGGGCGAATCTTCTGTAAACTTCAAATATTTTTATGTCATCAGGACTTTTAACAACACGCCACTGCACATCCTTTGCCGTAAAGATCTCTTTTAAATCCATACCGGTTTCATAAATTTCGCCGACATGTTCAGTGTGGTTGTGGGCAACGACAGTCCCTTCGGCGTCAGTTACAAGAATATAGGCGATATCCGGCTGCATCGCGGTTTCGCTTATAAGCCTCTGGAGATGAAAGCTTCCCATGAAGTTTCCGGACATTCCTGTTCTTGTGCCTGCTTCGAAAGACCTTATCAGAGCGGCGCCTTTTTCAAGAAGAAGGCGGGTATTGTTAAAACTTGTCCGGTGAATGTTCTGCATTGTAATGAATGCAAAAATAGGAAAAAGGACTATAACCGCGCCAATAAAAAGCCACGCCGGAACACCTGACCAGAATTTGCTGTTAATTAGTTTTTTTAGCATTTCTTATTCTTTATGTATTGCAATTCGCTTTCACACAAAGATCATGAAGGACACAAAGAAAAATGTGTAGAATTGACTCAATATAAAGCTATCATTACCGAAGCAAATAGAGTGCCACAACTTTTAAATTTATAACAATCATATATAATTGACAATATCAATATTATCGTTCCACAGATAAGCATTATCTGCATACTTTTTATCCGCTTATTTTCTGAATGTTTTCCATTATGGATACCAAGTATCCATAATTACACCTTTAATAGCAAGAAATATTAGTTTTATGTTTTACCGATCGGTAGAGAAAATAAAGGGGATTTTTCCATGCTACCCGTGAGGAACATACTGAAGGTGTACAATGTAATTTATGGAAACAGCAAAAAGAATCGAGCCTGACAAGCTTACTTAAAGTCACCTGCAGGCGTTTATACGGCGGTACCTTTGCGTAACATCCGATCATTAAGCCAAATCAAGGTACAACAAAGCTGCGGCTCATTCAGGCAGGATCATGCATTTCTGCGGATTCAGAGAAAAGTATATTTCATGACCCTCTTCCTGCGGGAGTTGATGCGGAGCCTGCACCCTGATCGTGGTTCCGTTTATATCTATGAACAGAAATAGAAAATTTCCGAGGTATGCTTTATTCGCGATAGTACCCTTAAAGAGGTTCTCCCCAACTTGTGGCGGTTCCGCGAATACCTCCACATCCTCGGGACGTATCGATGCATAGACTTTCTGGCCCGGTGTCGTCACATTACCGTCTGTTGACCTGCACAAAAGCTTATCGCTGAATTCCGTGCGTACACATACTTCATTTGTGCCGGGAATAACCCCAACTACCTCTCCCGGAATGAAATTCATAGCGCCGATAAAATCGGCTACAAACCTGCTGGCGGGTTTTTCGTATATATCGTGAGGAGAACCGATCTGCACAATGTCTCCCTTTTCCATAACGACGATCCGATCCGAAATAACCATCGCTTCAGCCTGGTCGTGGGTCACATAGACCGAAGTTATACCCATGCGTTTTACCAGGCTCTTGATTTCAAACCTCATTTTTTCTCTGAGCTTGGCATCCAGGTTGCTCAGCGGTTCATCCAGAAGCAGCACCTTGGGATTTCTTATGAGGGCTCTTGCAAGAGCGACTCTCTGCTGCTGCCCGCCGCTCAACTGCCCCGGATATCGGTCTTCAAGGCCCTGCAAACCGACCAACTCCAATACATCTTTAGCCTTTTCCTTTATGTCTTTCCTTGATATTTTTTGAAGTCTTAAACCGTATACTATGTTGTTGTATACCTTCATGTGCGGCCACACGGCATAATTCTGGAACATCATACCGATTCCCCTTTTTGCCGGCTGGACAAATCCTCCTGAAATCATCGATTTACCGTCAATGATGATATCGCCTTCCTCAGGCTTTTCCAGCCCGGCGATGCAGCGAAGGGTAGTTGTTTTACCGCATCCGCTGGGTCCAAGGAGAGTCAGCAGTTCCCCTTCTTTCACCTCAAGATTTATGCGGTTGACCGCCGTTACTTTCTTATATTGTTTGAACAGGTTGCGGATCTCAATAAATGCCATTAATTTTGTCTCCTTGGTTCGTTCCTTGATATCATGCAGCTCCCGCGGCCTGCCGGCAAATCATCTGCCCTCTCCGGGCCCCCATGCGGCTTTGAGGACGCCCCCGCCGATTCTTGCGATGATCAGCAGAAGAATAAACGTGATAACGATCATGAGAAAAGCCATGGCCGCGGAGATTCCGAATTCCATGCCGCGGTGCCAGTTCAGGTAGATTCCGATGGGCAGGGTTTCCCACCCACCCCTGTAAAGAAATATCGCGGTGGAAATCTCTTGAAATGCCATGATAAAAAACATCACCACGCCGACAAGAACTCCTTTAATCAAAAGAGGGAGGGATATTCTTATAAAAGTCCTGAATTTACCCACACCACATACTTCCGAGGCCTCCTCTAGCGAGATATCCAGCTGTAGATAGGAAGCATGCGCTATCCGAAGGAAATATGGAAGCCGTCGTGAAAAGAGAGCAAGCGGCATTATGATCCAATGCGTGGCAAGCGGTATGCCTTTCCAGAAGGCCAGAAGATAACTGACGCCTATAGCGATACCCGGAAAAGCGAGCATCAGCGTTATCATAAAGTCAAGAGCATCTTTTCCCGGAACACGTGTGCGGACTATTATATATGCGGCCGGCAGCCCGAAAACCACCCCGAAAATCAGGGCTATACTGCTGAAAACAAATGAATTTTTAATCAGGCCAGGGCTTTCCATCATAATTACCCTGAAGTTATCGAGAGTCCAGTAGGTTGGAAACGGTTCAAAAACCCATCTTCTGGAAAAAGCGGACAATCCCAGAACAATCGGAATCAGCAGGACAAGGGCAGCGATAAAATACATATACAGATATGAGCCGGTTTTAATTAATGGACCTGGTTCGATCACCCTTCCTTCAGCCGTTGTTCCTTTCGAAAGGCCGGTATACTTTCTTTTTTCCACCCACCATCTTGCCAGCAGAAAGAGAGTTATGCAAACTATTGAAGAAACAACCACAGCCACTATCCCCATATATTTCCGGTGCGCGTCCGTGAAGTGATAGGCGATGTTAATGTAGGCCACCGAAGGAAGAAAATCCACCTGTCCCAGAATCAACGGAGTAAGCCAGTCGGTAAACGGCCAGAGGAAGACCATAACGGCGCCGGCCAGATAACTCGGCGTGCAGAGAGGCAATGTTACGGTTATGAATCTCCGGAAACCACTGGCGCCCTCAACTTCGGCAGCCTCTTCAAAAGAAGGATCGATGCTGGTAAAGCCAGCTACAAGACTGAGTACGATAAAGGGAAGCATATGCAGAGATTCTATGAATACAAGTCCATGGAATCCGTAAATGAAATTTAAGGGTTTCTCTATTAATCCGGCATTCATTAGAAGCAGATTCATGGTGCCGAATTTTCCGAAAAAGATTACGAATGCGAATACTCCGGCGTAAGCCGGCAAAACAATGGGCAAGAGGATAAGAGCGGTGAAAATTGTCTTTCCCCGCTGCCTGTACCGCGCCAGAATGTACGCCAGGGGTATTCCGAAAAGTGTCGTTACAAGAAGCACCATGGTGCTCAGCACCAGGGTGTTCCAGAAGGTTTTAAGATAATAAGTGTCCTGGAAAAATTCCAGATAGTTTTGGATGCCTGAATCGCCGGTTCCTGAAACTTTTAAGCTTTCAATTATCAGAATTGAAAGCGGATAAATCACCAGTAAGGCTATTATGGACCAAAGGAGAGCAGACAGAAAATTATTGCCACGGGACATGTAAGATCCTTAATTTTATAACTCCGGAACATGTGGACGGACCACCGCCCGATCGTTCCGGAGTATATTCTGTTTTACAATATTACAAACTTTATCCTTACTTAGAAACAAGCAGCGAACGCGCTTTTGTTGCAGCCAGTCTTGCAGCCGCGTAATTGCCGTCATACTCGAAGAGTTTCCGGGCCTCTTTTATTTTATCCTCGGCCTTCTTCACATTCATTTTAGTCGCTTTTGCCGCGTTGATTTCTCCCTCGACTTCTTCTATCAGGAACAGGCTGCTTTTCAGTTCGCCCCATTTCCTGTATATTTCGTATTCATAGTAACGGTTGACTTCGTCCCATCTCTTTGTGGCGAAATCAAGGTTGTATTGGATAAAGCCCACTTTCAGATCCCAGAAGGTGTCAACGCCCAGTGCCTCCTTGGCATGCTTGGCCATGGCAACCCCTTCTTTTTCCCAAACGGAAAATTTGATGTCCGTCCTACCCGGGAAATAGCCCCCTTCCAGCACGTATTTCTGACCCTCAATGCTGAAAAGCCAGTCCAAAAAAATCTTCCCTACGGCTTCATTGGGCGCATTTTTGAGCAGCGCTACGGACTCAGGAACCAGGGTGGTTTTATCCGGAAGCAAATCGCGGACAGGGTAACCGTCCCTTCGCGCGGTCATCGCGGTAAATTGGGGCACCGCAATCCCGATGGGGACCTCTCCACGGCTCACAAGCTGGGAAGTATCGGTGCTGCCCGTGGAAAACCTGGCCAATTGTGCCGCAAGCATCCTGTTCATCGCCCAGCCTTCTTTATCACCGAATCCCTGCAAAAGGATCTCCACAACCTCATGTACTGTACCGGAGGCATACGGCAGTGTCTGAACGATGTTGCCCCTGTATATCGGATTCTGCAGTTCCTTCCATGTTTTAGGGGGAGGAAGCTTCAGGGCTTTCAGGACTTTCTCGTTGTACAGGTTGGTGACGATCCAGGGCGAGAAACATGTCCAGGCGCCTGTCTCATCCTTGACTTTCATGCCGTTCCATTCGGCGGGTATCATATTCCAGTCCTTCGGCTTGTAAGGAATAACTCGTCCTTCTTTCTTCAGAACCTCATGCGCCGGTGCTCCCGCACCCAGGAAGACGTCGGCATCAGGTTTATCGCCCCATGCCCTCAACTTGTCGACGCAGACCGGCCAGCCACCCGGATGAACAAACGTGATATCAACATCTTTATTATAGGTTTTTTTATAGTATTCCTTGAAACCTTTCATCAGGCTGTCGGATAACTCCTTGTAAACTGGACCGATCCATCCCAGTTTATCGGCTGCCTGCGCGTCGGTTGCAAAAGCCGGGATAAGGAACGCAATTGAAAAGACAGCCAAGAACGTTGCAGTCAGAATCCTCTTGTTCATTTTGACCTCCTTATGGTGATGTTGTCATAAATATCTTCTTTCAGCTTATAATTCGCTTACTCGCCAACAATCCTTTTTCGGCATAACCTCCTTTCATTTTTGAATTGATGCACCTTTTTTATACCATTCAAATTTTTGATTCAGCCTCTGCGCGACCTTGCTTGTATGTCATTACTTGTAATTCCATTAAAAATATACGTCAAGAACAAAAAATATGTTATAACATACTGCTATAATAATAAATCATGCGTAATTATGTTTTTATGAAACCATAAAACTCATCGTTTTATTTTCCCTGGCAATATGAATTCATACCTTTTCATCATAATTTTTGTTTTGATAAACATATCGATGCGCCGGAAAGCAAGAAACAGTGCCCATATCATCCTGTCTGTGCCGTAATATTTTTCAACCTCACCTGTGGAAAGAGGTTTTTCTTTCGCAAAGAACATGCCGTTCATTATTTCAACCGTCAGGGGAAGCAGTTCCGGTTTCTGCTCCTTGTAAAGATTTGCCGCAAGATCAATGCAGACCTGGCGTTTGTCATAATAACGGTTCATGACATCATCTAAAAAAAAGAGGCGCAGCATCCAGCGCAGGAATCCGGGAGCGCTTTGCAGCAGGAGTTCCGGATCGAGCTGTTCTACTCCGTTTTTTCTGTAAAGAGGTGTGCTTGTGTCGACAAAATATAATTCACCCGACAGGTTTTCAGGAAAAACCCAGTTGGAAAGCTGGCCGTCCAGCGAAAGCTCAAAGAGAGGTCTCTTTTCCCTGTTAAAGCTCCATACAAGCTCGATCCGCGAGAGGATTTTTTCCATCATTTTCCCGGTCTCATCAGGATTCAGCACATGGATAAGTTTATGGGCAAAGCGTTCGGGAGGAAGAATCTTCTGGGCGATATAGAGCACAACAGGTCTGCCGGGAAGAGCAATTATTTCTGTTCCGCTTTCAGGAAGATTAAGTCCGGATTCGGCGAGCAGGTTACAATATTCAAGAAATTGTCCCGAATATCTTTCGGCAGAGGCTATACCTTTAAATAGAGGCATCCTTTTATATGCGATATCGGCACATCCTCCTATCTGAAAAACGGTTGATATCTCACCGAATCCGAGAATCACGGCCGGGACAGACGAATCCTGGAGATTTTGCGGATTCAATCCGGCTTCAAATTTCTTAAGAAGATCAGAGTCGATGTTCATCATTTTACGCCTTGCATTAAAAAAGATCTCATCGATTCAGCTGCATAAAGCGCCTTATCAAGCCTGTCAATCACCCAGTCCACCTGCTCCTCTTCCATAACAAGCGGAGGAAGAAACTGGCAAACCGAGGGGTCATTGTTTGCATAGAGCATAAGCAGATCATTATCATATGCCGCTTTAGTCAAAACAGGGCCGGAAATTTCATCGGCAAGTTTTAAACCCATCATAAGGCCAAGCTGCCTGAAGCCTTTTAGATACTCAGGATGTTTTTTCATAAGCATTGTGACCCCGGCTTCAAACTTCAGGCTCAGGCTGTTTACATGTGCAAGAAAATCCGGTGCGGAAGAAATTTGAAGAACCCGGCGCGCAACCCTGCATCCTATCTCCGATCCTCCGAAAGTCGAAATGTGTATGAAAGGGTCTGCATGGAAGACCGATTCGAGCGGCTTTCCAATAACCGTGGCGCTGATGGGATAAATCCCGCCCGACATGCCTTTTCCTAATACAACAATATCCGGGATAATACCGAAATGTTCAAATCCCCATAACCTGCCGGTGCGCCCCAGCCCCGTCTGGACTTCATCCATGATGAGGATGATATTATTCCCGGTGCAGAATTTCCGTACTGATTCAAGATAACCGGCAGGAGGAATAACTATGCCGAGAGTGGCAGGAACGGTTTCAAGTATTACGGCGGCCGTATCCTTTCCGGCTGCCGCAAAAAGCGCATCGGAATCACCGAATGGAACCTGGATAAAACCGGAAGCAGTAGGCCCGAAAGGAGATCTGTATTTTTCATCTCCTGCCGCCATCGCAAGGCCGGTATGCCCGTGATATCCGCCGCGTACAGATATAATTTTCGGTTTGCCCGTATAAGCTCTTGCGATTTTAAACGCAAGATCGACAGCCTCGCCGCCTCCGACGCCGAAAATGGTATAATCAAGATTACCGGGCATCAACTGCGAAACAAGAAAAGCAAGTTCGGCTCTTTCCCTGCTGATAAGATGGTGATTGCCTATATCAACTTCTTCAAGGCTCTCTTTCAGAAGTTTTATCAGCTCACTGCTCCGGTGCCCCAGGTTGAATACTCCCCCGTTGCAGTGGAGGTTGAAAAGGCGCTTCCTCCCGTCCATATCCCAAAGAAAAGGGCCTTCCCTGCGGCCCATGACAAAATCCATTCCATATTTTTTGAAAAATTCCGCCTTGCCTGAAGAGACATGATCTCTGAAAAGCTCCATAATGCGCTTTTTTGAATCGGCCCGATCGGCCTTTTCTTTGGGAGTCATATCAGATATCCTTTTCCCTTCACTTGCCACCTTAACCCCTTGAATCCTTGAACCCTGGAACAATCAAATCATCCCCGCTTTTGCGACATTATGCCTCTTTTTTTTAGATAGCCTTCTCCCCGGTCCTTTCTTTCTGGTATCCGTCCGCCTTTCTTCCTCCTCCTCATTCTCCGTTCCTGCACTTTTAAAGTATGAGGCCGCAGCCCTTATTTTATTCTCGAACAGGGGAGAGCTGATCGTGGCAGAGCCTTTTGCTTCGGCAAATCTGACCACATCCATATCGGAACTAACTATAAGAGCCTTTTCCCTGTAACCCGATGCCAGCTCTTTTATCACCGTATCCGCCGAGTCCGGACGCCTTGAAAAACGCACCTCAATCCCTTTTATCTTCTCTTTGGCCGATGAATAAACGGAATCGCTTATACCGTCGAAGACAACTGTAATTCTGTGCGGTTTAATTGTTTTATAGGAGGCAAGCAGGTCGAGCAGCGCTCTTCTCCCGATCTGAATATCTCTCCGGTCGAGAGAGCTTAATAAAGGGGATTGGCGAATCAGATTGTATCCGTCAATTATTATATGAAGAGACATCTAATGAGCCCTTTTTGATATCTTCTATACGGGCAGGGGTAATGGGCTTCGGCCTTTTGCAAGAATGCGATTCCGACTCCGTCAACTATTTCGCACGCTTGAGGCGGCTGATCAGATGATCGAGATCTTCATTGCTGTAAAACTCAATCTCTATTTTTCCTTTTTTCCCATGCCTTTTGATTTCAATCTTCGTTCCAAAATGGCGGGACAGTTCCTCCTGGAGACTCGAAAAATATATATCATCAGAATTTTTCTGTTTTTCCAGGGTCGCCTTTTTGGACTTGAGGCGCTTCACAAGGTTTTCGGTCTCCCTGACAGAAAGGCCTTTTGATATTACCGCCATCCATGCGGTCTTCTGCTGGGCGGACGTTTCTGCTCCCAGCAGCGCTCTTGCATGTCCCATGCTCAGTGTGCCGTCTAAAATACTCTCCTTTATCTGCTCAGGCAGCTGGCGCAGTCGCAGAAGATTGGCAACCGAAGGCCTGCTCTTTCCCACACGTTTTGAAGCCTCATCCTGTGTGAGGCTGAACTCGGTCATAAGGCGGTGGTAGGCTTCCGCTTCTTCAATCGGGTTAAGGTCTTCGCGCTGTATATTCTCGACTATCGACATTTCAAGCATCTCGGAATCGGGCACATCCTTAATTATAACCGGAACCTCTGACAAACCGGCCATCCTGGCCGCCCTGAGACGTCTTTCCCCTGCTATTAACTCAAAATCCCCGGAGCCCTTTCTGACAAGAAGGGGCTGGATAACCCCCTTTTCCTCAATAGACCGGGCAAGCGCTTCAAGCTCCTTTTCAGAAAAACGGATCCTGGGCTGGTACTGATTGGGCCTTATGAGCCCTATATCGCAACTGATATGCTTTCCCGTCTCCTTCTCATCAGAATCAATACCCGGAATAAGAGCGCCGAGCCCTTTTCCGAGAGCAATTTTTTTCCTGACTTTTAAACTCGAGTTTTTTTCCATCCAACTCCCCTGAATGTGTGTCAAAACTGTACGTTCTTAAATGGTCTTGAAACCGCACCGTCCAATATCTCTTTTGCAAGATTTACGTAGCTCCTGGCCCCCGTCGAAGCGGCATCATAAAGTATTATCGGTTTCCCGAAGCTGGGCGCCTCGCCTAGCCGCACGCTTCTATGTATTATGGTTTTAAATACCAGATTCCTGAAATGTTTTTCCGCATCTTCGGCCACCTGCATGGAAAGGTTTGTTCTCTTGTCGTACATGGTAAGAAGAATGCCCCCTATCTTAAGACCCGGATTCAGGCTTTGCCTGATACGCTTCACTGTGTGCAGAAGCTGGCCAAGTCCCTCCAACGCATAAAATTCACATTGAAGCGGAATCAGAAGTGAATCGGAAGCCGTAAGCGCATTCACGGTCAAAAGGCTTAAAGACGGTGGGCAATCCAGAATGATATAGTCGAATGAATCCCGGATTCCGGCAAGAAGATTTTTCAGCACTTTTTCCCGATCAGCAAGAGACATCATTTCAACTTCAAAACCTATCAGTTCAATATTTGAAGGTATTACTTTTAAAAATTCGATCTGCGTATCGACTATAATGCTTTTTACATCTGATTCTCCAAGCATTCCGTTGTAAAGTGTCTTTTGAATGCCGGTTTTGTCGACACCTATCCCGGTCGTTGCATTAGCCTGGGGATCACAGTCAACAAGGAGGGTCCTTTTTTCTGAAATCGCCAGCGATGCCGATAAGTTAACCGCTGTTGTCGTTTTTCCGACTCCGCCTTTTTGGTTGGCTATGCTTATAATATGTGCCATAATGCAAGATCTCTAACATAAAACTTGATGCTTGGAAAGAACATATAAATAAAAAACAGACACGATGAAAACGATAATCAGACATAGTCTAATTTACATTATAACAGCCTTATATTTAAGTATTTTATTTCAAGGAGAGGCCTTTTGCATGTCCGCAAAAGAGGAGGAAGAGCTTTCGCGCGAATTCATGAAGGCAGTTTTAAAACATTATGAACTTATTGATGATCCGATTCTGATAAAGTATGTCAGCGATACAGGCGGCAAAATACTGGCCGCTGCCCCGCCACAACCTTTTGCCTACCGGTTTCATATTGTCAAAAATGAAAATTACAATGCATTTGCAGGTCCCGGGGGCCATATATTTATTCACAGCGGTCTTTTTGAAGCAATGGAAGATGAAGAAGAACTCGCAGGCATTATGGCACATGAAATTTCCCATGTAGTATGCCGTCATCTTTCAGACAGGTTTGAAAGATCAAAAAAAATTCAAATAGCCACTCTCGCCGGAATGGCGGCAGGTATACTTCTTGGAGCAAAAGGCGGGGCTGAAGCAGCTTCGCACGCTTTAACAATAGGCTCTGTGGCTGCCGGCCAGTCACTCTCTCTTTCTTACAGCCGCGAGGATGAAATGCAGGCAGACCAGATAGGCCTCGATTATCTTAAAAAAGCCGGATACAGCGGAGAAGGAATCGTTACCATCCTGAAAAAAATTCGCGACAAACGCTGGTTCAGTTCGGCCGAGATTCCTGCCTACCTGACAACACATCCTGCCGTGGAAGAACGTATAGCCTACATGGGATCCCGGGTAGAAAAGAGTCTGGAACGTTCGGGAAACAGATTCTCCAGTTCGAGAGATAATTTTGATAAAGCGCATACAAGGCTTATTGTAACATGCGGCAACGATGAGAATATATTGAGGCTGTTCGGACAGGATGTGACAAATAACCCCGATGATCCCATAGCACATTACAGATATGGACTGATCCTTTCAAAAACAGGGAACAGGGTAAATGCTGCAAACCATTTCAAAAAAGCCCTGGAGAAAAAAGCCTTTGATCCTGATATATTAAGAGAGCTGGGCAAAACATATTTTCAGGATGGCCTTTATAAGGAAGCGGAAAAGACCCTTGAAGGCGCAATCAGCCTTGCTCCGGATGATCCGGAAGCCCTGTTTTTTTCAGGACGCATAAAGGCTGAAACGGGGAGGCTGACCGAGGCTGAACAAATATTTAAAACTATTACCGAAAAGTACCCGTACTATATCCCGGCATTATATTTTCTTGGTGAAACAAGCGGGAAAGCCGGCAATTTAGCAGATGCTCACTATTATCTCGGCTCATATTACACAATCAAGGAAGATATTAAAAACGCCCGATTCCATCTCGGTAAGGCATTGCAGGAGACAGATGATCAGGGCAGAAAGATTAAAATAGAAGAAATGCTTAAAGATATAAAAAAGAAGGAAAAAAGAGAGAAAGAAAAAGAGCCTGAAACAAGACCTCTGCCCCGCCGCCCGCAAATTGCAAGAAATCAAGGGGGATAGGCTGAAGGCTGAAGTTTCTAACAGTCTTCAGACGGCTTTGTAAAAAGCTCCAGATGCAAGGCACGCAAATCCTGAGGAATGAAGCGTACTTTTCGTACGCTGCAATGACAAAGGATGCAGCGCAACACAGCAGATGGATTTTTTACGAAGTCGTCATTTAGTTCTTATCAAAGTGGGAGAACTGCATGGTAAAAGTCCCACGGCCCTGCGTTGCCGATCTCAGCGAAGTTGAATAACCAAACATTCGCGAAAGAGGGACTATGGCCTTTATAACCTGGACGCCCGATTTTGAAGTTATAGATCCGATTTTCCCGCCGCGGGAACTTAAATCCCCGATAACATCGCCCATAAAAGAATCAGGAACAAAAATTTCTGCGTCCATTATCGGCTCCAGCAGAAAGGGTTCGCCTTTTCTGAAAGCGTCCTTGCAGGCCATGGCGGCGCTGACCGTGTAGGCAAGCTCCGTTCCGATAGACTCCCGGTAAGATCCACCGGTTAAAACTGCCTCAACATCAACAACCGGGTACCCCATAACAGTTCCGCTGTCAAAAGCCTCGTTTATTCCTTTTTCAATGAAAGGCACAAAAGCGGGAGGTATAATATTATCTTTCAATTCAGACCTGAACCTGTTGCCGCTTCCTCTTTTAAGCGGCTTTAATTTGAGGCTCACATCACCGAAGTGGCGCTGCCCGGCAATATCCCTGTCAAAAACAGCGGATCCGGTTGAATCGCATGTTATGCTTTCCCTGTAAACTACCTGCGGTCTTCCAACATTTACCATGGTATTGAATTCCCGCGTCATACGGCTGATTATTATTTCGAGATGGAGCTCTCCCATCCCGGATAAAATAGTCTGTCCCGTATCTTCATCCTTCCTGACTCTTAATGTCGGATCTTCATCAATGAACTTTGACAAAACTTCTTCAAGCTTTTCCTGGTCACTGTGTGTTTTAGGCTCAATTGCAATAGAGATAACAGGCTCATAAAACTCTATTTTTTCCAGCAAAACGGGATTTTCAGCCGAACAAAGCGTTTCACCTGTTGAAGAGGTTTTCAATCCGACAACACCTACAATGCTTCCTGCTCCGGCCTCTTCGATACGGTCCCTCTTGTTGGCATGCATTCTCAATATCCTGGAAAGTTTTTCCTTTATTTTCCGGAAAGGATTATATACGTCAACTCCCGATTTAAGGGTTCCGCTGTAAACCCTGACAAAGGAAAGCTTGCGCCCTTCCATCATTGCAACCTTGAATATCAGCGCTGCAAGCGGGCCGGTGTCCTTTGTCTCGAATTCAAGTGGTCTCCCGGTTTCAGGGTGTATGCCTTTAACAGGAGGAATATCAAGAGGGCTTGGAAGAAAGCTCGCAATACCATCCAGCAGGGGCTGAATACCTTTGTTCCTTAAGGCTGAACCGCACAGTACAGGAACGAGTTTAAGACTCACGGTTCCCTTTCGTATGGCAGAAACAAGCTGTTCATCTGTTATTGCAGTTTCAGACAGGTAGGCTTCCATTATTCCGTCATCTACCTCTGAAAGCGCCTCGATAAGTTTTTCCCGGTATTTTTCAGCTTCGCCAAGAAGGCCGGAAGGAATCTCGCTTTCTGTATAGGTAGCACCGAGAGTTTCGTTATCCCAGATTATCTGTTTCATTCCTACAAGATCAATCACACCGGCAAAGTCATCTTCCGAGCCGACAGGAAGCTGGATAATAAGAGGGTTGGCATGCAGCCTTTCCTTCATCATTTCAACAGCCCCGAAAAAACTTGCGCCGATCCTGTCCATCTTGTTTACAAACGCTATCTTGGGAACATGGTACTTGTCAGCCTGTCTCCAGACCGTTTCAGACTGGGGTTCGACACCTCCGACCGCGCAAAAAACCCCTATTGCCCCATCAAGCACTCTTAATGACCGCTCAACCTCCATGGTAAAATCGACATGGCCCGGTGTATCGATCAGTTGTATATCGATCCCCTTCCACTGACACGCTGTAACCGCAGAAGTAATTGTTATGCCCCGCTCCTGCTCATCCGGCATCCAGTCCATAATGGCTTCGCCGTCATGCACCTCTCCCATTTTGTGAGAACGGCCGGTATAATAAAGAATCCGCTCGGTCACGGTTGTCTTGCCGGCATCAATATGAGCCATGATGCCGATATTTCTTATTCTGCTTATCCTGTCTTTTTTTTTCATCTTACCAGATGCGAATTGGCCTTAAGCGGAAACCGCAAATCCA
>JAABQB010000116.1 GCA_011391695.1 Desulfobacteraceae bacterium | reverse complement strand
GCCAAAGCTAAGAGAAATTGAAATAAATTATAGTCAGGTACGTGATTTAGTATATCAATTGAGATTTGATAAGAAGATGGCCTTAATAAAAGAGATTACCAATGAGAAGCGATATCAGGAAGAGTTTTATCGCTTTACGGAGTCATTAGTACGTAAACGAAACATTCCTCAAATGAACGACTCTGAGCTTGACACTTTTTTGCATGAATAAGTTGTCCATCAGAAACCCAGAGGGTATAGGGGACGTACATCAATATATAAGTTAACCAACGAATTACGAAAACCGAGTGAATAGTGACCAGTAACCAGAAGCAAGGAGACAGAAGTCAGGAGACAGGAGACAAGGGGCGAACATCGAACGTCGAACATCGAATAACGAATAACCCGCCACAGCAATCGGCGGACCTTCGGCAGTAACCAAAAACCAGAGGCCAGAAACCAAAAATCAGGAGACAGTAGTCAGGGACAGACTTGGGGACGTCCATAAAAATATAAATAAACACGAAAAAAAGCGGGGCCGGGAGAGACTCGGGCCCTTTATATTTGAAGTTTCTTCGATTTTCCAACCCGCTCATTACCGATTTCAGCCTTGAGCCATTTTCGGTAACTATTTTGTGCACCGGCAAACCGATGGCCCGGAAGATAATAGGGTACGTATTAAACATTCAATCTTATTTCCTTAAACCGCCCGCTTCGCTCAAGACGCCAAGTTCGCAAAGATTTTATTCTTTTGCCTTGCCGGGTATTCACGGCAAAGCAAAAACATCAGCCACTTTGTGGGTTGATCTCTGTGCATTCTACGAGACCTTTGCATAACGCCCTCTTTTTGCCCGATTACTATAAAGAGATGGTCTCTGGTCTCTGGGGAAGATAATAGGGGACGTATTAAACTTATAACCTGAATCTTGCACATTGGAATAAAAAAGTTAATGAACCATCTGGGATTCCTGTTATATAAGGGATGCGCCAACACCCAATAAACAACAGGAGGTACCCAGATGGTAAAACAGCAAGAGAAATATAGCAGAAAAAGCCTTGCCAGTAAACAGTTTAATAATGACTGCGGGAGGGCCAGAAAAATCAATGCTTCGACGGAAGTTGAGACCTGCAGCGAGCAATTAAGCCCATTTGGCGGGCTTTTGGGACTGGTCAAGTTTTTGGATCTTTTTGATTTCAAGAAGCATTTTGAGGAGGGTTATATAGCGCCGTCACGGGAGACCAAATTGGGCGACTATGCCATGGTATTAGGCATCCTGATGCTCATGTTTATCGGGTTTAACCGGATATGGCATTTTGTTTACATTGGTTTGGATGCCATGCTTTGCGGCATATTCAGGGTGCGACAGATGCCGGTTGCGAGCACCTATTGGCGTTACCTGGACAGTCTGGGGGTAAATCAGGCTCAGGCCATCCTGAAAATTATGAGTCGATTAAGAGAAGAAGTGTGGAAAAGATGTGGAATCAAGCACAGTCGCATTGCCATTGACATTGATACGACGGTGGAAACTATTTACGGCGACCAGCAGGGAGGGCGAATCGGACATAATCCGAAGCACCGTGGGAAGAAAGGATACCGTCCGGTACTTTGCTTTATTGAACAGACACGGGAATACCTTTGGGGGAAATTGCGCAAAGGAGAGACGGTCAGCGGTGAGGAAACGGCCAAAGTGATTCGTGCGATTAAGGGTCATTTGCCGGCATGTGTCAAAAAGGTTCTGCTCAGAGCAGATGCGGAATTTATGAGTTGGTCGAGTGTCGAAGCCGCATGGGATGAAGGGTATAATTTTATCTTTGCCAATAAACAATGTGAGCCGTCATTTGATCCGGAGGGTTGGTATCGCCCCCGACAAAGGGAAGAAGCCCAGTTCAATAGTTGCATCTACCAGCCTATCCCATGGAAACGTCCCTGCCGGTTTGTCGCCATGCGGATTCCCCGGAAGCCGGATGAATCTAGAAAGCAGATACAGCACGAACTGTTTGAAGAGAGTCAATATACCTACAGGA
>JAABQB010000011.1 GCA_011391695.1 Desulfobacteraceae bacterium | reverse complement strand
GTATAATTGACGTGAAAAAAGGGCGTTTTAAGGGAATGACCAGCCATAAGCCTGAATACGAAACCCTGGGTGCGTTTGGCGGCCTTCTGTTAAACGAAGACCTTGATGCAATTATCGAATTGAATGAGATGTGCAACCGGGCAGGTATCGATACGATTTCAACAGGAGGAACGATCGCTTTTGCCATTGAGTGCTTTGAAAACGGTATAATAGATGAAAAGGCAACATGCGGGCTTAAGCTCGGCTGGGGAAAGACGGAAGAGATAATAAAACTTACGGAGATGATGATAAAGAGAGAAGGATTTGGCGATATTCTTGCGGACGGGGTTAAAAAAGCAGCCGAGAAAATAGGAAAAGGATCGGAACAATTTGCAATGCATGCGGGTGGACAGGAGCTTCCGATGCACGATTCGAGGCTTGATCCGGGTTACGCAATTGCATATGAATGCGAGCCGACGCCTGGGCGTCATACAATTTCGTGTTATCTTTATGCCGGTATTTTTGGAGTAAAGAAGAAATTCCCCGAGGCGCGCCGCATGATAAAGAGCGCGGAAGGCAGGAGTTTAAAAAAAGTGAGGGGATATGCTGCCGGCAGTTTTTATATGCAGCTTGTAAACTGCACCGGCATGTGCATGTTCGGAGCCATGACAAGCTCTCTTCCACTGGTTGAATATCTGAATGCCGTTACAGGCTGGAATCTTTCCGCCGATGAATATTTTAAGACCGGGGAACGCATACTGAATTTGAGAAAGGCCTTTAATGTCAGAGAAGGCATAAAGCCTGCCGATCAGAAGCTCAGCGGGAGGGCTCTTGGCGCAATACCTCTTTCCGGAGGACCGCTTAAAGGTGTTACAGTTGACATGGAGACAATCCGCGGGGAATTTTTCAAAACCGTCGGCTGGGATATCACGACAGGAGGACCGACTGCAGAGAAAATGAATGAGCTTGGAATAGAAATGGAGGGAGCACAAATAAAATAAGGCCCGCCGGAAAGAGCTTTTCAGGCAGGCCTTATAAATGTTTTTCCTTTCAGATCTTGTTTATGCAGGTTTAATCCAGCCATTCTGGTTTATCAGCATCGTTGTTGGATCAAGCGAGAGCCCGCTCGCACCGGAGTCAGATTTCCCGCCTTTTAAAACCTTGAGATAAATCTCTTTTCCTTCTGGCTGAATCGATATCGCCGTTTCAAAAAGATCTTCAACATCATTAAGCATGGCCGGTATTACGTCGGTAACCGGCAATTCATCTCTGTGGATGCGTACAGTAAACCAGATATTTAATGAATGCTTTTTCGCGAACGACTTCAAGTCGGAAAGAGACGCCTTTTGCGGCTCGTCGAAAGGCAGTCCGTCAATGAGAATTAACTGGGGGCGAAAAATGTTCTGTTCCATCAGGTCGGTCAATCGCTCCTCAAGTTTAGGGACGCTGAATCCCTCGACTTCAAATGTCATGATAAATCTGTGCGGAAGCATCGAATCAAAAATCTGTTCCTGATCGGCTATTTTGTTTTGGAAAGCAATATTTCGGTAAACTTCTTTGTACCATAAGCCGACTTTTTTTACCGGATCATTTAAACTTATATGAAGAACGTTTTTACCGGAAAGCAGGCCATGAATGGCGATTTGTATTAAAATTGCCGTTTTCCCTACACCCGCCCGTGCGAGTATGGCACCGAAACCTCCTTGCGGCATAATTTCTTCTCCGGACTCATTCTCTATCAACCGTCCTAAAGGATGGCTTAGAATAAAACCCTTTTCAAGCATATTTAATACTCCTCTCGTTATAATATGGCTTAATAAGCCATTATCTCTTCTGTGAATTCTTTTTTTCTTCAGAATATTTTTTTTCCAGCTCTTCGGCAACCGACTGTGGAATCTGCTTATAAGTAGCAAATTCCATTGTGAACTGTGCCTTGCCCTGGGTCAGCGACCTCAACACTGTTGAATATCCAAACATTTCGGCAAGTGGAATCTGTGCTTCTATGACGCACATCGGTCCTTCGTCCTGTGTTCCGAAGATGATTCCCCGGCGCTGGTTTAAAGATCCCATCACACTTCCCTGAAACTCGGTCGGCGTTTCGACAACCACCTTCATTATCGGTTCATGTATAGTCGGTTTTGCTTTTGCATATCCTTCAAGAAAAGCTCCCCGTGCCGCAGCCTGAAAAGCCATTTCGGATGAATCCACAGCATGTGAGGCGCCGTCATTAATGACAACTTTTATTCCTGTTACCGGAAACTCCATCTTGGGGCCTTTAGCGAGGCAATTTCTGAAACCTTTCTCACATGCGGGAATGTACTGGGTCGGGATAGATCCGCCTCTTACCTGGTTATCAAATATGAAATCCTCTTCGGCAGGTTCCAGATAACCCGCAATACGGCCATACTGGCCTGCACCGCCTGTCTGTTTTTTATGAGTATAGTTGAACTCAGCCTTTCTGGTAATTGTTTCCCTGTAGGCCACCTTGGGCTTTCCTGCCGATACTTCCGCATTATATTCGCGGCGCATCCTTTCAATATAAACCTCGAGATGAAGTTCTCCCATGCCGGAAATTATGGTGTCTCCGGTCTCTTCGCTTACATATGTCTTAAAAGTCGGATCTTCCTTCGTGAACCTGTTAAGCGCCTTTGATATGTTGGTTTCAGACTTGCTGTCTTTGGGAGCAATTGCAAGTGATATAACCGGTTTCGGGACATACATTGATGTCATTGTGTAGCTGATTCCCTGTGAAACAAATGTATCGCCTGATGCGCAGTCAATACCGAACAGTGCGCCTATATATCCCCCGGGAATTGACTCGATCTCTTCCATCTGGTTGGCATGCATGCGCACTACACGGCCGACTTTAACTTTCCGGCCTGTGCGCACATTTATTATGGTGTCTCCTTTTGCCAATGTACCCTGATACACGCGGATGTAAGTTAACTGGCCGTATTGACCTTCCTCAAGCTTGAAGGCAAGCGCCACCAGCGGCTGCTTCGGGTCGGCCGTCAAAATGACAGGCGTTTCTTCGTTATCCATATCAAGTGCTTCGTTTTCAATATCTGAAGGGCAGGGGAGCAATCTGGTCACTGCGTCGAGAAGCAGCTGGACGCCTTTATTTTTATAGGCAGAGCCTAACAATACAGGGGTTATCTTCCGGGACAGGGTGCCGTTGCGCAGAGCTGCAATGATCAAAGATTCGCTTATCTCCTTTTCTTCAAGGATTGCCTCGGTAAGTTCATCCGAAAAAATTGATGCCGTATCGATCAGCTCTTCCCTTTTCCGGGCGGCTTCATCCTTAAGGCTCTCCGGAATATCTTCCGTGCGGATTATTTCCCCGTTTTTACCGTCAAAGTATACTGCCTTCATGGATAACAGATCAATTACCCCGCTGAAATCGGCTTCAAGACCTATGGGGAGTTGTAAAGAAACCGCGTTATGTCCCAGCTTTTCTTTCAATTGCTTGATTACTCTATCCGGATTCGCCCCGCTCCTGTCACATTTATTGATGAAGGCAAGGCAGGGAACCTTGTATCTTTTCATCTGCTGATCGACTGTTATCGATTGCGATTGAACACCGCCGACCGAACAAAGGACCAGTACCGCTCCGTCCAGAACCCTCAGAGACCGTTCAACTTCGATTGTAAAATCTACATGCCCAGGAGTATCTATAATATTGATTTCATGGTCGAGCCATTCACAAAATGTGGCTGCGGAAGCGATGGTTATGCCTCTTTCCTTTTCCAGTTCCATGGAATCCATGGTTGCGCCAACACCGTCTTTCCCTTTTACATCATGAATAGCATGTATCCGCTTGGTATAAAAAAGAATTCTTTCGGTAAGCGTTGTTTTGCCGGAATCTATGTGAGCGCTTATGCCGATATTCCGGACTCTTGATGTGTTGTCTTTCATTTTAAAATCCTTTTTAACTTAACCCTTTTACCTAGGATATCCCAAAATTATGTATTTTAAAACAATATTTTAATGCGGCTTGCTTGTAAGCCCCTTTTTCATTTATGATGCACCAGCTTTTTAAGTATTGCAATAGACTGGTTGGTTTTTTCATTCCACAAGATTTGCATGCAGCGCGATGGAAGTATTGCGCAAAGTCGTCTTGTTGGGAATTATAAAAATAAAAAATCCCTCACATGGAAACCCGTTGCCAAGTGGGGGATTTAAGCAAAGCTTTAATGAAGTTTGCCCTTTTATAAATTTAATAATTACTTGTCAAGCAAATTATCATTTAAATTGGAAACTGACCAGTATCTAAAATTTATTTCCGGATGGATAATAAAGACTGGAACTTGAAATGAGTGATAAAAATAATGCACGCGGATATTTATCTGCCGGGCTTATGGCTTCAGGGCCTGTATGCCTCGGATATATCCCGATCGGCATTGCTTTCGGAGTGCTTGCCCAGAAGGCAGGTTTAAGTCCTTTAGAAACAGGACTTATGTCCCTGATGGTTTTTGCCGGAAGCTCGCAGTTTATAGCGATTTCCATGCTTTCAGCCGGCGCGGGAGCGGTTTCGATAATCGCAACCACATTTGTCGTCAACTTGAGGCACCTTCTTATGAGCTCCTCCCTTGCTCTTTTCCTGGGCAGTTCTGGCAGGAAAAAGCTTTTTGCATTTGCCTATGGAATAACGGATGAAAGTTTTGCCGTCAACATTTCAAAATTCAAAAATGGAGACTGGGATATCAACCGTGCTCTGGCTGTCAATTTTTCCGCGAATATAATGTGGATTTTAAGCACGGTTGCAGGCGGATACGGCGGGCAATTTATAAAGCCGCATTCGTTCGGTATGGATTACGCTCTCATAGCAATGTTTATATGCCTTCTCGTATTCCAGCTTAAGGGGCGGGTATATGTTTTTACTGCTCTGGTTGGAGGAATATCCGCCGTTCTGCTCTCTCTTTGCCTTTCGGGGAATTCATATATTATAATAGCCTCCGTTTTTGCGGCCGGGGCGGGGGTATTTATCAAAAAGATCAGGAGATAAGGTTGTTATTATGATTGAAAGAGAGTATTATTATATTGTTCTCGGGATGGGTTTTGTCACTTTTATTCCGCGTCTGCTTCCGGTTTATTTCCTTTCCGGACGAACTCTTCCGCGCTGGTTTATCGAATGGCTTGATCTTATTCCTGCTGCCGTCCTGAGTGCGCTGCTTCTGCCGGCCCTTGTGAAAACCGGAACCCCGGGAACTTTTTCGCTTTACAGCCCGGGAATGATTGTTGCCGTACCAACCTTTCTTGTTGCAGTTAAAACAAAATCACTAGGCGGTACAGTGGTGACGGGAATGGGGCTTTACTGGCTTCTTGACATAATTTTCAAATAGGATAGAACTACGAAAATTTTTAATGCCTTAAAAACAGGAGAACCAATTTGGATTTAAATACTTTCTCTCCGGGAAAGATAGTTTCTGCCGGGGAAGCCGTTTCAAAAATAAAAAGAGGAAGCCGTGTTTTTATCGGAACAGGGTGCGGTGAACCCCAGCATCTTATAAGGACAATGGTAAATGACAGCAGGCTTCAGGATATAATGGTTTATCAGATGCTTTCATCGACATTTGCCCAGTTTGTTGATGATCCTTCATTTCTCCGGCGTTTTTCCCTGAAACTTTTTTTTATAAGCAGCACGATGAGAAAAGCCGCTTTTGAAGGTAAAATAGATTATATACCGACATATCTTTCACAGATTCCACGCCTTTTCTCCAGCCAGCGCATAGGACTTGACGTGGCGATGATCCAGGTAAGCCCTCCGGACAAGTTCGGTTATTGCAGCCTTGGCGTGTCGGTTGATATAACAAGGTCGGGGATGGAAAATGCCAAACTTGTTATTGCCCAGGTAAATCCGAAAATGCCAAGGACCTGGGGAGACAGCTTTGTTCATGTTGACGAGATTGATTATTTCGTAATAAATGAAGAACCTCTTGTTGAAGCGCTTCCCGGCACAAAGGATGACGTGATAGCGATGAGAATAGGGCATTATGTTTCACAGCTTGTTGATGACGGGTCAACGCTCCAGATAGGTTTCGGCCATCTTCCCTATGCAATACTTAAATATCTTGATAATAAAAAAGACCTCGGGGTACATACACAGCTTATTACAGACGGGTTTTTACCGCTTTTTGAAAAAAAAGTTATCACGAACAAAAAAAAGACACTTCTTCCGGGCAAAGTTGTTGCTTCCTTATGCATGGGATCCGAGAAAATTTACAGGTTTGTTGATAATAACCCATTTTTCTATTTCCGTTCTTCAGAATTTGTTAATGATCCTACGGTTATAGCACGAAACGATAATCTTATTTCGATAAGTTCCGCTCTCGAAGTAGATTTAACAGGTCAGGTCTGCTCCGATTCAATGGGCTATCTTTTCTACAGCGGGATAGGTGACCAGGTGGATTTCTTGCGTGGAAGCGCCATGTCAAAAGGCGGTTTTTCAATTATTGCTCTTCCTTCAACCGCCCAGAACGGGAAATCATCAAGAATTGTTCCGCACCTGAGCGAAGGCGCGGGTGTGGCAACAACAAGGGGAGATGTCAACTTCGTCATTACCGAGTACGGAATCGCGGAACTCCAGGGCAAGAGCATTTATCAGAGGGTAATAGAGCTGGCGCAGATTGCTCATCCGAAATTCCGGGAGGAACTTATAGAGACGGCAAAGAAACGCCACTATATATTTTCAGACCAGTTAGCTCCCATACCGGACGATCTGCTGTTTCTCGAGGGCTATAAATACAGTTTCAAATTAAAAAACGGGAAGACGGTCGATTTCAGGCCGCTCCTGCCTTCCGATGAGTTTGCATACAGGAATTTTTTCTACTCTCTCCAGGAGAAGACGATCTACCTAAGATTTTTTTACAAGATGAAAATATTTTCCCATGAAGTAATACAGAAGCAATGGGCCAGCATCGATTACAGAAAGAACATGTCAGTTATCGGCCTTGTTCAAAAGGGCGGGCATCAGGAGATTATTGCAATCGCTTCATATGCGATGGATGAGCCGGACAGGGCGGAAGTTGCTTTTGTTGTGCGCGAGGATTATCAGGGTAAAGGCGTTGCCTCCTTTCTTCTTGATATTCTTGAAAAGATTGCGAGGGAGAATAATTATAAAGGTTTTTCGGCAACGGTTTTACGGGAAAATCCAACCATGATTCACATATTTAAGAAAAAGTATCCGGATGCGAAAATATCCGCAAGCAGTGGAAGTGATGTCGAGATCATTATGGATTTTGCTGATGTCAAGCATGATAAGATTGAAGAACAAAAATAAAAATATGCAAATAGGCTCGGCAGAATGGGAAGAGATAATAATCAACGGTGCAAAATATTTCGATGTTAAGGTCGGTTCAAAAGAAGCCGGGCAATTTTCAAAACATGCAGGGGAACTTATAAAGTGGAATTCAAAAACAAATTTAACCGCGATAACCGATCCCCTTGAAGTTGCAGTCAAACATTTTCTTGATTCATTGGCTCCTGCCCGCATAATACCTCCAGGATCATCAATGCTGGATATAGGTTCCGGAGGAGGGTTCCCGGGGATTCCGCTCAAGATTATTCTTCCGTCTCTTTCGGTAACTCTGGCGGATTCTTCCCGGAAAAAAATATCTTTTTTGAAGCATGTAATAAGGACTCTCAGTCTTGAAGGTATTAATGCCTGTCAGGCGAGAGTGGAAGATTTATCTGAAAATAAAGAACGCTTTGATGTTGTAATTTGCCGCGCCTTTTCATCTCTTGATAAATTTATTGAGTCGGCATTACCGGTTCTTGCAGAAAATGGAATAATGATCGCCTTAAAGGGGAAAACAAGCTATAAGGAAACTGGGCCAGGAAGGCTTTTGGACAATGATAATAAAGATGAAGGACTATTATATAATACAGAAATAATTAAATATTCAATTCCTTATATCGATTCGGAACGAAGTTTGATTATCATGAGAAGAAATCGTTAGAAACAAACCCTTTCCGCCACACAGTTTGGCGGATTGAATCCTCGAATCCTTGGCCCCTTTCGCCCAACTAATTTGGAAGAAGAGCCTTAAATTAAAAGACAGGAAAAACTGATGCCAAAACTTAGTAACAATGAAAGAATAAGAAATATTGCAATTATCGCTCACGTTGACCACGGAAAAACAACCCTTGTTGATGCGATGTTCAAGCAGAGTGGTCTGTTCAGGGTCGGTCAGGAAGTTGATGAAAGAATAATGGACTCAATGGATCTTGAACGTGAAAGGGGCATTACCATTGCCGCAAAAAACTGCTCGGTAGTCTGGAGAGGAGTTAAAATAAATATTATTGATACTCCCGGCCACGCAGACTTTGGCGGAGAAGTTGAAAGGGCTATTTCAATGGCCGACGGGGCTCTCCTTCTGGTCGATGCATCTGAAGGCCCCCTTCCGCAAACCCGTTTTGTACTGAAGAAAGCACTTGCAGCAGGCCTCAAAATAATTGTGGTTATAAATAAAATAGACAGGAAAGATGCTCGTTCCGATGAGGTTCTCGATGAAATATATGATCTTATGATAGATCTTGATGCGACCGAGGAGCAGCTCGAGTTCCCGCTTCTTTATGCAATCGGCCGGGAAGGGATTGCACAAGAAAATCTGGAAGAAAAGGGAAAAGATCTCCATCTGCTTCTTGATACCATAATAAAGGAGATACCTCCCCCGGCTTATGACACAAACGAGCCTTTCCAGATGCTAGTCTCTGATCTTGGTTATTCCGATTACCTCGGGAGACTTGCCATTGGTAAAGTATTTAACGGGAAAACCGGCCACAATATAAGTCTTGTCTGCATTGACAGTGAGGGAAAACATAATCCGCTCAAGGTATCAAAACTGCAGACTTACGCGGGTCTGAAATTCGCTGAAATTGAAAATACCGAGCCGGGGGATATCATAGTTCTTTCCGGGATTGAAAATGTTAAAATCGGCGATACCATATGTACGAAAGAATTCCCGAAACCCCTCAAAAGAATTTCAGTGGATGAACCTACGGTTTCAATGAAATTTACCATAAACACGTCTCCTTTCTCGGGAATGGAGGGTAAACATGTTCAGTCGAGCAGGATACGTGAGCGTCTCAACAAGGAGACATTAAGAAATGTTGCTGTCCAGGTGGAGGATACCGGAGAGAGGGACTCATTGATTGTCAAGGGAAGGGGAGAGTTCCAGCTCGCAATAGTGATTGAAACGATGCGCAGAGAGGGATTTGAACTTTGCGTAGGGCGTCCCGAGGTAATTGTAAAATACAGAAACGGTGAAAAACTTGAGCCCGTGGAACATCTTTTTATAGATTGCGATGAAAATTTTCTTGGAATTGTTTCAGAAAAACTTTCCTCGAAGAAGGGAAGGATGACCAATCTTGTTAACAACGGAAGAGGCAGAATAAGGATGGAATTCTCCATTCCTTCAAGATCCCTCATAGGCTACAGAGACGAGTTTCTTACTGATACCAAGGGAACCGGTATCATGAATTCATATTTTACTGGCTATGAGCCGTACAGGGGTAATTTTCCGGTAAGATTTACCGGCTCCATAGTATCCGACCGGCAGGGCAATGCAGTGCCTTACGCCCTTTTTAATTTAGAGCCACGTGGGCATCTTTTAATAGCGCCCGGTGACCCGGTATATGAAGGGATGGTTGTGGGAGAGCATAACAAGGAAGGGGATATAAACGTAAATCCATGCAAGGAGAAAAAGTTATCAAACATGAGGGCAGCCGGAAAGGATGATAATGTCATCCTTTCACCGGTCAGGCCCCTGACGCTTGAACGCGCAATAAATTTCATCCGCGAGGATGAAATGGTGGAGGTCACACCTGTTTCAATTCGTATCAGAAAATCGGTTCTTTCCGCGCATAAAAGACATGCAATGCGGTCGGCAAAGCTTAAGATTGAACAATAAAGCTGTGTTAAAGAGTTACGAGCTGAACCTCAAGTAACTTGCCTGTCACCTTAAGAAGAGCAACTGACGGGAGATAATTGCTTCTTGGCCGGGTGGCACTTCCCGGGTTTATAAAAAGAACCCCGTTTTGCTTTTCGATAAAGGGTCTGTGCGTATGCCCGAAAATTACGGCACTGAATCCGGAAGCAGCCGGATCAAGGTCAATTTCTGAAATATCATGAAGTATATAAATGGAAACAGCGCCGTGATTGACTATTTCTGAATTGGGTATTTCACGCGCCCAAACCCCTTTGTCCATGTTTCCCTTAACCGGGAAAACAGGTGCAATTGTTTCCAGTATTTCAAGAACAGACGGTTCTCCGATATCCCCGGCATGGATAATAAGCTTTGAGCCGGCAAGCGCGGTTACTGCAGAATCCGGAAGCCGGCCATGAGTATCTGAAATTATCCCGACAGTAAAGCTGTTTTTGTCGATCAATTTATTATGCCAAAAATCAAACAACCTGCGTTAATAAAATGACAGAAGTTTATTCGTTAAAAGCCTTTTTCGGCCATGTAGGCCGCAAGGTCTGCAATCCTGCAGGAGTAGCCCCATTCATTGTCATACCAGGTAACAACCTTTGCCATATTTCCGCCAAGTATCTGAGTAAATTCCATGTCCACTATTGACGAGTTGGAATCCCCCTTAAAGTCTATTGACACGAGAGGTTCATCCTCGCATGCCATGATTCCCTTCAGATCCGTTTCGGCAGCTTTTCTCAGCTCAGCTCTTAACAAATCAGTATCGGTTTTTTTCTGCAGGATCGCAACAAAGTCAACAACAGATACAGTCGGTGTTGGCACTCTCAGAGAGTAGCCATCAAAGCGCCCTACGAGTTCAGGTATTACAAGCGCGATCGCCTTTGCAGCGCCGGTTGTAGTTGGAATGATATTCATGGCAGCTGCACGTGCTCGTCTCAGATCCTTGTGAGCCAGATCCATCAGGCGCTGGTCAGCGGTATAAGAGTGGACAGTTGTCATCAAAGCTTTTTCAATACCAAAGGCTCTGTGTATTACGAGAGCGGGAGGCGCAAGGCAGTTCGTGGTACATGAGGCATTGGAAATAATGTGATGGTCTTTCGGGCGGTATTCCTTATGATTAACTCCCATTACCACGGTAAGATCTTCTTCTTTTGCAGGAGCAGAAATAATGACTTTTTTGGCTCCTGCCTCGATGTGAGCCGAGGCTTTGGGGCCTGTTTTGAAAAGACCGGTGCTTTCGATTACTATGTCAACACCTTCTTCATCCCAGGGTATTTCAGAGGGGTCGCGGAAGGAAAAACTCTTTATAGTCTTTCCATTAATTACTATGCTCTCTTTTGCGACATTGACATTGCCTGGAAAACGGCCATAATTTGTATCGTATTTAAAGAGATGAGCATTGGTTTCCACGTCAAAAAGATCGTTAATTGCCACGACTGCCAGCTTCTTGGGATGTCTTTCAATAACAGCTTTCATTACTTGGCGGCCTATTCTTCCGAATCCGTTTATGCCTATACGAATCATATATCACCTCATTTATTGGTTAATTATCGTCAATCCGGTATTTGTGAGCTACAAGCAGATCATAGTCCTTGCGGAGGGCCTGGTGAAGCCTTGCCTTTTCAAGCGCAATTGCGCTTAAGTTTCCGACGGCCTCCAGGAATCTAATTTCATCCGCATCAAATTTTCTTTCATCTTTTGTGTAAACTCTCAGGACTCCGACAGCCTTTTTTCCAACCATGAGAGGGACTACAAGCACCGACATGATACCCTCTGCTTTTGCCTTATCCTTATACTGGAAGTCCTTGTCCCTCTGGGCATTTTTCAGCCAGATGGTTTTGCCTTTAAGGGCTCTCTTGTCAAGACCGCTTTCCTCTACAAGCACGGGGCCTTTGCGTATATAACCGTCCGATAGTCCGAACTGCGCGCCCATCAGCAGTTTTTTGCGGCGGCTTTCAAGAAGTCTTATGGAGCAAGCCTTGACATTCATTGCTTCGGCTACACAGGAGACGATCTTCTCGAGGACCTGGGAAGGTGACAGCGAAGCATTTACAACCTTTGCGACTTCATAAAGTGCCGTGAAATAATGTTCTTCTTTTCCTTTCATAAATCACCTCTCAATGAATATTAACATATGATGAAAAGATAATATTTCAGATTTTCATTTTCAGATAATATCGTAAAGAAACCGTTTAGTAAACAGGGAATTTTATTCTCTGTCTGTTTCGGTTAAAAAAGTGATAATTATGATTCCGATTAAAATGTATTTTGCATAATAATAACCTTATGAGCCAATTGCAAAAGTATCAAAAATCCCCTCTCCCCTTGCGGGAGAGGGTTAGGGTGAGGGGGAAAAACAATAATTATCAATGAGTTTTATATCACCCTCCCCTTAATCCCCTCCTATCAAGGGAGGGGAAACATACTTTTGCAATAGGCTCAAATATCTTGAATTTTATTAATATATTTTGTAATAAAATCCTGATGCTTTAGTTGGAGGTCGAAAAAGATTAAGTGATTTGAACTTATTTTATGAAAGGAAAACCGGCATGAAGATACTGGTAGGATATGATGAACTGGGTGCTGTTAGCGGCGCCATAGCTCTTGCTTTAAAACATGCAAAAGCTTTTGATGCAGAAGTTGATGTTTTGACATCGCTTGAAGAGGGAACAGAAAATGATATTAAGGATATTTCAAAAGCGGAAAAAGGCCTTGAAAAGATAAAGCAATATTTTGAGAAAGAGAAAATATCCTGCAAAACTCATCTTATGATTCGCGGAGTAACACCGGGAGAGGATCTGGTCTCTTTTGCAAATGAACAAAAGATAGATGAAATCATAATCGGAGTTAAAAGAAGATCAAAAGTCGGGAAACTTATTTTTGGATCGACTGCACAGTATGTTATTCTGGAAGCGCATTGCCCTGTAGTGACCGTTAAATGATGAAGTCTTTGAAGAACATCCAATTTTGGTCAAGTACAAGGAAGGCGAAAATTTTAACCACAGGAATACATTTGGTATTTCGAGGATTGAAATTTGAGCCTGACGCAGTAATCGGGCAAAAGGGGGTGTTATGCAAAGACCTCATAATCAGTTTGTAAGATTCTGGATCGGTGCCGGGATAAGTCCTCCGAATCTGATGAATCTGTTCGAGCCATCGGCATTATTAACATGCATAATAGTGGCTTTACCCAAAAGCCCCCCGAAATAAGCGCTTTCACCGGCTTTTTTACCCGGCACAGGGATGAGCCTTGCCGCAGTCGTCTTCTTGTTTATGACTCCTATTGCCATTTCATCCGCTATTATGGCGGCAATAGTGTCTTCGGAAGTATTGCCGGGAATTGCCACCATGTCTAATCCTACCGAACATACGCTTGTCAATGCTTCAAGCTTTTCAAGGGAAAGATAGCCGGCCCTTACAGACTCAGATATATTCAAATCTTCACTGACAGGTATAAATGCTCCGCTCAAACCTCCGACATGAGAGCTTGCAAAGGCTCCCCCTGTTTTAACGGCATTATTAAGAAGTGCCAATGCGGCTGTTGAGCCGGGTACTCCTATGCTCAAAAGGCCGAGACTCTGGAATATTTCTCCAACGCTGTCCCCGACATTTGGAGTCGGTGCAAGTGAAAGATCAACCACTCCAAAACGGATCTTAAGATGATCGGCGACCTCCCTGCCTATTAACTCGCCGATACGTGTTACCTTGTATGATGTCCGTTTAATCAGTTCGGCTATACGCCCCAGATCTATGTCGGGATCGGAGGCTATAGCCCTGTCAATTGCTTTTTTAACAACACCCGGACCACTTACACCCACATTGATTACCGCTTCAGCCTCTCCTATCCCGAGGTATGCTCCTGCCATAAAGGGTATGTCCTGGGGAATGTTGGCAAAAACGCACAATTTGGCACATGCGAGGCCGTCTTTATCGGATGTGAGCTGTGCCGCTTTTTTAATGATTTTTCCCATTATAAGTACCGCGTCCATGTTGATTCCGGCACGTGATGAAGCGACATTAATAGAAGAGCATACGCGATCTGTTTCTGTAAGAGCTTCCGGAATGGCTTCAATCAGCGCCCTATCACCTTTTGATATTCCTTTTTCGACAAGCGCTGTAAAACCTCCTATGAAGTCAACATTTGCTTCTGTTGCAGCAAGATTCAGAGCTATGGCTATTTCGACAAACTGGGAAGTTGAAAAGGGTGCTCCGAAAACGGCAGCAGGACTTACAGAGATTCTCTTGTTAACAACCGGGATCCCGTATTTTTCACCAATCCTGTCACATACATTAACGAGATTTCCAGCTACTTTTATTATCTTATTGTGTATGTTTTTTTTCAGCGTGTTCAGATCATGGCTGACGCAGTCGAAAAGGTTTATCCCGAGTGTTACTGTTCTGACATCGAGATGTTCATTCTTGAGCATCTCAAGTGTCGATATGATTTCATTTTCACTGAGCATAATAATCCCTCATCAAGATCATATTCTGTTTATTGACATAAAAATATTCCTGTGCTGGATGCTTATGTCAAGTCCGAGTTCGGAAGCCCTCTTGATTAACTCCTTCCGGAGTATCTGCTGATCAATCTCATTTGGAATATCGACTTCATAAATCATTACGTTGTCTGTGGGATTGTCACCGCCTTTGAATATGGCCTTAAGATTGGTAACATTTACACCGTGTTTCGCAATTATTTCGGTTATTCCCGCAACAAGCCCTTTTCTGTCAGGCCCTATGGTAGTTATTATAAAAGGCTCACATCCGGCCGCGTTAAAACCTTCTTCTTTATGCTTGAGAGGCTTTACATATACACAAAGATCAAGATGAGCGAGGGCTCCTGTTAATTGTGAGCATAATATGTCGTTGGTTAAATCCAAAGGGATTGAAGCAATAAATATTCCCGAGAATTCTGACTGGAGGATTGTCTGGTTGATATTTTCAATATTGCAGTCAAGTTTAAACAGTATGGATGTGACCGCCGCTATGATGCCCGGCCTGTCCTGGCCCAGAACTGAAATTACAGATTTATTCATATTATTTTTCTCCGTTTAAACAATGATTTTAATATTACTGAAAAAAGTGTTATTTGCAAGCGCATATTTTGTTGATTTGATTGATTCAATATCATAATGTCCTTGCAAAATCAATATACTCAAAGGGTGCCATTTATCATGCGTATTATCACAACTCACAAAAACACAGACTTTGATGCACTCGCATCCATGGTTGCGGCGACGGTTTTATATCCCGGAGCAGTTTGCATTCTTCCTAAAACGGTAAATCCAAATGTCAGGGCTTTTATTTCCATACATAAGGATGTACTTGATCTGCGTTCCCCGGAAGATATTGATATGGCTGAAGTAACAAGTTTTGTAGTTGTTGATACGAACAACTGGTGTCGCCTTGACCGTATGAGCGCACTTTCAAAAAGAGATGATCTTGAGATTATTATGTGGGATCACCACAAGGATTCAGGGGATATAAAAGCGACATGGAGTTGTCAGGAAGAAACAGGCGCAAATATAACCCTTATGGTGCGAAGTCTGAAAAAAGAAAAGAAATATATTACTCCGATACAAGCTACCCTTTTTCTGACCGGGCTTTATGAGGATACAGGAAACCTTACTTTCCCGTCATCGACGGCAGAAGATGCTTACGCGGCAGGCTTTCTTCTTGAAAACAAGGCAGACATCAATGTTATCGGTAATTTTCTACGCCAGGCCTACGGTGAAAAACAGAAAAACATACTTTTTCAGATGTTGCAGAACGCAAATAGAGAAAAAATCAACGGCTATAGCGTGAGTATTAACAAGCTGAAAATAGACGGTCATGTGAACAGTCTCGCGGTTGTTGTCGGAATGTACAGGGAAATACTGAATGTAGAGGCCGCATTCGGAATCTTTACAAGCAGGGATAAAGAAAAAAGCATGGTCATTGCGCGCAGCAATGCGGAAGGCATTGACGTGGGGGCAATCATGCGCAGCATGGGCGGGGGAGGGCATCCGGGCGCTTCTTCGGCAATGCTCAAATCGGTTAATCCTGATGCGGTTGAGGAATGGATAAGAGAACTTATAGAAGGTAATCAGCAGGCATCAGTGCAGATAAGCGACATAATGTCATTCCCGGTGTTTACTGTTGAATCGGATACGAAAATGGAAAAAGTTGCCTCAATACTCAAGGAAAAAGGCTGTACAGGTCTTCCCGTTGTAAAAGGAGAAAAGCTTGTAGGCATAATTTCGAGAAGGGATTTTAAAAAAATTAAGCGAGAATCCCAGTTAAAGTCTCCTGTAAAGGCATTCATGAACACAAATGTCATGACAATCGAACCGGGAAAGAGCCCGATTCAAGCAGCGCGTATAATGGTAAAGCATGACATAGGACGTTTGCCGGTCGTTGAAGACGGGCGCATTATCGGCATTATCACAAGATCAGATTCAATGCTCTATTTTTATGACATGCTGCCGGATTAGACAGGATAATCCATTCTTCATTGTACCCAAACAGCGAGCGCATTCCCGCCGAAGGTCCGCCATGGTGGACTTGCAGCGGGGTTAGCGAGCAGATAAACAACAGAAGTTCCTGATTCTTCTTTAAACCTTAAATTTCGTCTTCCGCATCGGCATATAACCGCTCATGATTTCTATGTTTCCCTTGTATTTGTCCTTCTCTTTTGCAATTATATGTAAAGGAATAATCAGTTAAATTGAAAATCTTTTAAACTAATCTTGTGTTACACACCCATTAGAGACGGGATGAGGATCAGCAGTTTGTTTGGAAGAAGTGTCCGGAACGGGTTTTGCGGGGATCTTCAATCAAAGAGTGAGGAGTTCTTCTATCTCATGCAGAAAACGCATCCAGTCCCGATAAATCTTATGTGCCTCATCCAGTGTGACATGTATGAATTGAATCGTATCGCCGGGTCCGGCCTGAGCCATTCGAAAAATATCCGGTGAAATCACGGTGGCGATATTCGTGTATCCACCGATGGTCTGTTCTTTCAAAAGAACGATGGGCTGACCATCGGCCGGAACCTGGACGTTGCCCGGCACGATGGGCTCGGAAATAATACTTTGAGGAGCGTCCGTGTCCCGAAGAATTTCCGGCCCTGCAAGCCGGCATCCCATCCGGTTGCTCTGTGCGGTTACGGTAAAGTTCGATGCAAAAAACCGATCCAGGTGATTCCTGAAAAAGTCGTCATGCGGCCCGGGTATGGCACGAACGAATATATTTTCAGGATAGATAGGAAACCAGGGCAGACTCCGCGGCTTGCTCAGTAGTCGGCCTTCACCGCGCCGCAGTATGTCTTCGGATAGAAGGATCCGCCCCTTCAGCCCGCCCAACTGCCCTCCCACATAGGTGGAGCGGCTTCCCATAACGAGTGGTACGTCTATCCCTCCTGTGACGGCAAGGTATGCCCGGCATCCATTTTCCACTGTGCTCAGTTCAACCAGATCACCCGATTGCACCCGAATGGATGTCCATCCAGGGCATGGGCTTCCGTTCACCCGCAGGTTCATGCGGGCGCCGGTAACGGCCATGTCGGTTTCACAGATAACATCGAATTTCGCGCCGATCATGGACATTTCAAGAACCGCTGAATCTTGTGAATTTCCTACCAGCCAGTTGGCGATTCGATGGGCAAAGTCATCCAGTGAACCCGAGACCGGAACGCCCATGTGATAAGCGTGGAATCTTCCCATGTCCTGGACAGTGGTATATGATCCGGGTGAAAGGATATGAAGGGCATCTGTCATGGGTTTTCAATCCGGCTTATGTGGTGAAATTCATCGGACGACACAGATCGGAACCGGATCTTGTCGCCGGCCTGATAAAGGATCGGATGTGGGCGTTCAGGTGCAAAAAGCCGAAGCGGGGTACGGCCTATAAGGCGCCACCCCCCCGGACTGGCCAACGGATAGACGCCGGTCTGGGCCCCGGCAATACCTACTGAGCCGGCGGCCACCCGAACACGCGGTGTTTCAAGTCGTGGGGCATGCAGCCTTGGATCAAGTCCTCCAAGATAGCAAAATCCGGGCGCGAAACCGATGGCAAAGATGTGATAGGCAGAGCAGGTATGAATCTGAATCACATCATCCACGCTGATGCCATTGTGCTGTGCCACAAAATCAATATCCGGCCCAAACTCTTCCCCATAGCAGACGGGAATGTCAATTGTTAGTGGTTCCGGAATATCGGCTTTGTTAAGATCATTTTCCAGCGACCACAAAATATCCCTCAACTCTGAAAAGTCTGTCTTCATGGGATTGTAGTGAATGGAAAGAGTGCAATAGGAAGGCACAGCGGCGTCAATGCCGGCCGGTTTCTGATTCACGATGAGGGTTGCTATCCGCCTGACCTTGTCGTTTACGGCCTGATCGACACCGGTTCCGTACACAGCCAAAATGGAGCGATCCCCGCTGATTCGAAATCGTGCCCGCTCATACAGGTTTGCAGTCATTTCAAAAATGCTCCCGGCCTTCTGTCCCGGCTCCAAAAATACTTCGGGATTATTCGGATCATTCTTGCGCCGACATCGGAGCTATGGTGACACCGGATGCTTCGAGACGGTTTCGTATGGCTTTCGTCAGTGCTACGGCACTCGGGTTGTCTCCATGAACACACAGGGTAGATACCGAAATCGGTACCCGTGTTCCGTCAATGGCTATCACCACTCCTTCGGTTGCCATGCGCAGTGCTCTTTCAGCAGCTTCATCGGGATCATGAATGACCGCTCCGGGCTGTCGCCGAGATACAAGGGTTCCTTCAGGAGTATAGGCACGGTCCGGAAATGCCTCAAAAATCATTTTAATTCCTTCCTCTTGAGCGATTGAGGCCATACGTCCGGCATATTTGCCGGCCAAAGCGACCATGAAGAGATTCCTGTCAATTCTTGAAATGGCCTGTGCAATGGTCCGGACGATGGATTCATTTACTACTGCCATGTTGTACAGCGCTCCATGAGGTTTTACATGGCGCAATCGAACGCCATGAGCAGTACAGAATGCCTGAAGTGCGCCGATTTGATAGATCAGATAATCCCTGATTTCATCCGTGCCGCAGTCCATGTTCCGCCGTCCAAAACCCATCAGATCCGGAAATCCGGGATGCGCTCCTATCCCAACCCCGTTATCGGCAGCCAGTTTGACGGTGCGGTCCATAACTGAAGGATCCCCTGCATGAAACCCGCAGGCAATATTGGCCGAAGAGATTGAAGATATGATTTCGGCATCCATTCCCAGGGTGTAAGCGCCGAAGCTTTCCCCCATGTCGCAGTTCAGATCTATTTTCATCTGTCACATATTCCTTTACATTCAACCTTCAGCCTTCTACCTTCCACCTCACTTTTAACGCCTTCTGCCTTCTCATCACTTCATCAGATTGGGCAAATACAGAACAATCTGGGGAAATACCGTTATCAGGAAGGTTACAAGTAGCATCAGGACAAAAAACGGAAACGCGTCTTTGGCAATTACGAATATATCATCGTTATTTAATGAACTGATCACGAACAGGTTGAATCCGACGGGCGGTGTGATCTGAGATATTTCGATCATCAGAACCAGATAAATGCCGAACCATACCGTATCGAATCCGGACGCGGTAACCATGGGCAGCACGATGGGCGTGGTCATGACGATCATGGAAAAACCGTCAACAAGACACCCCAGAATAAGATACAGAACGCTCAGTATTAAAATAAGCATTAATGGCGACAGTCCCATTTCGGTTACAAAAAGGGTTAATTTCCGTGTTATGCCCAGATATCCTACGACAATAGAAAGAAAGGAAGCGCCCATGACGATCAGCATGATCATGCTGGTGGTTTTGACAGCGCCCATCAAGCTGGATCGGAAGACCTCCCAGCTCATGCTGCGGGTCATGACGGCAAAGACCATGGATCCGATGACACCAACGGCGCCGGCCTCTGTCGGGGTGGCCCATCCCGCGTACAGGCTGCCCAATACCGCCAGGATCAGAAGCAGGACAGGTAAAATTTCCGGAATAGCCTTAATCCTCTGACTCCAGGAATGCCGGTCGGCGCCCGCCGGAGCCAGATCAGGATTAATCAGACAACGTCCCATGATGTACAGGCTGAAAACAGCGGCCAGTGCCAGTCCTGGAATGATACCGGCAATGAACAGTTTCCCT
Source organism: Desulfobacteraceae bacterium (assembly GCA_011391695.1). Taxonomy (GTDB): domain Bacteria; phylum Desulfobacterota; class Desulfobacteria; order Desulfobacterales; family RPRI01; genus RPRI01. The sequence goes on along the minus strand of JAABQB010000011.1, from coordinate 46,004 downwards.
ATGCTGACTTCCCCGATAATGCCGTATACCAGCATCATCATACTGGGAGGTATCATAAAGCCCAGGGTTCCGGCGCCGGCCAGGGATCCTACTGAAAGGCCCTTATCATAACCGCGGCTTTTAAGTTCAGGAACGGTAATTTTACCCACGGTGGCTGTTGTGGCAGCCGATGATCCGCTTACTGCCGCAAAAAAAGTGCAGGCAAGAATATTGACATGGAGCAGTCTCCCTGGAATTCGATCCATCCAGGGAGTCAATCCTTTAAACAGGTTCTGGGAAATGCGGCTCCTGAACAGAATTTCGCCCATCCACACGAACATGGGTAATGCCATCATGGCGGAGCCGCTGGTGTTGTTCCAGGCGGTTGTTGCCAATATTGAGCCGAACGGCAAATCCGTAAAAAAAAGAAATCCGCCAAGTCCCACCAGGAAAAGAGAGAATCCAATCCAGACGGTTCCACCCATGAAAAGAATCAACAGCGCACACAGGGTCAGCGAAATACTAGCAAGCTCCACAATATAACTCCTTCAATCTTATCTTCCCAGGTCTTTCGCCTCTTCACGAATGGCAAGTCCTCCGGCATCTCCTTTTAACACAAGGATGGTTTTCAGGAGTTCTCCCAGAAACTGCAGCGTCATGATGGATGCCCCAAACGGCATGAAAAACTGGGGTATGGCCAGATAGGTTTCCGATATCTGCATTGATTGGGACCGGGTTACCACCGAATCCCAGAAAAATTCTCCGGAAAAAAAGGTTATGGCCCCGCAGAAAAGGCATCCGACGACATAACAGACCATGTCCAGATATCCGCGATGCTTTCCCGTGACAATTCGATGCAGAAAGATCATTCGAATGTGCCCCTTTTCACGCAGCGTATATCCCAGGCCGCAGAAGGTGAGTCCGCACATCAGATATCCGGAATATTCTTCTGTAATGAACAGAGTGCTGCTGAACGCGGTTCGCAGGATGATCTCGATAAAGGCCAGTATCAGCCCTGTACAGAGAATTACACCGGATAATCCGCCGCTGAATGCAGAAATCCCGTCAATGGTTCGAACAAGCCTCTTCATGCCGTTCTCCGGTCGGTTATCTTTTCACTTTTTTCAAGAACCCGTCGTACATGGCCTTCGCATCCGGGGAGGCATCCTTCAGCCAGTCCGCACGAATTTTTTCGGTAATGGCATTGAGCTCCTTCATGAACTCTCTGGATGGGGGAACAGTCTCCATTCCGTTTTTTATACACAGAGCTTCTTTCTCCTTATCCAAAGCCGCCACTTTTTTCCACATGATCTCTTCCATTTCTTTTCCGGCCACGACAAGGGCATCCTGAGTTTTTTTATCCAGCTTGTTAAAGGCTTTCAAGTTGACGTTGATCATGTTTGTGGCGATGGTGATATTGAGAGGCTGATAATACTTGAGGACTTCCCAGAATTTGGCATCAACCGCTGTGGGAGTGGAAGTAATAACCGAGTCGATCACGCCGGTTGCCAGAGATGAATATACTTCGCTGAAGGGCAGAGCATAGGGCGTTCCGCCGGCTGCTTCGACCACCAAAGCGCCATTTTTGTCATAGGTTCGGGTCTTCAGTCCTTTCATGTCTGCTGTTGAGGCCACCTTTTTTTTGGTCCAGAGGCCAGCACCGGGCCATGGAGAAATGAACAGAATTTTTTGTCCCCATTTCTCGGCCATTTTGTCAAAATAGGGGCGCGCCGTGTCATTAAGTACTCGGGCTTCTTCAAAGTTCAGAGCGAGAAACGGCAAAGTTACAATCTGAAAGATTTTTTCCTCGCCGGCCACGCCACTTATAAGCATGTCGGACAGCGGAACCAGTCCGTCACGAACCACTTTCAACAATTCGGGTCCTTTGTAACCCAACGCTCCGCCGCTGCTTACAATGATTTCCAGTTCGCCGCCTGTCGCAGCTTTCACTTTTGCCGCGAACTCATCAAGCCCCATGGTCTGGTGATTGTTTGGGGGCCAAACCGAGTTTGCATTCCATGTTGTTTTTGCCAGAGAGTCGCTAATGCAAATTCCAATTACCAATGCCAGTGCCAAAATCAGATATGTCAGTTTTTTCATTCTGTTCTTTCCTTTTCTGTTTGATTAGAATCCTTTTCGATTTATGAGCGACTGTATGAAGAAAGATTTTGTTTGTCAATGGGAACTTCTAGAAGTGTTAGAAGCAAGTAAACTGTCCGGGTTTATAGCACACGATCTGTCCGCTTTGATATAGTCACCGATGGAGGTGACAGATGAGACGGACAGAGTTGTTGCAGGAGATTCGGGAGAATTTTAGGGGACATCTTAAACATTTAAACTTTATACCAATAATCAAACATTTATTTGCCTTTTTATTGGGAAAGGAACATATCAAAGGCTCCATATGGAACAGCCAAACATACTGATATCTTGGCAGTATCCGAAATGCTCTATACATCTGAAAGTTCATTTATCTTTTCAGAAGGCCGGCCTCTTACCTGTAATTGAAGCTCCCCGCCGCAGAGCGGGCGAGGAATCTTCACCGTAAGGAATATCATCTGTTTTTAATTCGCTCACTAACCCCGCCGCAAGCAGCGGGGAATGCACTCGCTGTTTCGGTTCAAAAAACGATTATAATAAATAACCTTGTTGCACATCAATCCGAATTCTGATATTCTGAAATCAGAATAAAAGGAGGTGCATTGTGGATACTGCCAGTGTAGCAACAGCTGAAATAAAAGCCCGCGGACAGCTCACTATTCCCAAAAAAATCAGGGAGAGAAGCCATTTTGAAGAGGGGCAGGCTGTTTCCATTATCTCTTTGGGTGATTCTCTTATCATTACACCTAAAAGATTGGAACTTGACGAGGCGCGCAGGGAGATACGGAAAGTGCTCAAGTCTTCAAAGATGACCATCGAAGAACTCATGGATGGGCTCAGGGAGGAAAGAGACAACCTGTATCAGGAGACCTATGGGGAAAAAGATTAAGGTTTTTCTTGATTCGAATGTGTTGTTGTCCGGTTTCCTGTCAGACAAAGGGGCGCCACGTATTATCCTGGATCTGCTTACGCTCAGATTGTCTGAGATATGTGCGGCAACGGGAAGATACAATATTATCGAAATCGAGCGCAACCTTGAAAAGAAGATGCCGGCTGTCATTCCTATATGTATGAAATATATGCCGCTGCTTGATCTTGAGATTGTTCCATTGCCATCGCGCGAAACAATTATGAGCATGTCCGGACAGATTGCAGATAAAGATATTCCAGTCCTGGCTTCGGCTATTTCCTGCAATGCCGATTATCTTGTGACCGGAGACAAAAAAGATTTTGCCAAGCCAAAAGAGAGCGGAAAATACCCATTTCAAATCGTAACTCCTGCAGAGTTCCTCGAAAAAGTTTTACAGGAAATACTTCGTTAAAGAAGATCTGCTGCAAATAAAGGCTAAATATATTGAGAACAAAACAGAGCGAAAACGTGGGAGATTTTTAGGTGACGTCCTAAACTTTTAAACTTGCCGTCAAGAATCAAATATTTATCCGCCTTTTCATTGGAAAAGGAACATATGAAAGAGGGATAAGACATTATTGGTTCGCTGTTTCCGCAGCTCTGAACAGCAGTAGGACCGCAGCGGACAAAAACATTCAGGTACTGAAATCCCAGGGCTATATGAAACGGGTTGGGCCTGCCAAACGCGGCCATTGGAAAGCAAGAAATACCTTCGCAGGAACAAGCTGTTAAGGCGTTTTCTCAAGACTTTCAAAGAAGCGCACAAATAATCCGAAATTATAAGACCAGGCAGTCAGCGACAAGCTCCCAGAGGTATTTGACGGTAAGATTCTCCATGCCGTATTCTTTTTTGATGCTGTTCAGTTGTCCGTGGCAGCTATGGCAGGGGACAACCACCATTTCGACGCCGGCAGCCTTTATCTGATCGATTTTTCTTTTGCCGTAAAGTATCCGTTCAGCATTGTAACCGGTTGTGAGTGTACCGCCTCCTCCTCCGCAGCACAACTGGTTCTCTTTCGCGGGGTAAAGATCGATCCAGTTTTCCATGCACTGATCAAGTATCCATCTCGGTTCGTCAAAAAAACCGTGACCAAATATCTTTTCGGCTTTCCTGCCGTAATTGCAGGGATCATGATATGTGGCAGGAACCTTGAATCTTGACCTATCAAGCCTGATTCTTCCTTCCTTTATGTATTTTATGAGAAGATCAAAGACGGTATATGTTCCGATCTTTTCAAGCTCTTTGGGATACCATTTTTGCAGACCAGACCTGGTCGCAAGATATGCGTGCCCTCACTCGGGCCAGAGGAGATTTTTTATTTCCAGCCTCTTCATCTGCTCCATGATTCTTCCGGCCATTACTTTAACGGCTTCATCGTCTCCGGTAAAAAGACCCCAGCTTGTTCCCTCCCAGTTCTCCGAGGTTATTGTCCAGTCCTCTTTAGCGGCATGAAAGATTTTCCACCAGTATTTCAAGTCCTCTGTATGTGTATTTACCAGCTTGTTGTGAATTGTCGATAAAAGGTTGGCGCCTTTTTTGTCTATCGGAACTTTAAAACCCTCAAATCCCGGCTCTTCAGCAATCTCACCTGCAACATCCTCAACTATATAAATGAAGTCTTCTTTCGGAAGTGCAAGATTATTTCCGGTTTTAAGAGCCGCTTCAAGACCCTTCTGAAGTATCCCCGGAATTTTTGCCTTTTCGCGCAAACCCCTTATGCTTCTTACGAGATCCGGAATCCGGATATCCATGGGGCAGACATACTCGCATTTGCCGCACATGGTGCATATCCACGGCCACCTTGCATTTACAACATCATCTTCAAGGCCTAATCCCACCATCCTGACAAGCATTCTCGGATCGAATCCGTCTATGCCGGAAGCAGGGCAGGAACTTGAGCAGAGTCCGCATGTTATGCAGAAATCATGAGAAAAAGGTAATGTTTTAAATCTGCCGTGATTTAATTCCCCGATTCCGATTGTCTTTTCAGTTTGATTCATTTTTGCACCTTCAGTATTTTTAAATTGCCTGAACCAAGAACCTTTAAAGTATTTTCAAACATATTGGTTATCTGCGCAAATTCATATCCCATGTTTGAGGCAAGTGTTTTGATCTCAAGGCGCTCTTTCTCAAAATTCATTTGTGAAAAAGTTTCCTTTAACTGTTCGACCCTCCGCCGGGCAAAAATATTTCCGTCTTCCGAATGGCAGTTACCCGCGTGACATGTGAGTACAAGCACGCCATCGGCGTTATTCTGAAAGGCTGATAGTACGTATTCCATGGAGACAAACCCGGAACAAGGGACCTCTATTACCTTCAGGTTCTGAGGCAGTCTATATCCCATGCAGATGGCAAGTTCTTTTGCACGGCCTGCCGAACGGCCGCAGCAGAAAGCAATGACAAGCGGGGATGTTTTGCCGATGTCTGAAACCCGCCTGATTGCATCTGCTACATTTCTGTTGTCCGGAAAATTCAAGGAAATGGCGCCTCTCGGGCATTCCGCAAAACAGATCCCGCATCCTTCGCACGCGTCAGGCATGACGGAAGGCCTGATATCAAGGTCAATAGCCCGGTAAGGGCAGCACCTGTAGCAGGTAAGGCATCTGATGCATGAGCCGCTTTTTATTTCGGCTTTTGCTTCCTGTTTTATATTATCATCCGGTATGCGGGAAGTAAGAATTGCCGCATTAGCGGAATCAGTTATATTACCTGCGACATTCAGAATGCTTCTTGAGGGCCCTGCAACAAAAATTCCTTTCCTGTTTGTATATATGCCTGTTCGATGCAGATTTCCGGATTGAAGGAATCCGTCTGCCCCGGTATGAAGTCCGAAAACCGCTGCAAGCTCTTTCATATAAGCGGACGGAGATATGATTTCATCGACAACGGTAAGCGCCGGCGTAATTCTGAAATTAAGCCGGGTTATCTCGTCAACCAGTTCAATCGTAACTTTTCCTTCATTATCCTGCAGAATCCGGGGACTGGTATCTGTGAATTTAAAATATACTGTTCCGGCTGTTTTTGTTTCCCTGTATAATTTTTCGAGGCCGTTACCCGCAACCTTCAGATTGCCGGTCAATATGTAGGTTTGCAGATTTAAGTCAGTCTGGAACTTCAGGGAAGCGAGCATAACTTCTTCTGCTATAACCGGATTGCTTTCATATCCAAGGCCTGTAAGGAATGCTATTTTGCCGGCATGCGGAATCTTTTTAGAGGCATTTATTCCATAAATTCCTGTTCCGGTAAGAAAGGAGAGGGGCAAAACTCCGGGGGCTGGTTTTAAACCGTAAGCTGCAAAGTTGGGCTTTTTCTCGTATTCTTCGGCTATAATGACACCGGATATTTTTTTTGAAACGGTTTTCCCGCCGCTTGCCATGAGAATCGTAAAATCCCCGGCACATCCCCGGCAGGAAAGGATGTTTGTATCCGTTAATATAAACGCCGGATCAATGCCTGCGGCCTTGAATTCGTCAATTGCAGATGAATCTTCATTCTTATTTAATGAGATGAGGATTTCGTTTCCGCTTTCAAGAAGCTCTTTGGCACTATTTACAGCACAAGGACTGCTTCCAATAATAAGAGTTTTCATCTCCGAATCAGCGCCCCCTGGTTTTTAAATATTTCGCGACATCCCATGCCGTTTTTACCGCATGGGTGATACTTTCAGCTATTGATAAAGGGCCTCCCGCCGTACCGGCAACAAAAACTCCGCCTGACCCTGCAATGCCGTTGTTTTTACATGATCCGACAAAACCTGTATCACATGGAATTATGCCGAGTATTTCCGCAAGCTCTTTTGTTTTGCTTCCAGGAATCATTGCTACAGAGAGAACAACCATGTCGTAAACTTCCTCGATGCTCGCTTTTGACAGGTTATCAAAGTAGTTTATTTTAAGCCAGTCGTCTTCCGTTTTATAAATATCCCCGGGAATTGCCCTTATCATCTGAAAATCTTCTTTTGCCTTCTGGTAAAGCGCTTCAAAATCTTTTCCTGAACCCTGGATATCTATGTAAAAGAAGGTTACGGATGTTTCGGGCTTTCTTGATTTTATGACATGTGCCATGCGAAGGGCCGATGCACAGCATATTTTGGAACACCAAAGGTGGTTGAGTTTTGAATCCCTGCTTCCAACGCACTGTATAAAAGCAATTTTAGAAGGCGGCATGCCGTCCGAAGGCTTTAAGGCAATGCCGTTTGTTTTTAACATCCTTTCAAGATCGAGGTTTGTTATTACATTTTTAAAAACCCTGTATCCGTAAGGTTTTTTCACAGGATCAAACGGCTCGAATCCGGTTGCCATGATAACAGCATCAGCAGAGGAGGAATAGCCTGTACATTTTGACTGATTTTTATCATCAGGATTTAATTGAATATTATAATGAAAGCGGTCGTTTTTCGATATTCTGTTTAAGTTTGCGCCTGTAAGTATTTTGATATTTTCATTATGAATTACATTATTGAGTTTCTCTTCCGCCATGCATGCGCCGCATTTTGCGCAGCTTTCGATGGCCTTGCAGGTAAACTGGATAGCATGACCTCCGAGAAAAGGCTCTTTTTCAACAAGCTCGACTTTTACGCCAAGTTTTGAAAGTTCATGGGCTGTCGTAAGCCCAGCGATCCCGCCGCCGATGACAAGAACATTTGAAGAGTCCATTTTGAATTTTTATCTCCCGGTACCGGATGCATATATAAAAAGGTCAAAAGGAAGAAAATGGTTATAAATTGCCTGTTATTTTGTCAACCTCTTCTTTCATATAATTCGCCAATTTTTCTATCTCAGATCTGCTTCTCCTTTCGATGCCATTTGAAAGCTCTTCAACTGTTTCCTCATCGATATCGGTTATCTTATTGATTAGAAACGAGTCGGTCGCTCCATCGTCAAGCAGCAGCCCGCAGCCGGCGACAACGCCGAGAAATTCACCTTGGGCGAATACAGGGTAAACGACCTTGAACAATCCTGCATCACACTCTTCTATAACGGCTTTTCCCGTCTGCCTGGCCTGGGCAGCCAGGTTCATATGTGCAACGGCGCATATGAAGCTTTGGCCCTTGTCGTTAGCCTTGATGGTCGGGCAGAGGTCGTTGGGCCATTTCTGAAAATCGCTTATCCTGATTCCCTTAACATCAAAAACGTTGGAGTTAAGCCCCGATCTTTTGTATATTTCCTTTTCGAGTTCAATCCATTTTTCAAGAGGTAAAATATCCGTAAGTTTCATATTTCTGTTCCTTTTATAGCGGAATTTTTCAGCCATTCTTCAAGGTACCCGAGTCCTTCTTCGGTTGAGACTATCGGAGCATATCCGAGATCCCTTTTCGCAGCGGTTATATCGAACCAGTGGGAAGTTGCAAGCTCTTTTGCAACAAATTTTGTCATGGGTGGTTCGCTGTCGATATTAAGCATCCCGTATAAAGTTTCAAGAAAAGTTCCCGCAAGCGCGGCAACTTTCGGATGTACAGTGCGGGTAACCGGTGGAAGTCCTCCGGCTTTTAAAATATTGTTTACCATCTCCCACAAGGGCTCAGGTTTTCCCTGGCTGATAAAGTATATTTTTCCCGAAAGGGCGTTATTTTTTTCAAGGGCATCGGCTGCAAGGAGATGTGCATATGCCGCGTTGTCTATATAAATCGTGTCAACCATGTTTTTCCCGCTTCCGACTACACGGAGCCGTTTCGCCCTTTCAATTATCCTTGGGACAAAATGCTTGTCGCGCGGGCCCCATATGAGATGCGGTCTCAATATGATTGTTTTGAGACCTGACATGGAAGCTTTTAAGACACACTGTTCCGCTATCGCTTTTGTCTTAGGATAATGGGTGTGGAAAACCTTCGAATACGGAACAGATTCATCGACACCCTCCATGTCATTCCCATCGAAAACAACACTCGGAGAACTTGTGTGGACCAGGCAGGAAACATCGTGTCTCCGGCATCCTTCAATGACATTTATTGTTCCTTCCACGTTGGTTCTGTAATATTCCCTGTAATCGCCCCATACCCCCGGTTTTGCAGCTGTATGGAAAACGATCTCTTTTCCTTCACAGGCATTTTCAACGGCTTTTTTATCGCTTATGTCACCCAGTATCTGCTTTACATTAAACGGTTCGAGTTCTGGATAAAATCTTCTTGAAAAACTTGATACATTGTCTCCTCTTTCTGAAAGAAGCTTTGAAATTGCATATCCAAGGAATCCGCCTCCTCCGGTAACAAGAACCTTTCGTGGAGATTTAACAGACATGAATTATTATCCGTCCCGCCTTTTAATCTGTTTTTCAGCCCATGCAGCGAGCTTTTCCCTGAAGATCTTGGAGTTATGCCTGATGTCAACCGGGAATGATTTGTGAAAAAGGATAGTCTTTATATTTTTTGTCAGTTCATGTTTACCGGCAATCACAAGAAGTTCCTTTTCAATTTTTTCCTTATCGAAATTTACTTCATGTTCAGGCTCAATGCATATGACCGGAACCTGATTCGGTTTTTTCCCGATTCCTACAAGGGCGCTTCTGAAGACCTCCGGATGGTTATTGAATATCGCCTCGCACGGAATCGTAAAAAGAGTCCCGTTAGAAGTTATTACACGGTGGCTTTTCCGGCCGAGAAACCATATTCTCCCTTTTTCATCTTTTCTCCCGAGATCTCCCATCCTGTGCCATGTGCTGTTTCCGTCTTTTATTTTTGAAAGAGCGTCGGCTTCAGGATTTTCGAAGTAATTTTTTGTAACAAGTTCGCCTTTGACCGTTATTTCACCGGCCTCGCCGTCTGCTGTAATAATATCATCAGACCATCCATTTACCGGGTCATCGATAATTTTTATTATCTTAACATCTATTCCGTTTAAAGGAGTTCCCACGCAGATTCCAAGACCCTGCTCGCTCAACCTGCCTGTTTCGGACAGAATCTCTCTGCTTCCGATCGATATTATCGGAACTGCCTCCGTGGCGCCGTATGGGGTATGTATTTCAGCTTCACCGGTGAGCATGGAGGAAAAGCATTTTATATTTGAAAGCGAAACAGGGGCTCCTGCGGATACGACTCTTTTTAATGAGGGAAGTATTATTCCTCTGCTTTTGCCGTATCTTCCGACACGGTTTAAAAGGGCAGGGGAGGCGAACATGTTTGTTACGCCCTGGTTGATAACCGCTTCGATTATTTTTTCCGGGTTGACCAGGGCCGGTTTCGTGGGATCCATATCCGGAATAACGGCAGTCATTCCTATGGCCGGATCAAAAAGGGCAAAGAGGGGAAATGTCGGAAGATCTATTTCATCTGCTCCTATACTGAAATGCTCTTTAATCTGCCTGACCTGGGCGTCGAAATTGCCGTGGGTGTAAATCGCGCCTTTTGCAGGCCCGGTGCTGCCGGTAGTAAAGAGTACGGCCGCGGTATCGTCTTTTCTTGTTTCAGCTGCCGGATACGGTTCTGTAAAGTTTATCCTCTTTATTATATCAAGAGTATGTCCTCCCCAGAAGAGGCGCCGTCCCACAGTTATACAAACTTTGACTGTTTTGAAGAAATGCGGGAATAATGTTCTGAACACATGGGCAAGCGGTATCCCGATAAAGGCTTCGGGCCTGGTTGATTCAAGGCAGGAAAGCATCCTCTTTATGCCCATGCCGGGATCGACCACTACGGGGACCGCGCCGATTTTAAAGAGGGCAAAAACAAGTGAAAAAAAATCAGCTCCGGGTTTTACCATAAGGACGGTTCTTATTCCCTTACTTATTCCAGCCTTATCAAGCCCGTGGGCTATCCGGTCAGATTCGGCGGCGAGCTGATGAAAAGTAAGATGGGCATATCCTATATGGCCGTTATTGTCCCGTGCAACAGGATAGACAACAGCTCTCTTATACGGCTGGATTTCCGCCATTCTTTCAAGATGGGATGATACATTTACAAAATCATCTTTTGACTGTTGCATGGCATCCTTCACTGCATTAAAGCATATGTCTGTTCAAGAAATCCTTAATAACAGAAGCTGTTTTTTCTGGTTCGTCTTCAAGCACGTAATGTCCTGCATTTTCAAAAATATGAGTTTCGGCTTTTGGAAAGCGTTTCTGCCATTCGGCAAGATAGTTTTCCGTAAAGACAAAATCATGCTTCCCCCAGCAGATGAGCAAAGGGATATGCGCAAGCATGTAGAGGCTATCATCAACATATTTTACTGTATCATAGCTCGGATCATTCTTTTCAAGAGGAATATCCTGAACAAATTTTAAGGTTGCAATTCGATTCCTCCAGGAATTGTATGGAGCAATCAGCCCCTTTTTTGCATCCTTCGAAAGGCCCCTGTATGATGCCATATAAAGAGCCGCTTTTGCAAACAGGTTGAATCCGAGAACGGTGATGTTTGCGAAAGGGCCGATGTTCCGTATCACTCTCAGTCTCAACGGTATCTTTATTTTTTCACCGAGCGGGAAGAAGGCCGCAGTATTCATAATAACAACAGAGTTTATCTTCTCAGGATTTTTTACCGCGTATGCCATGCCTATCATTCCGCCCCAGTCATGAAGAATAAGAGTTATCTTGCCGTTTAATTTAAGATGACCGAGAAATGAATCGATATCTTCGATACGGCTTTTTAACCTGAAATCATAATCGGATTCATCAGGTTTTCCGGAAAGGCCGCAGCCTATGTGATCAGGCGCTATTGTGCGGAAATTGGGTGACAAATCCTTTATAAGGGAGCGGAAATAGAAAGACCAGGTAGGGTTCCCGTGAATCATCAGAACAGGATTTCCAGACCCCTCGTCGATATAATGGTATTTTATCCCTCTTATCTCAATATAATTGGACTTAAACGGGTAAAGATGTTTTATACCGGAAATATCGATATGTTTTTCTTTTGCCACTTATCCATCCCGTATTTACTTACCATTCTATACCAAGCATCAGGCAGTTGAGCCCGCTTCCTATTCCAAGGAATCCGACAAGATCACCATTTTTCAGAAATTCACGTTCATAAGCAATGGCAGCCGTCAAGGGAAGAGATACAGTCCCTATATTTCCAAGATACTGATAAGTGGTAAAATCTTTTTCTTTCGGTATCCCGATTGATTCCAGAATAGTTTTCTGATGCGCTGAACCAACCTGATGGCAGATTATCTTGTCCGGTTTATCCGCCGGCCATGAGAGTTCTTTCTTAAAAGCCTTAAAAGTCTCTATGCCGAGAACCACCCCGTTTTTAAGAACACCTACAGAATCTGTTTCCATTATGTGAAGACCGCTTGCAGGTATTCCGGTATCAGGGCCCCATCTGCAGAGTTTATGATGCTCGGTAGCGCTCCGTATCATGCCCCCAATAAGACGGTGTTCCCTTTTTGATATGGATCCATCCGCCAGAAGCACGGCTGCTGCACCCGATCCGCCTGTAAGGGTTGCAATGGTTTTTCTGAATATATCCATGTTTTTTTCTTTAAGGAGACGTTTTATTGTATAATCAACTATCTGACGGGCGGATTCGCATGACACAACAAGACCGGCCTTGATCTGGCCAAGTTCTATGGCATTTGCAATTTGTATCATGCCGTTGAGTACTCCAAGGCATGCATTTGAAACATCAAAAATATGGGTTTCGCGTGAAAGCCCGAGACCATCTGCAACTGCACAGGCTGTTGCAGGTTCCAAATTATCCCTGCATACTCCGCCATAAACAAGCATGCCGATATCCTTTATGTCTATATTAGAGTCGTTTATTGCCTTGCGGCCGGCCGATGTTGCTCCCTCATGCATTGTATACCCTTCATCCCAGAAGCGTCTCTCGCGTATGCCTGTAATTATTTCAAGCTGGCCTTTTTGAAAATGGAGGTGATCATACAGTGGTTCAAGGCGCTTTTCGATGTCATCCGACGTTATTACATTAGGCGCAAGCTCATACCCGAGCGATTCAATATAAACTTTTGAATAGAGCATTTAATTTAAACTCCGAATTATGGACTCCCGTTTTCACGGGAGTGACGACCGGGAATCAGTTTTATACCAAAGTTCTTCATTTTGTATATGTACAGCCCGTCAACCTTCAAATAACCGTCTGCCATTATGCAGGGTATGGGTTCATCCCTGATTTCGGTTACAATTGTTTCAACTTCAACCCTTCTGTTTTCCGGAATTATCTGTCCGCGGTAAATCCAGTTATGAGATTTTCCGGTAACCGGAGAAAATCTGTGCGTTTCAGCAAGATGTTCCCATCGTTTGATTGCAATGAACTTTATTGTCTGCAGGAAAGATTCTATTCCGAGAGAGCCGGGACAAACAGGATCCTGAAAAAAATGGGCCTTGAAAAACCATTCCTCCGGATTAACATTTTTTATTCCCCGGACATAACCGAGTCCTGAAGGACCGCCTTTTTCAGCAAATATGTCGATAGCATCTATCATACGAAAAGCCTTTGACGGCATTCCCAGTAATGGTGACGGCTCAATAGTGCTGTCTTCGGGTGACAGAGGCGCTTCATCGGGGAATGTATGTGAAGTACAGGTATTAATTTCTTCCGGTGATAATTTGTATATCTCTTTATCTATTTCACGGATTCCAACCTGTTTTGAAAGGGCCTCATCAGAGAAAAAGCCGAATACGGTATCTCCTTCATAGATGATCCTGCCTGTCTGAAGAACCTGCATCTCAAATTCTTCAATGATCATATCTCCCGCCCCGGAGATTTTTTTTGCGCGCGCCCGCATTGTCAGAGTACCCGAATCCGGCATAACTTCAGAGTGCTGTACAGCATTTCCGCCAAGATTTCTGAATTTTAAATCATTGCTGCTTTTCAGCGCTGAGCCCATATACGCGGCAAGCCAGCCGCACGGTTGAAGCGCCAATTCAAGAAGGACTGCAAAAGGCATCGACGGTGAACGGTTTGCTTTGAAATACCATGCATCATGCGGGACGTCATATTCTGCCTCTATCCAGCCTCCCGGCTTCAGCGCCCATGCTTCAGGCTCAACGGACGTAATCCTGTCCATAAAAAGATACGGCGGCCCGGGCAGTCTTGCTATACGCCTTTCTGAATCGAATATCTTGTATTTATCTCCGAAAGCCTCCGAGGGCTTTCCGATTGAAAATGCAAGTATCCTGTCATGGTCGAAAAGAGCTTTCTTTCTTCTTGTAATTATCTTTTTTGATTTCCATTGATACTCGATTTCATTACGGGATATTCCTGTCATTTTCATCGACATATCTTTGAAAAAGACTATCCGGTGTCCGTCCGCATAAATGTGAGCATCGGCAATCACATAAGGTTCCGGATTGTATCCGATCTCCTTTATTTCAACTTCGTATATCACTTTGCGTGTTTTCGGGGTTACCGGCCCGCGGCATTTCAAAATGCTTTCTATTCCGGCAACTGGTTCGAGATACACGCCGGATTTTCCCGTGACCCAGCCCATTCTCATAATAAAGACCCGCAAGGCATGCGAGCAGCATTCATACATTAGAGTTCCCGGCATTACCATGTCATCCATGAAATGGCAGGTAAGGAACCAGTCGTCGGGATGGATATCGGCTTCAGCCCTTACGATGCCGAGGCCGAAACGTCCGCCTTCGGAATCTACAGAAAGAATTCTGTCAATCAGTTTCATTCTTCCGCCGGGAAGCCACAGGGAATCTGTCAGCTTGATTCCTTCGAAAGATGGCCCGAAACACCCTGAAAGGTTCCCATGCCTGAGGAGGTCCAATGTATTTTCATCAAAACTTTCCGCGTGAAAAGGTACCAGCTCTTTCCAGTCAGAAGGCTTTTTGCCTTCAGCCGGGAGAGCATCTTTTTCCGTAAGGATAATTCCCCCTGAATTATTAACTTCCTCTTCGGTAAAAAATCCGGCACATCCGTTATACATGCTTATAAGATGGGTTTCCCCGATATACCCCTCAAAATTAAAAAAGAAAAGATAAGTCTCTTTTTGTTTCACGAACCTTTCTATATTTATTACGTAGCGGATTACATCACCGGGTTCAGGCAAACCGCGGTGAAACTTTACCGTTGCATCAAGCAGCCTGTAAGTTCTTTCACCTTTTACCGCAAGATCGATTCCGAGGTAAGAAGAGAGAAAAAGATCTGCCTGTCCTGCTTCAACAGAGATACATACCGGTGCGTGTCCACCGTCAAGATACCATGCTCCGGGCAGAACATCGTGCTCGGTTACAATACATCCTGATCCCAGAGAACACTTTTCTCCCTCTATTGAAATTATTCTGTCAACAAGCATCAGCGGTTCATCGGGAAGACGTACTCTTGCCCTGTAATTGTCAACCTCTGCAAATTCATTCCCAAGCACTTTTGCTACCGATCCTGCGGCAAATTCCATGCACATCTCGCGGGGGAAGAGGGCTTCCTTATTTTCAGTTGATCTGCTGCCTGAAGTCATCTTTTCAAGAAGGTTTATCTGGAAAGCAAAAGTATCAGCAAAATTTTTTGCCAGCTCATTTGAAAAATCAAGATATTTTTCATGCGCTCTGATGGTTGATTCAATGTTGTTTTTGATGGACTTTATCAATCCGATATAATCTGTCGCGGTATGACCGGTATTTTTATGAATCTTTTTGTCTAAAGCAGGGGCAATTCTGTTTTCCTCGGTTGCATTTGTCTTATTAGGTTCCTTATCATCATCTTGTTCTATATTCATCACTGAAGGCGCAGGAGCCTTGCCTCCGGTAGACAGTACCAACCCGCGGCCTTTATTTTCAGATAAAACATTTATTCCCGGAGAGAATTCTTTGTAAATCCTATCTGTATCGACAGGAATTCTTTCACCTATCAGGGATCCCATGAATTTAATGAATGTAATATATTCATCCTCGCCTTTGGCAGATGCGGAAGCGGCAAAGTGAGGTCTGTCCTGAAGAATCCTGTCTATCATTCTTGTGCATGAAGAAAGAGGTCCGGTTTCAATAAAAATGCGTATCCCATCTTTATAAGCCTGTTCTATCGTTGCAGTGAAGTCAAAGCCGTGAATCCCCTGTTTCAATATGGAAGAAGCGGCATTTGCGCTTGTTATTTTATATGAACGTCCAAGTGCACAACTGTAAAAGGTAATTCCTTCAGGCGGATTGACCGGGAAAAGGTGAAGCTCTTCATATTTATCGGCTACTGGGTTGACGGCATCGCAGTGCACCGTCACAACACCCTCAAGATAAACCGCTTCGCATGAAAGCTCTCTTACTAAGGCCTCAACCTGTTTTTTCACTCCTCCTATTACACATTCATCGGGTGTGTTGACTATCAAAAGCCTTACATATGGGAAAGCTGCGAGGGTTTTGATTACATTCTTTGCCGGGCGATTTACTACCGCGGCACACCAGTCTATGTTTTCACTGGCAGATATATTCCATGCCTTACGGGCGGAATTGTATGTGCCTGCAAGTTCTGAAGTAAACAATTCTGTTTTGAGCATTCTGTCGAGCATTTCACCGTAATCAGGCCATACATTCATTGCAAAATTGCCGGCAGACTCTCCGAGGCTGTATCCTATGACAGCAGAAGGCTTAATCCCGAAACTCATCAGAAGTTTGGCGATAATCCCGCTGTATGCGACTTGTCCGAAAATCATGTTCAAGGGACTGGCGGCAATTTTTTGACTGGCGTCATTTTCCCACCCTTTTCCCCATGAGCTTCGCCATGGAACAAAGCATTCCGGAACAATTTGTGTTTGAAGTCTTTCTGTCCTCTCATCCATTTTCCGCAGTATATCCGGAAAATAGACTCCTGTTCCTCTGCCCATTCCAAGATAGTGATTTCCGGAACCGGGGAAAACAAAAGCCGTTTTATGTTTTTGTCCGAGCGGGTTCGGTGAATAGTAGATTCCACCCGGCCCGTTCATTTTTTTATGAATGTCTGTTTCAACAATATATTTTGCATCTTTTATCCATTGTTGAAGATAACTGATATCTCCTGCTGCAATAGACAGGGCATATTTTTTTTTACTGTCGGGTTTTTTATGCTGCAACCAATTATATGCGCATTCGATTATATCGTTTCTATTAATTATTTTACCGGAAAGGGAATTAATGCCGTCCATGAGTTCATTCTTTGTCTCGCCGTCAACAATGAAAAGACAGAAATGTCTTTGTCCCAGCGGGTTTTTTCTTTCCATGGAAATTTTTTCAGAAACGGCGGTCGGGGCTATGTATTCATTGCCTTTAATAACAACATGCATACAGTTCCCGTCATTTGATATTGAAGATATGCATGCCTTACGGGGACCATCTATCCTGTTCCTGTACCAGAATTGAGGTGATACGGGAAAGTGGAGATTGTTTTCAATGGCGATGGCCGGTTCCGAAAAATTTACCAGCGGCGGTATGATTTCGTGGTACAGACAAAGGCAGGTCTTTATAAGGGAAGCAAGTCCTGATGCTGACCCGGCATTACCGATATTTGGTTTGACAGAACCTATAGCGCATCTGGCGGATGAATTTTTGAATAATTGATTTAATGTTTCTATTTCGAAGGTGTCTTCAGAAGGATTTCCGCTGCCGTGCGCTTCGAAATAGCTTATGGAAAACGGTGAAACAGAAGCATCATTTAATGCTCTTTCAAGAGAAAGAGAATAAGCCTCCTTCAGGGGAAGGCATGAGTTGTGCCCGTTTGCAGATGCCTTGCCGACACCATCAATAACAGCATAAATTCTGTCGTTATCTTTAATCGCCTGGTCAAAATTTTTCAGAATTATTGCGGCAGCCCCTTCACCGGGCAAGGTTCCTTCTGATAAAACGTCGAAAGGAGCGATCCTGCAGCTTTTTGAATAACACTGTAACCTGTCAGAGATTATTATGTTTCGTATATCTCCGGATAGATCAACAGCGCCTATAAGCATCATATCGGCTTCATTCTGCCGGATAGCTCTTACACCGATTTCAACAGCCTTAAGGCCGGATGAAGAATCACATGAAACTACAAAGCTCGGTCCTCCAAAACGGAATTCCCTGGCAATCCTGCTTGCTATGATGCCGCCAAGGGCTCCGAGCGTTCTTGAAGATGTTAGCGGCGGGGAACAGGCATCCTGAGCGGCTTTCAATTCTGAATTTGCTTTTTGTCCCTCTGAAGAATTCAACAGCTCCCACCGGAGCTGAAAATTTGTTGCTTCGTAGTCAAAGTCCGCTCCGATAATAACTCCCATTCGATTGCGGATTTTTCTTGCAGGCAGCCCAGCATCTTTCATTGCCTTTGCCGCCACGTTAAGAATAAGCAGATGTTGAATGAGAATATCGGGAATTTCAATAGGCGGAATATGAAACGAGCCGGAATCAAATTCAATCTTTTTTATATAAGCTCCCCATGAACCGCGGCCGTGAAGAAACTTATTTGCAAGTTCATCACATCCTTTCCACCGATCTTCCGGCCTTTTGCATATGGCTGAATCACCGTTGAATATTCCTTCCTGAAATTCCTTAAGGGATGTAAAGGTTCCAAAATGAGCATCCATTCCCACAATTGCAACGGGGGGCGTCAATTTCTCATCTGCTGTCCGGGCCATGTTTCTTCCGGTTCCGGAAGATTTCAAATGCGGGTAATTTTTACCGGGGAGCCATTCTTCAAAAAGAAGATGGCCGTTAATTCCGCCAAATCCGAAAGCGCTAACTGCCGCGCGAAATGGTGTGTTTTCACTTTTTCTTTCCCACTTTCCGGTATCCGTCTGAACCCTGAAAGGGCTGCCGTGGATCGGGCTTTTTTCAGGCGCTTTTGTGAAATTAAGAGATGGCGGGAGAGTTTTGTTTTTTATTGCAAGAAGCGTTTTTATCATTCCTGCAGCGCCGGCGCCTGTGAGCAGGTGGCCGATCATCGATTTCACGGAACCGATCGGGCATTGGGCTTCGGACCAGCCGGATTTTCCCCATAACTCCACAAGGCTCGCAAGTTCAGTTGCGTCTCCAGCAAGGGTGCCGGTACCATGGCATTCGATAAGATCAACATCCCATGGATTCCATCCCGCAGATTCATAGGCCATTCTCATGGCACGCACCTGACCTTCCGAATCGGGAGAGAGAAGATTTCCGCCAATATCATTTGAAAGTCCTATGCCGCCGATGAGGCCGTATATTGTGTCATTATCTCTTATGGCATCTTCAAGCCTTTTTAAAACAAGAATCCCGGCGCCTTCTCCAACTACAAGGCCGTCGGCTTTTTGATCAAAAGGCGCGCAGCGCCCCGAAGGAGAAAGAGCACGCAGCTGGCTGAATCCAACCTGCGTGTACAAGCAGTCGGGCCTTGATACGCCTCCTGCCAGCATGGCATCCGCGTTATGTGAATTAAGTTCGTCACAAGCAAGCTTGACAGCGTATATGGAAGAGGCGCATGCTGCATCCAGGGTGAAGCTGCCGCCGCCTAAGCCAAGACCCGCTGCCAGGATTGCGGCCGGGAGGCTTGTTACCCTGGCAGAAAGAGCCTCTGCTGTACTTATATACATGTCATCAGAAGAAAAAGATTTGCCGGATAGGTTTTCCCGGTATGACCGGCCGATGACTCTTCGTGCCAGCCCGGAAGATGAGTCGGTAGGAAGAGATATTGCGGCAAGCGCGACGCCGGTTTTTTTTCTGTCAAGGTTTTTTGTGTTGCAGGATAAGAAAGCTTCCCTGCCGGTATGAAGAACAAACTGATAAAGAGGGTCAAGCTCTTTTAATATGTTTTTGTCTATGTCAATTCCGGCAGGATCGAATCTGAAATTATTTATCAGACAGGCCTTTTTGGAATAGGCTTTATCCGGCATGAAACTTTTTTCATACATAAAAGCGGAATGGACTTTCCATCTGTCTTCGGGTATTTCAGATGTGGTGCCAATTTTATTGACAATATTATGCCAGAAGCAACTAATATTCAATGCTCCCGGAAACAGGCCTGCCATTCCAACAACCGCTATTGCATGATTTTTATTCATTGCCCACTTTGAAAAAACACCTTTATTTATTATTGCACCCGATTAAAAACAGAAGCGATACTTCAGGCCGATTCTGTAAAATTCAGAGCAAAAATTTATATCCGACAAATGTTTTTTAGGCAAGAGCCAAAATTTATATTACAGGCCATCGATATTGGATCTGAATAAAAATCTCCGGACTGTAACAGCCGATGGCAGTTTATTTGACAGCATACTTCCAGATCAGCGATACCATTAAGATGGTAAGCGAGAGTAGAAGAAAAAATTTTACTGTGTTTGCGCCTTTTTTTATCGCGAGACTGCTGCCCAGATAATTTCCAAGGATATTGGCAATGGCAAGCGGTATTCCGATCATATAGATGACTTTACCCCCTGAGACGAAAATCGCAAGAGCGCCTAAATTGGAGGCAAGATTGAAAACTTTTGCCGTGGCTGAAGATTGAACAAGGCCGAGTCCTATGAATATGTGGAAGGCGATTATCAGGAAACTCCCGGTTCCGGGGCCGAAAAAACCGTCATAAAATCCGATTAGAAGGCAGATGGCAGGTATCTTTACGGTAAGATCAAATACTGACGGTTTCTTTCCGGTCGCCCGCTCTTTTTGCGGTATCAGTGTGATCAGCATCGCAAGCGGAAGAAGAAATATAATAATTTTTCCTGCGGTTTCGTTGCTAAAAATAAGGATTGTCTTAGTGCCGACAAATGAACCGATCAGTGAAAAGGCAATACCCGAAGCGGCAATTTTCCAGACAACCTTTTTTTTAAGGATAAAATTAATCAGAGCGGTACCGGTTCCTATTGAAGAGGCGAATTTATTAGTTCCAAGGGCAACCTGGGGAGGGATCCCGGCAACCATTAAGGAGGGCAGCAGAAGAAGACCACCGCCGCCTGCAATGCTGTCAATAAATCCGGCAAGAAAAGAAACAGCCGATAAAATAATCGTTATTGTTGTATGATCAAAATTCAAAATAATCCTTTGGAAAAATGAAGATATTTCTGGTAATGAATATATTAAAAGTCTAAAAATGCAACACAAAACAGGTTTATTTATAAATGACCACACCCTATAAATCCTATCAGGAAGAACAAGCAGAAGCATTGTCCCTGATTGTCCGTCATCTTAATGAATCTTCTTCACGCATAAGGCATGAACTCCTAAACAAAATAGGCGATTATCTGATTTTTCGTGCAGAAGTAGATGATTTTCTTACAAGGTATCTTGGAGATGTATGCACTGTGAAATGTTATAAAAGCCACCTTAGCGCATGCTGTTCAAAGGAAGGAATAATAACCTTCTTTGCCGACGTTGTCATAAATGTTATCATGTCTGATCCGGAAGATATAGATATTCTGAGTGCTGCTTTAGAAAAACCAAACGAGGGTTTTAAATGCGTTTACCTTGGAGAAAAGGGCTGCATGTGGAAGATAAAGCCCGTAGTCTGCGAAATGTTCATATGTGACACCGCGAAAAAGCAGGCACTTCATGGAAGCCCAAAGCGGATGAGAGAATGGGAAGCATTGAAAAAGAAAGAAAAAACCTTTACATGGCCGGACAGGCCTGTCTTGTTTGATGAAATTGAAAGCTATTTCATGGCAGTCGGCCCCTATTCGCCTCTAATGTACATGCATAACAGCCCCGGACTGTTACGTGTAAAAAAAATGCGGGGAATATGAGCTGATGAAAAACAGACTCAATTCCTTGCAGTTGAATACACCTGGACCGAACCTATCTTTGCTGCGGAAAGTTTGAAATAAAAAAAGGGCACCTTTTATTTTGTGTTAACAAGATGCCCTTTTTTTAAGCCATGAGAAACTAGATTTTTACCACGTTCTTTGCTGCAGGACCTTGTTTACCCTGCTCAACATCAAAGGAAACACGGTCTCCTTCTGCAAGGGTTCTGAAACCTGACATTGTGATAGCTGAATGATGAACAAATACGTCTCCGCCTTCTTCCTTTTCGATAAAACCAAATCCTTTTTTATCGTTGAACCATTTTACAATACCTGTCGCCAAAATAAATCTCCTTTTAAATACTGTTTCATGTTACATGCCAAAGATCTCTAAACCTTTGCATGTGGTAAAGTGACTAGTGAATTGTATTCACATTCTTCGTTCCGTTTATAATAAAATATTTTAAGCGTCAAGCAAAAAAACGAATAATTTTACTTGAGTAATATACTTACTCCCATTTATCATCACCTTTATTCTTGAGGTCTATAAATGCCTGATCGTTCTCAACTTTTATTGTTACTTTTTTTCTGACAAGGGTATTAATAACCCAGCTTATAATGCTTATAATAAGCGATCCGATTACTGCTGCCCAAAACCCTTTAACTTCAAAACCTGATATGGTTTTTGAAGTTATCATCAACATGAGCGCATTTATTGCAAAGGTAAATAAACCAAAACTAAGAATATTTAAAGGAAGTGTAAGGATTATTGCAATGGGTCGCAGAAAAAGATTCAAAATCCCGAGAACTGCTGCGGCAAGAAAGGCTGATGAAATATCAGCAATTTGTATTCCGTCTACAAGATAAGAAGTTGTCATGATTGATGCTGTGAGAGCAAGCCATTTGAATAAAATATTTACCACTCCAAGAGATTTCATTGCGGTCTGAATGATTTGAAAAGGGAATTACTTATAACTGCTTCGTACCCATTTAACATTGCAACAACGATGTTATCGGCATCAAGGAATGTAATGTCACATTTTATTTTATGCTTTAAGGCTTCCCTTATTTCAAGAACTGCAGTAACTCCAGCGGATGGAAAGTTGCTGCAGTACTGGCGATAAGTCCGGCAGTAGCTTGGGAGAGATAACTGCTGCAACTCCTCATAGCTCCATAGAATGGCCATCTGGAATGCCGAATCAAGTGCGAGCGGATCGGATATCCACCGGTTCCTTAAAGGATCTTTCACCCATTTATCCGGATGCGGGGCAGGGGAGATGCGCGCAACCATTCCCTTTGATGAATAACCGATAATTTCTTTTATTCCACGCAACTCTGATCCGTGAAAGAGAATTTTATCATATACTTCATCCATGCTCCGTTTATAAGTTTTCGAGGAAATATTCTCAGGAATGCCATATGCGGGAGGATTCATAATAATCGAATCCGCAAGGATTGCTTTTGCACGCGTATGTATAATTTCGACTCCGTCTTTCATTCCGTCTCTTATTTCAACGTTTACTTCGAAGAAAGACTCTTTTTTAACAGGCTTACCTGTTAAAAGGCGAATCAGCTTTTTATCGTTATCCAGCTTTATTCCTTTTAAAAGCCTGATATCATCAAGGCCATAGAAAAAAAGCCCGGGGTTTACATGGAGAGCTCCATGCCCTATCCACTCGGCCATAAGCGCAAAAGGAACGACCGGTTTACCGCCTATAATATGGGATTCAAGAATAGGGTAAGCCTTGACATCAATTTCACGTTTAAAAGAAAGGGCGTGATTTTCTTCTTTTGAAATAATATTTGATCCTATTACAACTTCAACAGGATTCCTTTTATCTCCCATCATTTCAAGAAGCATGCATTTTGCTCCTTTTTCAACCGGGATCAAATCAATATGGTTTCTTTTAAATTCCCGTTTTAAAGTTTCCGATACCATTCCGCCATCCCATGGGCCCCAATTTATAGAGATTACGCGGCAATCTGGCCGGGTTATGGCTTCATGCTGTGCAATCTTGTTCAGCACCTCATTCCCCATTGCATAATCAACCTGTCCTTTGTTCCCGATTCGGGCGGTAATTGATGAAAAAATTACTATGTATTGAAGCGGTTCATCTCTTGTTGCTGAAAGAAGAAGACTCAACCCTTTCACCTTGGTATCAAAAACTCTTTTAAATTGATCCGGTGTTTTATCTATAATAAGTCGGTCTTCAAGAACTCCAGCTCCATGAATGATTGCTTTTATTCGACCATATTTTGAGCGAACCTGGCTGATTACTCCTTCGACCGAGTCTTTGTCACGAACATCAACAGAGTAGTATGCTATATCTTGGCATTCCTTTTTCAGCTTTTCGAGGTTTCTTGAAACCTCCCTGTTCGTCATATACTTTCGGAACATTGTTTCTATTTCCCTGGGGGAAGCATTGTTTTCGCTAAAATGGTTTGAAATTACAGCTTTTTTGATGGAGGTTTCATCCTCAAGATCTGAAAGCCATAAAGGTTCAGGTGATGGCGCAGGAGATCTTCCAAGAAGCACGATCACAGGTTTTGCAATTTGCGCAAGAGCCAGTGCCGCTGAAGCGGTTATACCTCTTGCGCCTCCCGTGATTATAACAACATCTCCCGTGACAAGATTTATTTTACCTTCAGGGTATGGAGACGGCCTTAATTCAAGAATGAGGCGTGTTTCAGGACCAATGCCCGATTCAACCGGACCGGTTTGCTCCGATGATAAAAGCTCGTTTATGAGCGCTCTTGCTATTTTGATGTTGTCATTCCATTCCGGCTCAACATCTATAGCTCGGCAGATAACCCCCGGCCATTCGACAGCGGCAGTTTTAGCAAGTCCGGCAAGTCCTCCCTGGAATGGATATTCGATTCCACGGCCTTTAAATCCGAAGGCGCCGTCAAGGCGGGATATGGTTGCGAATATTGCTCTGCCTTTTTTACCGGAAGAGATTAAATCGCGCGAGGCATGCCGCGCGGCAAGAAAAGCATCTTCTATCAGAGAATAATCATTATGCTTATTTTCAGGTATAATTACAAGACCGCCCATGTCGGATAGATCCGAAATATTTATGAAATTTTTCAGGCTGACAAGCTCAGCCCCGATATTAAGAGAGGAGAGTTCATCAATAATAGTTTTTGAAAGGCCCCCCTTATCATCGGTTATAAATATTTTGCCGCTCGGAGGAAAAAGCCCGTCATCTGAAAGTAAAGGCTTTTCAACGATTGAGATAATGTTTCTCGTTGGAAGCAGAATAGATTGCACTTGTTGTTCCGGTTCAATTGAAACTATATCGGCAGATAACGTATCAAAACAAGGAACAGGAGATGATATATCCGGCGAACTTGATTTATTAAGGTAATCTATTATATTGCCGAGCGTTTTAAGTGATCCCATGGCCTCGGGCGGTATGGACCGTATTCCCGGAATTTTTTCTTCAAGCGATGAGAAAATTTCAACTCTTTTTATTGAATCGATGCCAAGGTCGGCTTCAAGATCCATATCAAGTCCCAGTGTTTCGACCGGGTATCCTGTCAGATGGCTTACTGTCTCAATAAGAGTTTCCTTTATGATGTTTTCAAAAAGTTCTTCCTTATCATGCTTATTATTATTTCCATCTAAAATGGCTTTATCGGCTTTTGCCTCCGGAGTATTATTGCCTGAAGTAACGCCTGATAAATATTCTATTATTTTACCAAGCGTTTTGAGTGATCCCATGGTTTCGGGCAGTATTGACCGTATTCCCGGAATATTTTCTTCAAGCGATGAGAAAATTTCAACTCTTTTTATTGAATCGATGCCAAGATCGGCTTCAAGATCCATATCAAGTCCCAGTGTTTCGACCGGGTATCCTGTCAGGTGGCTTACTGTTGACAACAAGGCCTTTTGAATGTCGCTTCCTTTATGACAGAATAGAGCGTCATTATTAGAAGAAACAGTCTCTTCCCGGCGGATAATAAGATCTTGTTTTATCTCTTCAGAAGAATGATTTTGATCTGAATTTGCAATAACAGCTCTATTTTTATCAATGATGGAAGAAGTTCCGAGAAAATGTTTTGTGCTTTCCATTATCTTCTGGAGGGCACGACCTGCTTCAGCCTGGGTTTCCAAAAATTTCATGTGGGTTTCGGCAGTCTGTATCTGAAGAGACTGCATCGTTTTGAGTCCTTCCTCAACTATTTTAAAAGCATGTTCAAGAAAATCGGACTTATTTGTATTGCATGGTGATATTTCATCTTTTCTCATAGGTTCGTCTGATCTTATCTCACGTTTAACCTGATTCTCTTCAGGCGGCTTTTTTTGAGAATATACAGGGGTTGCATTATCAACTTTTTGTTTCCAGTAATTTGCGCCTGAAACGGGAATGCTCATGGATCGCTTTTCAATTTTTAATGGTGGTTGCTCCCATTTGCAAAGGTCTACATAGTGTCCAGTTGATGCAATGTTACACAAGACTTTTGCAAGATCTGTCAATCCGAAATTTCTTCCGGAAGAGCTGTCCATGGAAACCGCATTGAATCCCCGTCCTTTTAAAATTGATTTTACAAGTCCTGTTAATACTGATCTGGGGCCGATCTCGATAAATGTGCTTATGCCGATATCAAACATGTTTTTGATTTGACCTTCAAAGTTTACCTGGTTTAAAAGCTGTTCGCCAAGTAATTTTTTGACAGATTTGTGATCGGCGGGATACGGTTTCCCCGTTGTATTCGAATAAACTGCTATATCCGTTGGATTGATGCAGACATCCATTAATGTCCGCTTAAAAGGTTTTAATGAATCTTTGACCTGGTTCGTGTGAAAAGCGGCTGAAACAGGAAGAATTCTGGTTGAAAGACCCTTCTCATTGCATATCAGCTGCACCTTATTAATTGATTCTGCCGGCCCGGAGAGAACAGTCTGATCAGGGCTGTTTATATTTGCAATGATAACCTTTGCATCCTGTATAATATGATGAAGCTCTGAAACCGGGGCACTGACAGCCATCATGGCGCCATTCCCGGTTGATGATTTCGCCATATGGCGGCCCCTTGAGACAGAGAGCCTGATAAATGTTTCCGAATCAATCCATCCGGCAGCAAAAAGGGCCGTAACTTCTCCAAAACTATGACCACATGCAGCGTCAGGCTTTATGCCGAATTTTCTGAGAACTTCAAGCATAGCCATGCTTACCGCCCCGATGGCTGGCTGGGCAAACTCTGTTTGGCGCAGATGTTCTTCCTGGATTTTTTTTTCAGCTTCAGTTTGTGCCGGAATGGGATAAATAAAGTCGGTAAGCAATCTCTTGTTGCTGAAAATTCTGTTGGCATTTTCCATGGCTTCAAGGGCTTCAGGGAAAATGCATATGATATCACGCCCCATACCTACATACTGGCTTCCCTGACCGGGAAAAGCAAACGCGATTTTGCCTTTTTTTGCGGGTCCGCCGTAAAAGATGTTATTCGTGTTCCATGAAGTTTTATCACGGTTGCGTTCCATGATATCAAAGCTGTTTTCCAACAACCCAGAGAGCTCCCCAAATGCCTTATCCTGAAGTTTTCTGCCCCGTTCCGCAATAAAAAGAATCCTGTGAGGATCTTCTGAAGAAAAACTTTTTCTTGTTTCTGAAGCTTCAAAGGCAAACTTGTCTTTCGAAAAATCTTCTTCGATTCTATACCTGAAATCGGAAACGCGTTTTACAAGTTCAGGATATGTGGGGGCGGATAATGCTATTATTTCAACAGATCCGTCCCACGCAGCCTCCTGTTTGGATTCTTTGTATTCTTCAATTACAGCATGAAAATTGCTTCCCCCGAAACCAAAAGAGCTGACCCCGCAACGGCGTGGATGCTCTTTTCTTGAAAACCAGGGTCGCCTGGATGAATTCAGATAAAAAGGGCTTTCGTATATATTTAAGGCGGGGTCAGGGATGTCGGCTTTAAGTGTTGGGAGAAGCGTTTTGTGATAAACGGAAAGAGCCGCCTTGATTAATCCTGCTGATCCTGCCGCAGCTTTTGTATGGCCGATCATTGATTTCACGGAGCCTATGGCGCATTTTTGAAGCTTTCCGTCAGGGTTTCCGAAAACCTCGGTTAAAGCCTGAAATTCCACCAGATCTCCGACACGCGTTCCTGTACCGTGCGCCTCTATAAGGTCTATGCTTGAAGGATCAACCTGGGCATTTGCGTATGCCAGATTTAATGCCTTTACCTGGCCTTCTTTTCTTGGAGCGTATATGCTTTGAGCCTTTCCATCACTCGAAGTCCCGATTCCTTTTATTACAGCATATATTTTGTCTCCATCCCTTTCGGCATCCATCAGTCTTTTTAATACAAGAATACCTATTCCTTCCCCGAGAACTGTGCCATCAGCGTCTTTTGAGAAAGGCCTGATATCTCCTGTGGGAGAGAGAATACGGGTTTTTGAAAAACACATGTGCATGAAAATATCATTTAACGCATCAACTCCGCCGGTAATAACCATATCGCTTCTGCCGGCAGCAAGTTCCATAACAGCAAGGTGAATTGCGCTTAAAGAGCTTGCGCACGCGGCATCAACAACGCAGTTTGATCCTCCAAGATCGAGGCGGTTGCATATCCTGCCAGCTATCACATTTCCCAATAGTCCGGGAAAAGAATTCTCCTGCCATGAGACAAAAGAATCGGAAATTCTTCTGATAACTTCCTCGGCCTTATCGGATGGTATCCCGGAATCGGAAAGGGCTTTTCTCCATTTTGGATGGCCGAGCCTTGAACCCAGGGGGATTGATAATTCCTGGGTGCCTGTTGCGCCGAGAATCACGCTGGTCTTGTCTCTGTTAAATGATTTATTGCCGTAATAGCCTGAATCTTCAAGCGCGCTTTTTGCAGCTATCAGGGCAAGCACCTGCGAGCTGTCTGTTGCTTCAAGAGAAGCAGGAGGTATGCCGAATTCAGTGGGGTCAAACAGTACCGGAGAAAGAAAGCCTCCCCGTTTGCAATATACATGATCCGGTTTCGCCGGATCTTTGTCAAAATAGTCCTCAGGCGACCAGTGCGTTTCAGGCACATCGGTTATTCCGTCTTTTCCATGGAAAAGCATGTGCCAGTATTCTTTGACTCCGGCAGATCCCGGAAAGAAGCAGCCTATTCCTATTATTGCGACAGACCCGTCATGTTTTTTTGTTTTATTAACAGATTTCAATACAAAATCCTTTACCACTTGGCATACGTAACATGTTTAATCCCGCTCAAATGACGCGGCATTAAAGTTTAAATAATATATTTCGACAATTCTGATAATTCCATGGGAGAGTGCTTTTTTGCCTCATGAGGCAGAGCTATTCCCTGGTTTGAAATCCATGCGACACGTGTTATCACCGCGGCTCCGAAAAGAAGATTCATGGCAACAGTGACTGTTTTTCTGTTCTCGGGTTTTTCGAGAAAGGACCCTTTAACCCACTGGTTAAAAGCTCCCATAGAAGGTCCGCACCAGATCTGGTAATCAATTTTTCTTGATGGGTCGCCGTCCTTTGCCCAGTTTGATGACTTGCCCAGATAGGATCTGAAAACAAGAGCCATCTTGTGCTTGGGGTTTTTTTCAGCCCGGTCTATCTGGATCGGATCGCGGTTAATAAAAAATTTTTTGGTTTGTTCCCATTCCTCATCAAAATTGTTTCTTAATATATCCCTCTCAAGAATTGTACGTTCACTCACCGGAACATCATCATAGCAATCATATCTGGAATAAATATCGTATAGTTTTGCAGCCCTGAAGGGAAACATGGTTCCGCGTTTCAAAACCTGGACTTTAACTCCCATTTCAAACATGTCGGCGGAAGGGGCCATCATGACGTCAGCATAACCTGCTTCCGACAGCATTTTGCGTACCGTTTCAGAAGTTCCTGCTTCCGCGCAGGACTGGTTTATCGAGCCTGTTAAAACATAGGAAGCTCCCATGGCAAATGCTGCCGCGGTTGAATGGGGAGTTGATATTCCACCGCCAAGACCAACAGAAGGTATCTGTTTGTATTTATATTTGTCCGCCAATTCGTCTCTCAGAGCAATCATTGAGGGAAGAAGGGAAATGGCCGGCCTGTTATCCGTATGGCCTCCAGAATCGGCTTCCGCAGTCAAGTCTTCCGCTACCGGAATATGTTCCGCAAGTTGAGCTTCCTTTTCAGATATCAGTTTTCTTGCAACAAGTTGCGCGAGTATTTTGGGAGCGGGAGGGGAAAGAAATTTTCCTGCTGTCTCAAGCCTTGATACTTTCGCTATAATCCTGTTGGGACATATTACAAAGCCTTCATTATTGATATGTATTCCCTTTACCCTGTAATAGATGAGCGGGAGGGTGAGGTCTATGAAAGCGGATGCGCTGACAAGATGAATTTTCCGTTTAAGATAAAGATCAACCACTTTACTTTCAAGTTCAGGGTCATTCGGGCTGTGTATGAGATTAAATCCAAAGGGGACATCTCCCAGGCTTTCCTTCAGGCTGCATATGGCTGAATCAATCTCATCCGGTGAAAGTCCGGCAGCTCCGAAAAAACCCATGAATCCCGAACGTCCCGCTTCCTGTACCATTTTGACTGAAGTTATGCCGTTTGCCATTGCTCCAACTATGTAAGCATAACGAACATTGTATCTCTGCCTGAAGGAAGGATCTCCAAGCTTTTCAGGATGGAGGGGTGGGGCATACCCTGAAAGAGGATAAGAATCCGAAACAGAAGATAAATCCTTCCCTATAGATATTGTTCCACCTCTGCCTACAGCAATATCGCCGTTCATGCTCACAAGATACACCGGCCGGGTAACATCGAGCATGGCATCTCTTATGGCTTTCATCCCATTTTCCGGAGACTTGCCAGAGTCTGACCACCAGCCTGAACAATTATTGTTTTTTTTTATCAATTGCATCTGAAAAAAAGCCGGATCCACCCTTTCTTATGGGATTTTTAATTTTACCATATCTTAAGAAACTTTACTCCTAAACAAAATACGATTTTGTGTCAAGAACGGATTGTTTTTCCGGTGTCAACCTCTGGGATGAAACTTACTGTGTATCTTCTTTAAATGTTCCCGTACGACATGGGTGTAAATCTGTGTTGTTGAGATATCAACATGCCCAAGCATAACCTGAACAGATCGTAAATCGGCTCCCCCTTCAAGGAGATGTGTCGCAAAGGAGTGCCTTAAACTGTGAGGGGTGATTGTTTTTCTGATATCGGCTCTGGTCGCATAGCGTTTTATCAATTTCCAGAATCCCTGACGGGTTAATGGCTTTCCTTTTCTTCCAACAAATAAAAAATGGCTCATGTATTTTTTAAGCAGAACCGGTCTTGCAGTTTTGATATACTCATTAATTTTTTCTTTTGCGAAAAGACCTATCGGAACCACTCTTTCTTTCGAACCTTTTCCGAACACCCTTACAAAGCAGGCATCAATATTGACATCGAAAAGTTTCAGGTTAATAAGTTCTGAAACCCTGAGGCCTGCTGCATAAAGTAGCTCAATCATAGCAGAATCCCTTAAACCCGAAGGTTTGCTCATATCGGGAACACTCAGAAGATTTTTAACCTCATCAACCGATAGTACATGAGGAAGGTGGAGCCCGCTTTTGGGAAGGTCAACCATCCTTGCTGGATCATGGGATATAAATTTCTCCTGTGCCAGGAATTTGTAAAAACCTCTTAAGGTTATAAGATGCCTGGCTCTTGACCTTGCTTTCATTCCTTCATCTCTGAGTGAAATTATATGCTTGAGGATTACGGAAGTATCGGCATCGGAAATATCTTTTATTCCCTTTTTATCAAGAAATTCGGTATATCTTGCGATATCGCTTCCGTATGATTCGAGGGTTTTTTTTGAGAGCCCCTTTTCAACGAGCAGGTAGTTAAGATATTGATCGACAAGAAAGTCAATGGATGGCATCTGATTAAACACCAATTAAATATTTTGAGGAATCAAGCTTATTAAGAACTTCGGCTTTATTTTTTCTGACGACAACCATGTTTTCAAGCCTTATTCCTCCCCAGCCGGGAATATATATCCCTGGTTCAATTGTAAATACCATTTGAGACTCCAGGATCGAATTTTTCAATGGACTCAATCTTGGTTGTTCATGGATTGACAGTCCTGTGCCATGACCGAGACTGTGTCCGAATCTTCCTTTAAAGCCCATTTTTTCAATATGACTGCGCGCAACTCCGTCAATAGATCTGGAATCTGCCCCTGGTTTTATTGCTTTTATTGCCAAGGATTGGGCATCAAGAACCGTTTTGTAAACCTTTCTAAAAAGCTCATCAGGCCTTCCGATTACTATGGTTCTTGAAATGTCGGAACAGTATCCATCAACCTTTGCCCCCCAGTCGAAAAGAATCGGCTCACCTTTTTTAAATTTACGGTCCGAAGGTATTGCATGAGGAAGGGCGCTGTTAGGTCCGGATGCGACGATTGTCGGAAAAGAGATGCTTTCTGCTCCTGCTTCACGGATTCCTTTTTCAATTTTCCAGGCTGCTTCTTTTTCGGTAATCCCGGCTCTGACATATCCCTGAATACCTCTGAAAACCGATTCTGCTATTAAAAGAGCCTTTTTTATTGATCCAATCTCTTCTTCATTTTTTATTTCCCTGAGGCTTTCAACAACATTTTCAGTTTCGACAAATTTGACTTTAATATTTCTTGATTTTATCACCGTTGCCATTTTTTTATATTCAAGATGTGAAATACGTACACTTTCAAACCCAAGTTTTTTTGTCCCAAGAGATTTAAGTATTGCGGGAATCTGTCTAAAAAGTCCTTCCTTGCAGCATATAACTTCATAAAGAGGGGCTTCTTTCACGGCCTGTTCCTCATATCTTGAATCAGTTGCAAGAATAAGACCTGAATTGGAAATAAAGAGTGCCCCGGCTGATTCATCGAACTGGGTATCGTGACCGCGGAACCCGCTTAAATAACGTCGGTTTTCATCTACAAGCACCATCAAAGTGTCAATATTCAGTATTGAAAACTTTTCTTTAACACAAGCTATTCTTTTTTTTATTATATTATCCAATAACTCCTCCTGATTTAGCTGGGGAAAAGGGGGCAAGGCTTTGAGGGTTCAAGTGCTTTTCACTCGAATCCTTGACCTCTTGAACCCTTGAATCCTCCATTTCTTAAGGTATTGACACATTCCTGTGCATTGCATATACATATTAAAGTCAATTTTATACAAAATCGCGATAATTGCAATCGCTCACTTTTTCCATAAACCGTTAAAATAATATACCATGAAAATAGAATCTCAGGAAACCTATAATAAATATATCAAAGCCCTCATGGATATCAGCAGGGTCATTACTTCAGATCTCTATCTCGAAGATATCCTTAAGCTTATCGTGATGGTTACAGCGAAGGTTACAGGCGTTGAAATCTGCTCACTCTGGCTTATAGATGAAAGTGTTTCTCCGAACAAGATCCGCCTTAAGGCAACCCAGGCTCTTGATCCTGTTTATGTAAAGGATCGCTCATTGAATATGAATGAAGGCGTGGTCGGTTTTGTTGCCACTCATAAAAAACCTTTGATTATTGAAGATGTCCTTAAAGATGAAAGGTTCAAAGAAAAGGAGATGGCAAAAAAACTGGGGCTTGTTTCAATGGTAGGTGTCCCGCTTGAAGTAAAGGACGAAAAAATTATTGGTGTCATAAACTGTTTCACATCAACCCCCCGCTTGTTTTCTGAAACAGACGTCAATCTTATAAGAACTGTTGCCAACCAGGCTGCTGCCGCAATAATGAACACGGAATTGATGGTAAAAACAAAAATTATCCAGGAAGAGCTTGAAACCCGCAAGCTTGTGGATAGAGCCAAAGAAATTCTCATGCTCCGTCGGAATAAAACAGGTGAAGAGGCCTACCGCTGGATACAGAAACGAAGCATGGATACAAGGAAATCCCTCCGCAATGTCGCAGAAGCTATTCTGCTTTCAGAAGATCTTGATCAGCAATAGCAATTCATTCACCGCTTATAAGTCATTTAGATCGAAACTGATATTTGATAATTTTCGAATAAAAATTTCTTGACAATATTATTAAGTGTGTCTAAAAAAAGCCATAATTTAATAGTTTAAATAAATTGGCTTACAAAGGCGTAAGGAAATTTATTTGGGTTAAGACAATGGCGTCTATACTTCGCATGCAGCAGAGGTATAGGCGCTTTTCAATTTTTCAATAAGGAGAATAAAATGAACCTTCACCATCCAAATTCAAACGATGCCCTTCAGACCAGTAACCGTTCCCGCAATGTTGCCCCACAATCAGGTATCTGCAGCCGATGCCTTGACGGCTGTCGCGGAAACTGTGACATGTTTCATGCCACATTCAGAGGCAGAGAACTTCTTTATCCATCTCCGTTCGGAAGCATTACCGCCGGTGCCGACAAGGATTATCCTGTTGATTATTCCCACCTCAATATCATGGGATATGCCATGGGTGCAAAGGGTGTTGCTGCCGACCCGGATCAGGCCACATTTCCTAATGTAAATACCGAAACATCTTTTGGTGTGACCGAAAAGATTAAAATGAAAGTTCCCGTTTTTACAGGCGCACTGGGAAGCACTGATATTGCAAGAAAAAACTGGGAGCATTTTGCGATTGGCGCAGCCATCAGCGGCATAGTTCTGGTATGCGGAGAGAACGTGTGCGGTATTGATCCGGAACTTGAGCTGAACAAGAATGGCAAAGTCTCCAAATCACCGGAAATGGACAGAAGGGTTCGTGAATATCGAAGATATTATGATGGGTACGGTGATATACTGGTTCAAATGAATGTTGAAGATACTCGAAATGGTGTTGCGGAATATGTTATAGAAAAACTGGGTGTCGAGACAATAGAATTGAAATGGGGCCAGGGCGCCAAATGCATCGGCGGCGAGATCAAGGTAGATTCACTAACACGGGCACTGGAGCTGAAAAAGCGCGGTTATATTGTAACCCCTGATCCCGAGGTACCCGCTTTTCAGGCAGCATTCAAGGCCGGTCCATTAAAACAGTTTGAGCGTCATTCCCGGTTGGGATTTATTGATCAGGAAGGCTTTATGAAAGAAGTGGAGCGGATTCGAAAAATGGGAGCAAAACGGATTACTCTGAAAACCGGAGCCTATCCGATGAGAGAACTGGCCATGGCTATCCGCTGGTCCAGTGACGCCGGAATCGATCTGCTGACCATTGACGGTGCACCGGGTGGAACCGGAATGAGCCCCTGGAGAATGATGTGTGAATGGGGAATTCCCTCTATTTATCTTCATTCAATGGCCTATGAATTGTGTGATCGTCTGGCTAAACGGGGCAAACGGGTTCCGGATATTGCATTTGCAGGCGGTTTTTCATCTGAAGATCATGTATTCAAGGCATTGGCCATGGGAGCACCATACTGCAAGGCGGTTTGCATGGGAAGGGCGCTGATGATTCCTGGAATGGTTGGAAAAAATGCGGAAAAATGGCTTAAAGGAGAAGATAAAGGTCTTCCTGCTTCTGTAGCCCGCTATGGAGCCACCAAAGAAGAAATTTTTATGAATTATGAAGTTCTAAAACAAAAGTATGGAGTGGATGTGGAAACCTTCCCCTTGGGTTCAATCGGTATTTTCAGCGCCATTGATAAACTCAAGGTAGGGCTTCAGCAGTTGATGGCAGGTTCCAGAAACTGGGAAGTCAAGTACATCAGCCGAAAGGACATTTTCTCATTGACCGAGGAATGCACAAAAGTGACCGGTATTCCTTATGTAATGGATGCATTTCGGGATGAGGCACTGGCAATTATCGATGCGTGATCCGTACGAATATAGCTGATCATATTGATCTTTTCAATATTCAGCCTAATATGAATGATACAAAGATGAGTCTTATAAATCATAACACAAAAACGCGATATCTTCCATGACCCTGAAAACCAATGAAATTCCTAACGAGTTTTATTGCCAGTTCAAAATGTTTCATGAGATCATGTCGATCAAAGTCAGGGAAATACTTTTGGTTTCAAGTTCTTATGATGCATATATCATGGAGGAGGATCGCAGTCTGGCATCCCGGATCATAAATGAATACAGCGGACTGAATTTAAGTCTTCCGCCCCGAGTAACTCGTACATTCTCAGGCCATGAGGCATTGTCACTTCTTGAGCGGAAAAATTTTGACATGGTCATCACTATGCCGCATGTGGAGGACATGGATGCCCGAACTTTGGGGAAACAGATTAAGAATATATATCCGGATCTACCGGTCATTTTGCTAAGTCACAGCATACGGTCAATATTTCCCCAGGGCGAATATCAAAAAATCCCTGGCATTGACAAAATCTTTATATGGTCCGGTAATTCTGATCTGTTGCTTGCTTTGGTTAAAAACGCCGAAGATTGTCTGAATATAGACCGGGACACCCAGCTGGCCATGGTTAGGGTTCTTATTCTTGTGGAGGATTCTCCACAGTATTATTCCACATTTCTGCCTTTGATTTACAAAGAGGTTGTTAAGCAGACCCAGGCGGTACTCGGTGTTGGCTTGAATGAGGAGCATCGGCTTCTCCGGATGCGCAGCCGGCCCAAAATCATGCTGGCCGAAACCTACGAAGAAGCAATTAATCTGTATCAGAAATATCGGAACTATCTGATTGGTGTAATTTCAGATACCCGAATTCCCAGAAACGGTCAACCGAACGATAATGCAGGATTAGAGATTCTGGCATTGATCAAACAGGAAATACCGGATCTGCCGATTCTGTTATTAAGCTCGGAATCCAAAAACAGACATAAAGCAGAGCATATCTCAGCTGTTTTTCTGGATAAAAATTCTCCCAATCTGCTGGTTGAACTTCACCAGTTTTTCCTGAACCACCTGGGCTTTGGAGATTTTATTTTTCGAACACCTGACGGCAAGGAGATTGACAGGGCATCAAACCTTAGAACGCTTGAGATCAAGGCAGCAAACATACCAGATGAATCACTTCTGTATCATGCTTCGCGGAATCATTTTTCCAACTGGCTAATGGCAAGATCCGAATTTGCATTGGCCTCTACCTTCAGGGAGGTTCAGGCCGGTGATTTTGCCAACATAGCGGAAATGCGGGATTACATAGTTTCAGGCCTTCATACACTCAGAAAACTTCAACAAAAAGGAGTGGTAGCACAATTCAATGCTAATACGTTCGATTCCGATACAATGGATTTTGTCAAGATAGGAGATGGATCTCTTGGCGGAAAAGCCAGGGGACTTGCATTCATGTCCGTCTTTCTAAACCAGCATGTCGGACTTTGTGATCCCTATCCCCAGATAGAGATCCACATTCCAAAGACTCTGGTCATCACCACCCAGGGATTTGAATCATTTATCACGTTGAATCAACTGCAATATGTATCAAAAACTAATATTTCCGATGAGGATATCGCTCGGATTTTTTTACAGGCAAAAATGCCGGATTGGCTGGTTTCGGATCTGGAAGTTTTTTTGAAACAGGTCAACTATCCCCTCTCTATCCGATCCTCGAGTCTGCTTGAAGATGCACATTATCAGCCATACGCAGGACTCTATCATACCTATATGATACCCAATAATAATCCGGACATAGGTATAAGGCTTTCGCAGCTTATAGATGCAATCAAACTGGTGTATGCATCAACCTATTACGAAGATCCTAAATCATTCACCATGCATTCGGTCAGTCAACCCCAGGAAGAGTCAATGGCTGTGATTGTTCAGAAACTTGTTGGGGAAGCATACGGGGATTATTATTATCCGGCCATATCCGGCGTTGCACAATCCCATAATTTTTATCCTATTTCCCACATGAAACCCGAAGACGGGATTGCGCATATCGCAATAGGGTTAGGGAAAATGGTTGTTGAAGGGGAAAAAGCCTTTCGTTTTTCACCCCGACATCCGCGGATTTTGCCTCAATTTACAACCGTCGAAGATATCCTGACCAATTCACAGCGATATTTTTATGCCCTGAAATTAAAGAATTATCCGGAACATCTTAATTTCAGCCGGTATTCTAATTTGGAGAAGCGGGAAATTGATGAGGCGGAAACCGAACTTCCAATCAGGCTGCTTTGCAGTACCTATATCGTGAATGAACATCGTGTTCGGGACAGTGGCAATATTCCAGGAGCAAAAATAGCCACATTTGCATCTGTTATGAAACATGATCTCTTTCCATTACCTCGACTGCTATATGAACTTCTGGAGCTGGGAAGAAAAGGAATGGGATGCCCAATTGAGATCGAATTTTCTGTAAATCTGGGCACCGAAAAACGGCGGAAAAATGAATTTTTCTTTCTGCAAATGAGACCATTGGCAACGGAAATAGATCAAAATGACGTGGCAATTACCGATGAGGAAATAAAAAAAGCTCTGTGCTTTTCACAAAATGCTCTGGGAAACGGAAAATATGAGAATATATCCGATATCGTTTATGTCAAACCAAATAGTTTCAAAGTCGATGCCACGCTTCAGATGGCAGAAGAAATTGGCGAAATCAATACGTTGCTGACAAAGGAAAAGAGGCGGTATCTATTATTGGGACCGGGACGATGGGGTTCATCTGACAGGTGGTTAGGTATTCCAGTTCAGTGGCGGAATATTTCCGGTGTTGGTGCAATTATAGAATTGAAAAATGGTCATATTCATGCGGATCCGTCTCAGGGGTCTCATTTTTTTCAAAATATAACCTCCTTGGGCATTCCATATATTACAGTCGTGGAGGATTCAACCGATATTCTGGATTTGAGCTACCTGGAATCACTTCCCATGGTTCAGGAAACACAATATATCAGGCATGTCCGGGTTGATAATCCTTTAACGATAAAAATTCAGGGGAAAAAATCAATTTGTGTCATTTATCAGTCGCAGGACTGTAAATAACCGATTATTGTAATCAGTGTTGAAATTGAAATATAACAAAAAACATATGACCAAAATATAACCAAGAACAAAAAAAATGAAAAAAGGAGATCCTCATGACAGACATTATACGTTATATGAAAAACCGAGATCCGTATGAAAAGGAATTTCATCAAGCGGTGGAAGAAGTTTTTGAAACTGTACAGCCCGTTCTTGACCGTTATCCGGATTATCGGCAGGCAGCGATTCTTGAAAGACTGATTGAGCCGGAGCGTGTCATTCAGTTTCGTGTTTCATGGATGGATGATGAAGGACAGGTTCATGTGAACAGGGGTTATCGTATTCAGATGAACAGCTCAATCGGTCCCTATAAGGGCGGACTTCGGTTTCATCCATCGGTTAATTTAAGTATACTGAAATTTCTGGCCTTTGAGCAGGTATTCAAAAATGCACTGACCACGCTCCCAATGGGAGGCGGTAAAGGCGGTTCCGATTTTGATCCCAAAGGCCGCTCTGATGATGAAATTATGCGATTCTGCCAGAGTTTTATGATAGAGCTGTTTCGTCATATCGGACCCAACACCGATGTGCCTGCCGGTGATATAGGCGTTGGGGCACGGGAAATTGGATACCTGTTTGGCATGTATAAAAAACTGCGAAATGAATTTTCAGGAGTTCTAACCGGAAAAAGTCTGGGCTGGGGCGGCAGTCTGATTCGTCCGGAAGCTACGGGATATGGGAATGTTTATTTTGCTTCTGAAATGCTGGCAACCAGAGACGAACCATTGAAGGGAAAAACCTGCCTGGTTTCCGGATCCGGAAATGTCGCTCAGTTTACAGTTGAAAAACTGATTGATCTGGGCGCAAAGGTTCTAACTTTGTCAGATTCATCCGGATATATTTTTGATGAAGAAGGAATTGATAAAGGAAAACTGGAATTCATAAAAAGATTGAAAAATATTCGCAGGGGTAGGATTCGGGAATATGTGGATAAATATTCAGAGGCTGTTTATACCGAAGCAGACTCATCTCTCGATTACAATCCACTATGGAGCCATCGGGCAGACTGTGCTTTTCCCAGTGCCACACAGAATGAAATCAGTGAAAAGGATGCATACAAACTGATAAATAATTCTGTTAAACTGGTCAGTGAAGGTGCAAATATGCCCAGCACCCCGGAAGCCATCAAAATTTTTCTGGACAAGAATATCCTCTATGCGCCGGGAAAGGCATCTAATGCCGGAGGTGTAGCGGTTTCGGGTCTTGAAATGGCACAAAACAGCATGCGAATCAGTTGGCCAAAAGAAGAGGTGGACAGCCGTCTTAAAGGCATAATGAAGAGCATTCATAAAACTTGTCTGGATGCATCGGCCGAATACGGCACTCCCGGCAATTATATGGCCGGTGCCAATATTGCCGGATTCGTCAAGGTCGTTAACGCCATGATTGATCAGGGTCTGGTATAGGTTTAAAATAGTCGAAAGGCAGGTCGCGTCCAACTCAACAACTTATATCGTTGTTACAATTGGGGGGCAAAACCTGCATTAACTCTTTAAAAAAAGCGCAACCTGAAAAGCTGCGCTTTTTTTGCCTAATCCCATGGAATAAAAACAGGCTGGGGCTTAACCATATCAACTTCAATTCCAAGGGTCCTGAAAGCTTCGCACATTTCAAGAGTGATATATCCAATACCTATGAGCCAATTGCAAAAGTCCTAAAAAGAGAAGAATCTGTCTTTCCCACGAAAGATGGAATCCAGTCTTTTCAATATGTTGCAAAAATTCCTGGATTCCCGTTTGCACGGGAATGACGATTTATGCAATTGGCTCCTGACTACTGTATTATTTATTCCAGATACCTTGCAGCTCTGCTGCTGGGTAGTTCATTTATGACTTCTTGTGATTTAAAAATCCCCAAAAAGCTCATTAAGTGAGCGTTGGCTTCAAACGGTTTAAGTTGTCAAGTTCGTTGTAAACAGGTTGCCGTAAAGAGGCATAAACTCGGCTTATATCTATTATTCTAAATATAAGGAAAAACATCTTAAACTATAAATGGTGTCAATCCGGAAACAAATTATGGATATTATTACGTTTCCAATTCGGAAATCGGTAATTTGGGGCAAGCTCAAGGAAATTAAGGGATTGCAAGGAGGCTTACATAATGTACGCCGCACAATAAATCCCGCAGATTGACGCTTAAGATCGCACAAAAGAGCCATTTCCGAATGGAAACTAAATAATTATTGAAATAATGGGGACAGGCCTGTATTCTCAATGTTATAAAATAACCGATCACAACTTATGTGAGTCAGGAGAATATGAAAACCGCACTAATTACGGGGATTACCGGGCAGGACGGAAGTTATCTTGCAGAATTGCTCTTAGGCAAGGGGTATATTGTCCACGGGATCAAGCGGAGGGCATCTTCATTTAACACTCAACGCGTCGACCACCTGTATAAGGATCCACATGAGCAGTATGTAAGATTTTTCATGCATTACGGCGATATGACGGATGCTACAAATCTGATCCGAATTATCCAGGAAATCCGGCCTGACGAAATATATAATCTTGCGGCTCAGAGCCATGTTCAGGTATCCTTCGAATCGCCTGAATATACGGCAAACACTGATGCTCTCGGCACACTCAGAATTCTTGAGGCCATAAGAATTCTTGGCCTTGAAAAGAAAACACGTTTTTATCAGGCCTCAACCAGCGAGCTGTACGGTAAAGTACAGGAGGTTCCCCAATCAGAACGCACCCCGTTTTATCCCCGCTCACCTTACGCATGCGCAAAACTCTATGCTTACTGGTGTACAATAAATTACAGGGAAGCATATGGCATATTCGGATGCAACGGCATACTTTTTAACCATGAGTCCCCCCAAAGAGGTGAAACATTCGTTTCACGTAAAATAACCCGGGCTGCCGCACGAATTGCTCTTGGCCTTGAAAATAACCTCTATCTGGGAAATCTGAATGCACTTCGTGACTGGGGTGATGCAAGGGATTTTGTCCGGGCTCAATGGCTTATTTTGCAGCAGAAGAAACCTGACGATTACGTTATTGCAACCGGGGTCCAGCATTCGGTGCGGGAACTTTGTGAGCACGCTTTCGGGGCAGCAGGCATCAGGCTAAAGTGGAAGGGAAGCGGCGAAAAAGAAAGGGGTATTGTTGCGAATTATGAACCGGTAATTATTCCCGGGAGAAAAGAATTAAATTTTCCCGCAAACAGGCTTCGGAAAGGACAGGCGGTCGTTCTGGTTGATCCCCGTTATTTCAGGCCAACCGAAGTTGAAACTCTTCTGGGAGACCCCTCGAAGGCAAAAAAAGAATTAGGATGGACTCCTGAAATCTCCTTTGAGGAAATGATAAAAGAGATGGTTGCAAATGACTGCAAAGAGGCCGTTCGGGAATATATATGCTTAAGAAACGGCTTTGATACTCCGGCATCTTTTGAAGCCAATATGTAGAACAGTAAATAGTGAAAAGTGAATAGTGAAAAGTAAAAGGGGGCAAGGGTTCGAGGATTCGGGGGTTCAAGTGCTTAAAAACCGTTAACTGGAGACTCGGACCATAAGTCAATTCCCGGTGTAATGAGCTGGCCGTGTTAAGCTATTTGTATATCAATAAATAACAACAGCATGAGTTAAAATATATAAAGTAATAATTTAAATTAAAAATGGATAAGAATTCTAAAATATATATAGCAGGACATACGGGTCTTGTGGGTTCTGCCCTTGTACGAAGGCTTGAAAAAGAAGGCTGTTCGAACATGATTTTGCGCCGTCATTCCGAGCTCGACCTTGAGAGGCAGTCGGAAGTCGAAGATTTTTTCGAAAAAGAGCGCCCCGAATACATTTTTCTGGCTGCGGCAAAAGTCGGCGGAATTCACGCAAACAGTGCATATTCGGCCGAATTCATATACAGAAACCTTGCAATTCAGAATAATGTCATTCATTCGGCGTGGAAAACAAATGTTAAGCGGCTCATCTTTCTGGGTTCTTCATGCATCTATCCGAGAGATTGTCCCCAGCCGATGAAGGAAGAGCATCTCCTGACCGGCCCTCTTGAGGCTACAAACGAGCCTTATGCAATTTCTAAGATTGCAGGTATAAAGATGTGCGAAGCGTACAACCGGCAGCACGGCACAAGCTTTCTTGCCGCGATGCCGACAAATCTTTACGGGCCGAACGATAATTATGATCTTGAAAACAGCCATGTACTGCCGGCTCTCATCCGGAAATTCCACCTTGCCCGCCTGGCATCATCCGGGAAAAGAGAAAAAATCGAAATAGATGAAAAGCTTTTCGGGCCTGTTCCTCCTGCATTTAAAGAGGCAATAGATTCACCGGGTGAAACAGTTGTCACAATCTGGGGGACAGGAAAACCGTTTCGTGAATTTCTTCATGTTGACGATTTGGCTGATGCTTGCGTGTTTCTGATGAGTCTTGAACAGAGATTATTCATTCCGATAGTTACGTCCGTCCCGGCGCCTCTTGTGAATATCGGCTTCGGGAAAGAGATAAGCATAAAGGATCTGGCAGAACTTGTCAGAAAGATCGTCGGTTTCGAAGGAAGGATGTTTTTCGATTCATCGAAGCCGGACGGAACTCCGAGGAAGCTACTCGATATTTCAAGAATTATAGCCCTTGGTTGGCAGCCGTCAATATCTCTTTCCGAAGGAATACGGAGTACATACGAATTCTATTTAAAAAAATCTGAAGGGTGAAGTGCAACACAGCAGCATTACTTCCAACGAACACGTCAATTCTAATGAACCAGTTGGAAGTCATATGCGAACGGATTTGAGATTTTTGGGAAATAGATTTCCCCAAAAAGCTCATTAAGAGAGCATATTAAGACTTCCAACATGTTCGTATAAAAACGGGTTGTCGGAAAGGCATAAGTCAGCTTTTTATGAAGCCGCAAGCATTATTTTACAGATCACTTTAACAAAGGAGGAGAACCATGAGAAACTTGAAACGGTGTATCGGTCTTGTTGTTGCGATTGCATTTGTTCTGGCTTCA
The DNA here is from genome assembly GCA_011391695.1 of Desulfobacteraceae bacterium. Lineage (GTDB taxonomy): Bacteria > Desulfobacterota > Desulfobacteria > Desulfobacterales > RPRI01 > RPRI01. The sequence goes on along the minus strand of JAABQB010000011.1, from coordinate 2,614 downwards.
GGAGTTTCTGTCCTTGCAAAAGATGATGTGAAGATCAATATCAACAAAGCGACTGTTAAGGAGCTTAAAAAGCTCAAACAGGTCGGCACTAAAGTTGCGGAAAAAATAGTTGATTTCAGGGAAAAGAACGGTCCCTTCAAAAAGCCTGAAGATATTATGAAAGTACCGGGCATCGGTCCTAAAATCTTCGAACAGAACAAAGATATTATCATTGTAGGCGACAAGCCTTAGCTGCTTCGCGACAACAGGCGGGTATTTTCACTACCGCCATTTCAGATTTCTGATTTAGGGTTCCCGCTTTCCTTTCCTTTATTTCAGCGAAAGAGGGACCCCTGTTTTTAAATATTTCTGCATAAATGGAGGATGCAATGATTATTCATAAGAATATAAATTATGCTGCCGGATTGTTTGCAGTTTTATTTTTCTTTCTATTTGCTGCAAATGGTTACTGCAAAGATGCAAAAGAGAAAGATCTCCGATTCCTGTCGGATGAAGCTTTTGCCGTGATAGAAAAGAATAAGAAGGGCGAAAAAATTCGTCATTGCCCCCATCATGATTCAGAAGGTAAACTTGACAACGAACAGGTTATATACATGCTCGGTGTTTTTGATAAAGAGACCTGGATCGACATCAAAAACAAGGAAGAAGCCAAAAAGCACCTTGAGAAGCATTATGATAAATTCAAAAGCGAAATAATTAAGAAGGAACTGAAGGAACCGTTAAATATTAATGACGCAAAACTTACCGAACTTGTGATGCTTCCGAATATCGGGCCTGTCGTAGCTGTTAAAATAGTCGAATACAGAAAAGCACATATGCTTTTTAAAGATATCGACGAAATAAAGAAAGTGGAAGGGATCGGTCAGGGCACATTCAACGGCATCCGTCATTATATCAGGGCGGGAAATCCTTAAGAACAGTAAATAGTGAACAGTAAATAGTGAAAAGTGAAAAGCGAAAAGTGAAAAGCGAAGTATTAAGTTTCAAGCAATTCAAAGGATTCGAGGATTCAAGTGTTCGAGGGGTCAACCTATTAAAAAGATTGTAAACCAGGAACCCCGGACCAGAGACCAGTAACCAGAAACCAGGCTACTCTCGCCTCGTGCCTTCCACCTCATGCCTTTTTATTCTTGACAATTTCCCGAGAATATGTTCAAAACGTGAACACTTTAAATTCCAGTTTAATAAAGCACTTCAACACTGATTTTTATGCCGCCTGGTGAGTTTTTGGTAACCCTCATGTAACTCACGGGGCGGAGCCGTCCAATCATCTCATGTCTTTCTCGTTTTCAATGGAACAGGAACAAATCAAAAAAACCATTAAGCCCATTCTCTGGGATTATCAGATTGATCCCTGCGACTTTTTTGAAGTTGCGATTGGAAAGAAAATCCGAACAGGAAGCTTTGATCAGGCGAAAGCTTTGATTCGCATGTTTGAACGTCTTTCCTGGTATGATCTTGTGAACCTTCTTGGGATTGACGGATTGGCACAACTGCTTACAAAGGAGATAATTTCCCGCATCCGAATTAAAGAATTGAGGGACAAATATGAATTCGCAAGAAAAATATTACACAAAGAGACTGTATCCTTTTCAGGATGGAGTCCTGAATATCGTGAAAAAATTAAACACAGACTTTTATCTGACAGGTGGTACCGCTCTTAGTAGAGGATATTTTGGCCACAGGTATTCGGATGATCTCGATCTTTTCATGAATCAGCATGATGACTATTCGCATAATATTCAACTGTTACTAAAAGTGTTTGAAAAAGCCCAGAAAAATGGCGAATTTTCTATTGATTACAATCATTTGCAAAAATTCGAAAATTATACGCAATTCATGCTGCTAAAGAGAATTGAAGATGAAGATATAAGTTTGAAGGTCGATGTTGTTAATGATATCGCAGTCCACTACGGTGATCTGCATTACGACGATATGCTTGGGGCAATAGACAGCTGGCGGAATATACTGTCAAATAAGCTTGCTGCAATATTCCGTTACGAGGCAAAGGATGTTGCGGATATATGGATAATTGCAAAGCAAAGGGAATTCGATTGGATGGGCATCGTTGAGGAAGCAAAAACCAAGGAGGGTGCAGTTGATCCGGTTATTATTTTTGAAATTCTCAAATCATTTCCTGAAGCTGAACTTTCTTATGTGAAATGGACGACTCCAGTTGATTATGGAGTTTTTAAAAAAGAACTGGACCTGATTGCAGAAGATATTCTGCATGGAAATCATAATACTCTGGCAGTATAGGATCAAATATTTAAATTATGAATAATAATAATATTACCTGGCATAATTTACTGGTCAATAGATAAGACAGGGAAAATAATCTAATTGAATAATCAGGAGATAAATACTCTCAAAATCCTCGAAGAGATCGGGAACGGAGAGGTTCCCAGCCAGCGGGAGATAGCGAAAAAGCTCGGTATTTCTCTCGGCCTAGTAAATTCCTTCCTCAAGCGGCTTGCCCGCAAGGGTTATCTGAAAATCACAACTATTCCGAGCAACAGAGTCAAGTATCTTTTGACGCCGCGAGGCGTAACGGAAAAATCACGACTGACATACGCCTATATCCAATACTCATATCATTTTTACAAGGATGCCA
>JAABQB010000115.1 GCA_011391695.1 Desulfobacteraceae bacterium | reverse complement strand
CTGCACTTTAGCAGCAGCAGCGGGAAGCTTCATGTTTGCGATGGCTCCTGGTATAGGATGGGCGTCGGCAGGACGCGCGCTGATCGGAATCGGTGTGGGCGGCGTGTATGTCCCGGCCGTAAAAGCATTCTCACAGTGGTTCAGAAGGAATGAGTTTGCAACAATGATAGGATTGCTTATGGCCGTCGGCAATTTCGGAGCTGTTGTTGCCACAACTCCTCTTGCCTGGGCGGCAAACAACTGGGGGTGGCGTATAAGCTTTCATATCATAGGATGGATTTCACTTGCTCTGGCCGGCGGGGCTTTTTTCCTGATAAAAGATTTCAACGGATCAGGCGAAACGGTTGAAGGTGAGCGTATTTCAGAACCGGCTGGAACAGGCTCAAAGGAAAGTCCTTTTTACAGGGCTCTCCTCTCATTTCAATTCTGGATCTTAGCTGTTATTTTTTTTGGTGTTTACGGAATAGTGATGACTTTTCAGGGTCTCTGGGCAACACCTTATCTTATGGCTGTTCTTGAAACGGACAGGATTGCGGCAAGCAGGCTGAACATGCTGATACCAATGGGATTCATTGTCGGGGCTCCTCTTTTCGGCCGGCTTTCCGACAGGATATTTAAAAGCAAGGTGCATGTAATAATCTGGCTTTTGGCGCTTTTAACCCTGTCGTGGGCAGGTATTCTTTTTGGGATGGAACTTGGTATGTTGTCGGTTTTTTTGATTCTTTTTTTTATGGGAATTGCGACAGGTGGATTTGTTAGCACGTTCTGGGCTCATCTAAGAGAAATCATACCGGCCGGAATACTCGGATCTGTTTCGGGACTTTTAAATCCTTCCCCCTTTCTGGGTGTTGCTGTTTTCCAGGTATTAACGGGATCATTAATCGACAGAGGGAGATTGTTTGACGGAGCATATCTTCCAGATGCCTACAAAAGTTCTTTTATGCTCTGTTTTCTTGTAAGCTGTGCCTGTTTTATTGCTTCATTTTTTTTAAAAGAACAAAAACTAGAGAGTGAATAAGTTCTCCATTGACTTTGGCGCAGCTTTTAATTATCCTATTTTAATAGAAATAGTAACTATTCAGCCACAGATTCACACAGATGAACGCAGATAGATTTAAATACAGTAATTATTCAGGAGCCAGAAGCCAGAATTCAGAAGCCAGAATAAAAAGGAAACCTGCTTTGGTTATGGTAGTACTTTGCCAGTGTTCAACTTGAAGAAGTTAGTAAGTTGCGGGAGACTACCTATCTTCTATTCCGGATTCTGGCTCCTGAATTCTGACTCCTGAGCAGTTATTATAAATATATGATAAATCAGGCTGCCGGTGAAACCGGGTGGGTTGAGAACCATGTCGTTTAATAAAAATATCGACGGAGATGAAAGGCCTCAGAAAGGGTTATACCTTGATTTTTATGGCTTCCGTGAGATTCCGTTTGCAATCACACCTGATCCTGGTTTTTTGTTCCTTTCCCGGACGCACCAGAGCGTTATTGAAAAGCTGCTTTACGGGATCAACAACCGTTCCGGGTTTGTTCTCCTGACGGGAGAGGTGGGAACCGGGAAAACAACCGTCTGCCGCACTATTCTGGACAGGCTTGAGGGGAAGGCCGAGACAGTCTATATAATCAATCCGTCACTTTCAGGGGTTGAAATACTTTCTGCAATACTTGATGATCTTGGTGTTGCCTTCTCCGCCGGCGCAACCAAAAAAGACCTGATGGACGGAATAAATGCGTTTCTTCTCGGAGCGGACCGTTTAAAGCCTGTAGTCATAATCATCGACGATGCCCAGACAATGCCGATCGAGGCGCTGGAAGATTTGCGCCTGCTTTCCAACCTGGAAACCGACAAGGAAAAACTGCTTCAAATGGTTCTTGTGGGTCAGCCGGAACTGCTTACCACTATCTCAAAACCTGAATTAAGACAGTTGAGCCAGAGGATTGCAATAAGCTGTACCCTTGATTACCTGATAAGGGAAGAGGTTTCAGGCTATATCGAAAGGAGACTGTTTGTTGCAGGCAACAACGGCCAGGTCCGCTTCACAAGAGAATCTGTTGACAGGATATTCAAGGCATCATCCGGTACTCCCCGTCTGATAAACAGAATCTGTGATTATTCGCTCATTGCCGGCTATCTGGCAAATGATCATATAATCCATGAGCGTTATGTTATACAAGCCCTCAGTGAACTCGGAAGTCCAGAACCTGCCGCAATAAAAGTATTGGCCGGAAAACCATATTACTATGCTGTTATGGCCTTTCTTGTGATGACTTTGGTCATCTCCGCGTTTTATCTTGGATCATGGATATCCCGGAACAAAGAGGAGCCGGCCGGCCCCCCGGTGGCAAAGATCGGTTCGGTGCTCCAAAATCCTCCTGAGGTTGCAATGACGAAGAGTACAGCAGTCAAAACTTCTGATGCAGTTGCTATGGCGCCTGCTCTGTCACCTGCGCCTGAACCGCAGAATTCGGGAGCCGCGGTGAAAGATATTAGCACACAGCCGGAACTCCAGCCCCGTTCCTTTACAGTATTGATTGCTTCTCACAGATTAGCGGACAATGTACTCCAGGAGGCCTCACGATACAGGGCAAACGGCGTTGATTCCCACTGGGTAAAAGTGGACATAGGTGAAGAGGGGATTTGGTACAGGCATTTTGCCGGGCGGTTTAATGACAGGGCCGGGG
>JAABQB010000114.1 GCA_011391695.1 Desulfobacteraceae bacterium | reverse complement strand
TGGGTAAATTGGGGACATTCGTGCAGAGCTTGCTTGGCTGAGCCTATAGAGCATTAACCTATTAAACTGCGGAAGGCATAGAAACGAATAGGAGGAATTTAGGGGTCATCCTAAACTTTTAAACTTATTCATCTTAAAGCAAATATTTATTCGCCTTTGCGAGTTTCTCGCCCCTTATTACAGCTTTGTTAACAACTGTTACCGAAAGATTCAGTCGGCTGGAAAGCGATATCATTTTTACCTCTTCATATTCTCTGTGCCGGGAGCACATAGCAGATTCTATAAAGGCTGTAAAAAGAAAAAATAGATAGGCGGGTGGGAATTGCATTTTGGAAACAGATGATATATATTGCGAATATAGATCACGGAGGTGAGTTATGACACAAACAGCTAAAATTTTTATGAATGGTCGCAGCCAGGCCGTTCGTCTGCCTGCAGAGTTTCGCTTTTCAGTCCGGGAGGTTTTTATCGAGCGGCAGGGTGATGCGGTGATCATCAGGCCGAAGCCGTTGGACTGGGACGATTTTTTTGCCCGTCCATCGAAGGTACCTGAAGATTTTATGGCTGAACGAAGGGATCTTACGCCGGAGAAACGGGAGCTGTTCTAATGCGCTATATGCTGGACACAAATATTTGCAGCTATATCCTCAAAAGCCGCCCTCTCTCCGTCAAGGCCCATTTTGAAAAGGTTGGGACAAAAGCTCTTTGCATTTCCACAGTGGTTTTGGCCGAGCTATACTATGGCGCGGCACGCCATCCACATGGATCTTCTATCCGGAAAGAGATAGAAGAGTTTATCTCCCGGCTGACCGTAATCCCCTGGGATGAAAAAGCGGCGGACCATTATGGACAAATTCGGGCTGCAATGGAGAAGGACGGCAAGCCCATCGGCGCCATGGATATGATGATCGCTGCCCATGCCAGAAGTCAGGAAGCAACGCTTGTAAGCAACAATACCCGACATTTTGACAAAGTCCCCGGATTGCTTCTTGCAAACTGGGTTTGAGAAAGAGCATCAAGGTGCTGAAGTGGCTGCTGGTCATCGAAAAGGAACGGATCAATTTCGATTAAAAGCCTGGAGTCCCTTTTGAAATATATAATCGACCACTTGTGGCTGAATCATGAGACGAAGGTTCGCTTTGTTATGGTCGGCATCTGGAACATGGTTTTTAGTTATCTCTGCATCTTAAAAAAAGAGACAGAAAACAATTGCATTATCTCTAAAAAAGAGATAGTATTACAATTATGAAAAACGTAATTTCGCAACTTATTGATGATTTCCATGAACGGAATTTGCCTGAACCGGTAATTCGGAATAGGGAATTTTCTGAAGTAAAGGGTAAAGCTGATGTCGTCATCGGTATGAGGCGAGCTGGTAAAACCTGGTTTTGTTATCAGAAAATAAAAGAGCTGATTGCCTCGGGAATAAAAAAAGAGGAGATACTCTATCTTAACTTTGAAGATGATCGGTTGCTTGAGTTTAACGTTAATAATTTTCAGGAAATTCTTGATGTCTATTTCGGAAAATATCCCGAACATCGAAATGCCCGGTGTTATTTTTTCTTTGATGAGATACAGCGAATTGATCAATGGGAACTGTTCATAAGGCGCTTGCTTGATACGGAAAATCTTCAGATTTTCATTACAGGTTCATCATCAAAATTACTTAGCTCGGAAATAGCCACAAGTTTACGGGGGCGTTCTCTGCCGATAGAAATATGCCCGTTCAGTTTTGAGGAATTTTTGAAATTTCACGGGCTTTTTTCGAGCAATCCAAAAACGTTTGGCGCAAACACGGCCTCCGTATTGCGCAAGGCTGTAAAAGATTATCTTGATATTGGAGGTTTCCCGGAAGTACAGAAACTGGATCGCAATCTTCGCATTGAGATATTGCAGGGTTATATTGATTCTGTACTGCTGAAAGATATCATAGAGCGCCATAAGGTCAGCAATATTCTTGTGATTAAACATCTTGTCCGCCATATTATGAATTCTTCCGGCGGGCAATTCAGTGTCAACAAGTTCTTCAATACAATGAAAAGCATGTCGATCAAATGCACCAAGAACAGCTTGTATGAATATCTTGATCATTTGACGGATGCTTTTTTGTTTTACAAAGTTCCCATTCACAGTCGTTCTGAAAAATCAAGACTGATCAATCCGGCGAAGATCTACACCATTGATACCGGACTTTTGAACGCCATGACCTTTCGTAATTCATATAATTACGGCCGGTTATTGGAAACCATGGTATTTATGCACCTGCATCGCCGGGGTTATGATGCTGAATATGTCAATACAAAAGACGGGCGCGAAGTTGATTTCTTTACGCGGCACAGAATTTCAGGTGAGACGCAACTGATACAGGTATGCTGGGAGATGTCGGATAAAAAAACTTTTGAAAGAGAACTCCAGGGATTGAAAAGCGCAATGGATGAATTTTCCATCCCCACAGGTACGATAGTAACATGGGATGACGAAACCGCCATGGAGAATAATATCAAGGTAATTCCCATCTGGAAATGGCTCGTAATTGCTGGAGATGGCGGCCATTGATCATAGAAAAAGAACGGATCAATTTCGATTAAAAGCCTGGAGTCCTTATTGAAAGATATACTCGACCACTTGTGGCTGAATCATGAGAAAAAGGTTCGCTTTGTTATTGTCGGCATCTGGAACACGGTTTTTGGTTATCTCGTCTTTGTTGGACTCGACTATATGTTCAATCTATTTTGCTCGCCGCGCTACGTTGCCTATATGTCGGCGGCGGTACTCTCGAATAT
>JAABQB010000113.1 GCA_011391695.1 Desulfobacteraceae bacterium | reverse complement strand
CTCAGGCCTATCCCTGACTTTCGGGGTTTTAAGGGTCCTGAATTTCGCACATGGATCCCTTTACATGCTGGGAGCATTTCTCTCTTACAGCATATGGAAGTGGCTCCTTATTCCGGTATATGGCTTCTATGTGGCAACTCTCTTAAGCGCCCTTGCTATTGCCGGGATAGGGCTTTTAATCGAATACACGATTTTAAGGCGCCTCTATGCGCGGGGATGGCCGGAGCAGCTTCTTGCCACTTACGCCCTTATCCTTATTATTACAGACATCGTAAAATGGTTCTGGGGAGGAGAATTTCTCTCCATCCCCAGACCCGAACCTTTTACCAAGGCCGTATTTCTCTTTGGCTTTCCCTTTCCTTCGTATAACTTTTTTATAATCATTTTAGGCCTGGTGCTGGTTTTTTTCCTATGGTGGCTCGTTTACAAGACACGCCTCGGGGATATCATACGGGCCGCTGCCCATGACAGGGATATGGTTTCGGCCCTGGGTATTCCCATACCCTGGCTTTTTACCTCGATCTTCGTCCTTGGCGCCTTTATAGCCGGACTAAGCGGCGCAGTTACAGCCCCTTACGGAGCCATAGCTCTGGGTATGGACATCGAGATCATTGTTGAGTGCTTTGCCGTGGTCGTTATCGGCGGCATGGGGAGCCTGCCCGGAACCCTTCTGGGTTCCTTTATAGTCGGTCAGGTATATTCTTTTGGTATTATGTATAAACCCGAGCTGGCCCTGGCCTTCATCTTCATGGTCATGGCCATTGTCCTTGTTATTCGCCCCTGGGGTATCTTCGGGAGGCCGGAAAGATAGGCATGGAAGCAAACACGAGAGACAAGAAAAATTCCTGGTTAAAGAGCGGATGGTGGCTGATACTCCTTATAGCGGCAGGCATTGCCGCCCCTTATGTGATATCGGAGTTCTATCTGCTGATCCTGGGCGAGGCGCTGATCATGAGCCTCTTTGCTTTAAGTTTCAATCTGCTTTTCGGTCATATGGGGCAGCTTCCTTTCGGCCAGGCGGCTTTCTACGGCCTGGGAGGATACGGCATGGCCATGCTTCTGACCAAATTTCAGATAAATTTCTGGCTGAGTTTTTTAGCCGGAATCGGATTGGCCGCTCTGGCCGGACTGATAATAGGAATTTTCTGCGTCCGCCTCAGGGGGATATATTTTTCAATACTTACCCTCGCCTTCGGCCAGCTTATATTTGTCATCATCTACAAATGGCATGATTTTACAGGCGGCGACGACGGCATACAGGGAGTTTTCCCCCCTGAATTTTTGAAAACACCCATTTCTTATTACTATTTCGTACTCCTTGTTTTCTGCCTTGCCGCCTTTATTCTGTGGCGTATCACCCATTCTCCCTTCGGATATATCCTTAAGGCTATGCGGGAGAATTCGGAACGTACTGAATTTTTAGGGGTCCCGATAGCCAGATATCAGTTAACCGCCTTTGTAATTTCCGCAGCTTTTGCGGGCCTGGCAGGCGCACTTTGGGCTCCTTTCTACCGTTCGGTGGCTCCTTCAACCCTGATGTGGATCAAATCCGGAGAACCCGTCATGGCAACCATACTGGGAGGGGCAGGACTCTTTTTCGGGCCGGTTCTGGGGACCTTCATTATCACCTTTTTCCATGCCTATATCCTGGGGTTCACCCATTTCTGGCCTATCATTATGGGAACTCTGATCCTTATTGTAATATTTTTCTTACCCGGAGGAGTTTTAGGTTTTACAAAGGAAAAACTGGATAACAGGAAAAAGAGAAGGCAGCAATCCTGAGAATAATTAATAAGGATGATTAGAACGTGATACTTGAGACAAAAAAACTGGTAAAGGAATTCGGAAAACTTCTTGCCACCAATAACGTGAGTTTTTCCGTGAACCAGGGGGATATCCATGCCATCATCGGTCCCAATGGCGCCGGAAAATCGACCTTCTTTAATCTTATTACCGGATATCACCTTCCCGATTCAGGCAAGGTTTTCTTTAAGGGAAAAGAGATTACCAAACTGCCTTCTTACCGGAGATGCAGGCTGGGGATTACCCGCTCTTTTCAAATTACAAGTATCTACCCGAAGCTTACGGTCTATGAAAGTATACTGATGGCCCTTTTGTCCCGGCAGAGGGTGACCCTGAATTTATTCTCATCGGCTGAAAAATATTTCCGTGAAGAAGTATGGAGTATTTTGGAAGACGTAGGACTGGCCGATCAGGCCCATGTCAACGGAGATTCCATTTCGCATGGGGATAAAAAAAGACTTGAACTCGCGGTCACTCTTGGGACAAAGCCTGAATTGCTGCTTCTGGATGAACCGACCTGCGGGATGTCTCCTGAGGAGACGGAAAGCATTATGGTAATGATTAAAAATCTGGTGGACAAAAAAGGCCTGACAATCCTTTTCACCGAACACGATATGGGAGTGGTTTTCGGAATTGCCCGGAGGATCTCCGTTCTTCACCAGGGAAGCATGATAGCCGACGGGACTCCGGAAGAGGTGCGGGCAAGTGAAGAGGTTCAAAAAGTCTACCTTGGTGGTGCGGCATGATTATTGAGCTGAAAGATATCCATACCTATTACGGCACAAGCCACATTCTTTTCGGAGTTTCCATGCATGTGGAGGAAGGGGAATCTGTTTGTCTACTGGGAAGAAACGGGGCAGGCAAGACCACAACCTTAAAAAGCATTATCGGGCTTACCCCCCCAAAAAAAGGAAACATACGGTTTAAGGGAAAGGAGATAGCAGGCAGGCCTCCATATCGTATCGCCCGGATGGGAGTCGGCTTTGTTCCCGATGACCGCAGGATTT
>JAABQB010000112.1 GCA_011391695.1 Desulfobacteraceae bacterium | reverse complement strand
TATGCAATAAACTTATATGACAGCTTCTTAAAAAATGAGAGTCATCTTCAGATTAATTGATGATTCCATTAGGATTCAAGGATTCGAGGGGTCAAGGGGTCAAGGATTCGAGTGAAAAAGATCCGGGCTCTTTAAACTAACAATAACAATATCGGAAAATTAGGATTAAATTGTTACCGGAGATACTCAAACAATGTACGGTTTTTACGGCAGGATTCTCATAATAGATCTATCCTCAAAAAAGCATGTTATAGAATCTGTTGATGAACGGATTTATAAAAAATATCTTGGAGGCAAAGGGCTTGCATCTTATCTCCTTTATAAGCTGAATCCTCCCGGAGTGGATCCATTATCTCCTGAAAACTGCATAATTTTTGCTACAGGCCCTGTTACGGAAAGCATGACATGGGGTTCTTCACGATACGGGGTTTTCACAAAATCGCCACAAACCCGGCTTTATTCCGAATCCTATTCGGGCGGAAGAGTTCCCGAAGCAATTGATTCGACAGGCTTTGACGCAATAGTCATAAAAGGAAAAAGCGATAAACCCGCCATCCTTGTTATTCATAACGATGGAGCTGACTATTCCGATGCGGGCGGGATTTGGGGAATGAATACATATGAAACCGAAGATGCCGTCAACATGCTGTACGGCAAATCAGGGGATAAAAATTTTAAGTCTGGATCTGTTGTAATAGGTCCGGCAGGTGAAAATCTTGTAACTTTTTCCGTAATCGAAAATGACAGGTGGCGTTGTGCAGGAAGAACCGGAGTCGGAACCGTCCTGGGATCGAAAAATCTAAAGGCCATATGTTTTACGGGAAATAAAAAGCGGCCCCTGTTTGACAAAGAAAGCCTTGCATCATTTTCAAAAAAACTTGCCGCTGAATCAAAGAACAAACAGTTTGTCCTTGCCTTCAAAACTATGGGCACTCCAAGGATGGTTGAAACTACAAACAGAGCAGGGGCTTTCCCTTCAGGATACTGGTCAGAAGGTTTCTTCGACAAATGGGAAAAGATAGGAGCCGAAGCGCTCCACAGCCAATGCAAAGTAGTCCCGAACGCCTGTGCAAAATGCTTTATTGCCTGCGGCAGGATGACGACAATAAAAAGCGGCCGTCACGCTGGTCTTACGATAGAAGGACCCGAATATGAAACGATATTTGCTTTCGGCGGTTTATGCCGGATTGACAGCATAGAAGAGATTGCCTATCTTAACGATATATGCGACAGGCTTGGCATGGATACAATATCGGCTGGAAATCTCTGCGGATTTACAATTGAAGCTGCAAGGCTGAAGAAAGTCTCTTATGAGATTGATTATGGTGATGTTGACGCCATAGCCCGGCTCCTTAATATGATTGCAAGGAGGGAAGGAATAGGCGATACTCTGGCCCGCGGGATAATTCATGCCGCAGAAGAATGGGGTATGGAAGATATGGCAGTCCACGTAAAAGGGCTTGAGCCTCCGGGTTACGATCCGAGAGTCCTAAAAGGATGCGCTCTCGCATATGCGGTATCGGACAGGGGCGCATGCCATTTGAGAGCCACATTCCATAATCCTGAATTGACAGGTGTGATATCTCCTGAAACCGTTGAAGGGAAGGCCGCCCTTTTTATTGATTATGAAAACCGCCTTGTTCTTTTTGATACCCTGATCCTGTGCCGATTTTACAGGGATTTATATCCGTGGGATATTCTTTCGCATCTGATCCGGATGACCACCGGCTTGGATGAAAAAAGAGAAATTCTTGAAAAAAGAGCTTCGGATATTTCCGATCTTGTGAGGCTTTTCAATATAAGGGAAGGTTTAAAACCGGAAGATGACAGATTGCCGAAACATCTGCATAAGGAGCTTAAAAAGACCGGCCAGACAATAGGTGAGGAAGAATTAAAAGAAATGATTCTGGAATATTACAGGCTTCACGGTTGGAATGAGCAGGGTATTCCCATTAAAGCAGCGGTCGAGGAGTCAAGGGGTCAAGTGAAAGGAAAGCCTTACAGTACCCCGGAGAAACATCAGACGATTAAGAGAATGCTTAACTAGTTGATAAAATTACTGGAAAACAAACACTTGAACCCTCGAATCCTTGAATCCTAGGCCCCTTTGTCCCAGCATATAACAAAAGGAGACAGCATCATGAAAAGATATACATTTTATATAATTATTTTCTGCATCATATCGCTGACAGGATGTGCAGAGACTTATACCGCAAAGCCGCTTCCCTTTAAAACCCCGGCGGCTATGAAGAATGCTGTCAACGTGGAAGGCGCGGATATCGCGGCAAGGGCATTTACAAATCCGGATGAAACAAAGGAGACTTTCGGTTTTGATATACTCGGAGCGGGCATGCTCCCTGTCCAGGTAGTTTTCGACAACCAGGGCACACATCCTTTTGAGGTAATCGGTCACCAGACTTTTCTTGAAGACAAGAACGGAAATCTCTGGCCCATACTGGGCAAGGAGATAGCCTATGAAAGGGCGACCCGGTACGCAAAAACAAAGGAGATTTTCACGGAGGGAGCATATAAAGGTTTCCTGGGAGCAGCGGCAGGCGCGATAATCGGAACGGCTATAGGAATTGTTTCGGGTGAAAATGTCGCAGCTGCAGCCGGAAAGGGAGCCGCTGTCGGTGCTGCCGCAGGAGCTACAATAGGAGGAGCAACAGGATATGGCTCGAATAATGCGATAAAATCGATAACAAACGATTTACGCGAAAAATCACTCCAGAGCAATGCTATTTTGCCCAAAAGCCTCGCTCACGGCATTCTCTTTTTCCCGGGCGAAGCCGGCTCCGCTAAACAGCTCCGTCTTCAGATAATGGAAAAAGATACCGGTAAAGT
>JAABQB010000111.1 GCA_011391695.1 Desulfobacteraceae bacterium | reverse complement strand
TCCCATTTTTTGTTATCCAAGATAATTCTGGGTAGAAGTACAGATCATGCCTATTGCGAATGCATGTAGATAAGTTCGAATCTATCTAAATCCAGACCTCGTAAATAGAGGTAGAAAATCAATCATTTTTTTGGACATTTTTTATCGGCTCTTCACCGACCTCAACTACAAGCCATTTGCCGGTTGGGGTACGCGCCCCGAGATTTGTCAGCTTACGACAAAGTTGCTCTTGGGCAATTCGGCGGCTGGTTTGTTGCAGAGGTTCAAGCCTAACCGTGACATCTGTCTTGGTTGACTTGATCCAGCCTTGGCAGCTTGTGATTGCATAAAATAGATCCACCAGCTCATTCTCTTCATTGAAATGAGGTCGAAGCCAGTCCACCATTTGCTTTCGCGCATTCCAAACAGAAGATGTTACAAAATCAAACAAATACTTCCCTTCATCGTCAACCCGCTTGATCGATTTGTAACTCTCAAGGTCAGAGACATTCACACGCTCCGGCAGCAGTTTCTTCTCTTCCCGGACAGTTGCCAGCGCAAGCTCTTGTTCGGTGATGGTGCTTTCAAGCCGCCCCTTGACGCTATTCTGACGGAGAGAGCCGTCTTTTTTAGTTGCAGCCTTCGCATTGGCCAACTTTTTGTAAAGCTTGTTGAGTTCGGTTTTCATCGCAGAGATACGGCTCGTCTGCCTTTTTATTTCAGGATTGGCAATGTCCTGCCGGTCACTTTCGACCAACTTGAAGCCAGGATGATAATGGAACGGGTGGCGATCGTTAAGATGCTTGAATGTATTTTCGGATGCCCCCCAGCGGTGCAGGATAGCTTGGGCGCACTCTTGCGTGCTCATATTCATGTCGCCGGTCCAGGCAAGTCCGCTTGCTCTCTTTTTGCTCGTCTTGTTCCACAGATAGATACGCCTGAGCGTCACAGTATACCTCTGCGTGCCAGACTCCGGTGCGACGGTGAAAGTCTTTTCCCCCTCAAAGGCACCGTACTGCTTGTCATTGAAGATAAACTCCGTGACAAATTTGCTCTTTTCCAGGGCAGCAAGTTTGTCGGCATCGGCATGTTTTTCCCAGGTTACAAAAGGAATTCCCTCTTTGACAAGGCTTGCAAAAAAATCCTCCCCACTGCCCTCTCGGTCAAATACCATGACTGGCTGGCGCGGCACCTGGCCAGCCCATTTCTTCCCTAACGCCACTATATATGCGCGAAGATCCCCCTTGCCTTCCTGTATTTCAAAATCTACTACCCGGCCGCTACTATCACAGGTCACCATATTGGTCCGACCGGGAACCGCCATGCGTCGTTGCGTATTGTAGGCCGAACGGACTTGATGCTTGCCGGTGTACGGCAAAAGATGGCCGTCGCAAAACCACAGCCAGATCCCTGCAAGGCCAGTTCGAATCTGATATCGAAAAAAATCCGCTAGCAACAACTTCGAGACCTGGAGCTGTGCCGCACTATAAAACCATTCCCAAATTATCGGCTTGGAGGCAATGCGCCTTATTCCAAGCACCAAACCTGCTTCACGGACACGAATATTCTTCAGTTGCTCTATCGAACGGATATTGCCTGCCGCCATCAAGACGAAAACCATGAAAATTTTATAAGCCGAACCAAAATAGCCGATTACCAGGTCCAGCCAATTCCATTGTTGTATCAGGGGCATCAGATAAAGAAACGTCCCGGCATAGCGCGTCTTCTCCCAGCCATGCTCCTCGCTAAAAGCTTGAACTTCCGGCTCTATTGGCTCAGCAGGATTACTTCCAACTTTTGAAAAACCGAAATCTATTTTCTGCTGCCTCGCTTCTTGCTCCTGTTGCTTTGCCTCGCGTTCTTGGCGCTCCTGAGCCCGAATTTTCGCAACCTGTTCTGATTTGTTGCCGCAAGACAGCTCCTCTTGATGCAATTCACGTTGTTTGCGCCGACTCCTGCTTATTCCAACGTTATAGCCCTGAATCAAACCTTCGCGACCGAAATGCTTTTTGATCTCCATCCAGTTGTGGATGGTTTGGCGACTAATTGCCAGTGCCGTGGCTAAATCCGACTTGCCGGCACCCATTTCTATCGCTTCCACCACAAAAAGTCGTTTCGCCACTTTATCCGACGGATCAAGTGTGCTAACGTTAACTCCTTGCCGGTAAAGGATAATTTTCTTGGCTTGTTTTCCTTGGCCACCTACAAATTCGAGGGTCAAGCCTAAGCCAAGATCAATGTTGTTATTTTTCTTTTCGTCCTTGAAAAGCACGGTCTGTTGCATGTGATCACCTTTTCTTCTGTATTGGTACTGGTGTATTTTACCCCAGAAAAGGTGTCTTTTAAATATATATTTGACGAATTAATCAATTTTATATGTATTAGTATTGTCTTAGATATGTTGACGTCTAATTCTTATTTTTGTTAAATAAGCGAGACAAATGTCCAATTTTACCGCGAATTGTCGGACTTAAAGGGCTGCAAGGCTGCCTTGTCTTCTCGATTCTCGAGGTCTGAAGTTAATGACATTGGGTCTTGCCCGCAAAAAAAACAGAAATACATTTTCCCAAACGTTTCACTTATATGTTAAAGTTTTTTTCCTAACAAAACGCTCCACCTGACGCTGAGCGGTAGCGTTGTACTCACCAACACCATAATATTTAAGAAGAGTCACCTGTGAACATTAGTGTCTCGCAGAAAACCGCAAGCTGCAAAGTACAAGCTCGCGACACCTGATACCTGCCATGACACCGATGATAAAAAAAGCCCCGGTCTTTACAACCGGGGCTCATCAAGAAGCTAACGAGCGTGTATCGGAACGTAATTATAGCACAGGTTGCCCGTGTAGATCTGGCGTGGCCGAGCGATTTTCCAATGGGGGTCATCGATGCTTTCCTTCCAT
>JAABQB010000110.1 GCA_011391695.1 Desulfobacteraceae bacterium | reverse complement strand
AAATCCCTTTATTGCCGCTTCGAAATAAAAAATGGGCGTGATTTGACATCAGTGCCCAGGCGTAACAGGAGGTCTTGGATTCGGACAGAAGAATCGCCAACCGATCGATAAAATTATCCTTATCCTGATCGTCTCTGAATATTTTACGACGCTCAATTCCACGGATGATGATGTGATGTAAAACACCCGGAGCGTCAAGGCGTGCTTTTCTTGGCATGAAGTTCAGCTAACATATAACCTGAATCTTGCACGCATTCAGCATTTTCGTAATCAGCAAGAAAATATTTCACATATTTTTTCTCCTGTGGCTCCACAAGAATGGATCCGTGCAAGAAATTTCTTGCATCGAATTGTTTAAAATATTCATGTGTTGCACTCCTGATATTTTTCAAATCGAAGTCTATCCAGAAACTTATAAAACATGAGCAGGCCTGGTGTTCTTGTGTCATGAATCGAGTATTTCACCTTGTCGCGATTACCGGACATAACGAGCTTGGCGGCAATCATCAGTAATTTCAGACGTGCAATGCGAATCTTGTTGTCTTTTACGCCAAAGAACGTCTTTTCTTTGCCGTCGCATTGATTCGCCAGGATTTTAAAGTACCGCCAAAGGTTATACGCCAGCATCACAATCTGAAAGAAGGCATAGTTGTTCTTGAATTTACCCGATGGAATCGCATCCAATCCTTCCTGCTTGGCCTCACCGATCAGGTTTTCCGCATCCGCTCGCTTATCGTATGTCTCGATAACCTCATGGGCTTTGCCGCCGAGGCTTGTGCAAAATATCCTGTAGGTATATTGACTCTCTTCAAACAGTTCGTGCTGTATCTGCTTTCTAGATTCATCCGGCTTCCGGGGAATCCGCATGGCGACAAACCGGCAGGTAGAGTAGAGAGATGGCATATGCGGTTTTAGGTCTGGCCTATCTGTTTCCGCCCCTTTCGTACGACGGTGCCTCACTATCCTAACCATGTCTGCCTCAACCATCCCTCCCTCATCAAACCGTGCATGCGGTTTTCCCGCACACGGCTTTCCGATGTTCTTCACCGCAGGGCATGCGCCTTTTTCCAGCCCGCTGTCGTTGGCACTTTGTAGAGCCCGTACGTCTCGTACAGACTCCGATTTGTGAACCGGCCATATCCCGTTTCCCGATCTCTGATCTTGTAGCGTTTCCGTAAATGGGTTCTAAACCGCTCTTCCAGATGCCACCGTACATCACTTAGAACCGCGCTACAGTTGCGCACATGAAAGTAGCCTGCCCAACCACGAACCGTCGCATTTACCTCGTTGGTCAGCAAGTCCAAGGGCATAACCGTCCGTGTCCTGGCTGTCAATTCGGTAATACGATCTTTGATCGCTTTCAGGGATTTCTTCGAAGGCTCAACATGGGGATAGTGGTTTCCCGTCCGGAGGCTCTTTGCCATCCGGATTTCAAACCCAAGGAAGGTAAACCCCTCCTGACAGGCGTTTACCACTCGCGTCTTGGACTCGTTTAACCGAAGTCCCATCCGTTCAATAACTTGCCGCAGTACGACCATCGCCGGATCACTGCTTTTCCGGCACAGCACAACAATATCGTCTGCATATCGGATGATACGCGCCCCTATCCGCCGCTTTAAACCCCGCCTTTCCCATATCCTGTCCAACAGATGCAAAAACAGATTGGACAGCAACGGGGAGATGACGCCGCCTTGCGGTGTCCCTTTACGGTTGCTCTTGCCCCCACCGATAGTCCGCTTCGTCCCATCCTTATCCACCTCCATGACTGAAGCCTTGAGCCACATCTGTATCAGGCGCAACATCGCCCCGTCACAAATCCGCTCGGCGACCATGATCATGAGCTTGGCATGGGGTATGGTATCGAAGTACTTGGATAAATCAGCGTCAATAACTTGGTTGTATCCTTGATTCAAGGCTTGTGCCACGTTATCGATGGCATCATGAGCAGACCTCCCGGGCCTGAACCCATAGGAGGTGTCGCAAAAGTCCGCTTCGAAGATCGGCTCGATGACCAGTTTTGCCGCCATCTGAGCCACCCGGTCTCGAATGGTCGGAATACCCAACGGACGCTGACTGCCGTCAGACTTGGGTATCATCACCCGCTTGACCGGATTTGGTTCATATCTCTTGTTTCTCAGTGCCTCCGCCAGCTCCGCTAAGAAAGCGGTTACCCCTTCTTTTGCCTCAATGTCCTCGAAGGTAACACCATCTATACCGGCGCTGCCTTTGTTGGCGCGAGCAAGATTATAGGCGTGCCTGAGGATGTCCGCCCGATAAATCTTGTCATACAAGGCATGGAAACGACAAGCCGGTTCCTGCTTGGCCTTGCGGTAGAGCTTCCTCTGTAGTGTCCTGATGCTTTCCGGAGTTGTTAGCATTTCTGCAATCCCCTCATCCTCCACTCTTTGGTTGCACAAACAAAGCAGGGTCTCTTCCCTCGGGCTGGGTTATGTTGTCCCATTCCCTCAATCGGTACTATTGACCCCTCCGACTCCCGATACGGCCCGCCGCGACTTCGGTTTCACCTTATACGCGCCGGTTGATATACCTCATTCATCACCACATCGGGTCTCCAGCACTGGGCTGCTCATCTTCTGCAACATGCCGCCCCTGCTACCCCGGAAGATTCCGACAAACGCTTCCGTTTTCCAATTTGTCGGACTTCGGCCTTCCCCACACGTCCACTGGGTCGGCATCTTCATCTATGTTTACGAGGCTACTTATAGGTTCACTTTCGTTACGGCCTGCCGTTTTGCCAATTGGGAACTCACGACCCCCTGTTGCCAGAACGCCGCTCCCTTGAACTACCGGTGCGTACGGACAATTAACCGGACGGGACTCTAACCCGTTAGATGAACAACTGTTACTGCGAACGGACGTCCGCCAATCTTTATGGCGGATATGGCGCCTTTGCCCCTTGCTTCTATGCCTTACGCCTTTC
>JAABQB010000109.1:514-2991 GCA_011391695.1 Desulfobacteraceae bacterium | reverse complement strand
AACAGGAAGCTTGCCCTGGATAAAAAAAGGCAAAATAAAAGCCCCGCGATAGTGCCAAAAGTACCGGGAGCGATAGGTATATTTCCAATAAAACAGCCTGTTGCAAGAAACATAACCAGCTTTTCTTTAAAATTCATGGCTTGTTTCTATATTCAGGCGCAAATTTTGTCAAGGAATTGTGTAACTATACAGGAGACAGGAGTCAGAATTCAGAAGCCGGAATTAAAGATTTTTTACATAGATTCTTCACAAATTAAATCACCAGGAGAACCTGAAAAAAAATCTATACGCCGATTTCTTTTATAATGTTCTCGTAAACGATTTTAAGTGGTATTTTTTTTGCGAGGGCAATATTTTTGCAAACCTCATATTCAGGAACAAAACGTGTTGTTCCGTCAGGATTTGTAATACATTTGACAGCAACCGTTCCATAACTCGTAGCAATTTCTACATTCTTTCTTAACAACATCTCCCTTTCAGATTCGTGATATCTGACTCCGAGTGTAGTAGTTTCAGATAAGATTCGATTTATTACATTGTCCTTTTTGTCGTTATGGCAAATGACATGCACCTCTGTTCCGGGTCTGTTTTTCTTCATAAAAACAGGCATCCAGTAAACGTCAAGAGCTCCGTCCTCAAACAGCCGGTCCATTAAAAACCCGAATATTTCCGGATTCATATCATCAATACAGGTTTCAACCTTCACAATCCTGTCTTTTGAATATCCTCTCTTTTCATAAGATCTGCCGGTAACTATTCTTAACAGATTCGGAATACTTTCAAGAACATGCTTTCCCGCTCCATAACCGGATTTATCGACCGTCATATCAGGAAAGACCCCGAAAGACTCTGAAAAAGCTTTTACGATTGCCGCACCTGTCGGTGTAACAAGTTCGCAGGTTATATCTACTCCGTAAACTGGAACTCCTTTTAAAATTGATATTGTCGCCGGCGCAGGAACAGGAATCTTCCCGTGGCGGCAGTTGACGAACCCCGAGGCCATGGGAATTTTCGACGCATATATTTTTGTTATCTCCAGATACTCAATGCAGAGTGCAGTCCCGACAATATCAACTATCGCATCAACTCCCCCAAGCTCATGGAAATGGACATTCTCCTTTGTACATCCATGAATTACGGCTTCGGCTTCAGCAATTATTTCAAAAACAGAAATGCTCTTTTCTTTAACATTTTTGGAAAGGGGGCTTTCCGAAATGAGATTATGTATCCTGGAATAATCTCTTGCAGGTGCGGAATCGGAAGTTTTCACCTCAACGCGTTTTGCGCTGATCCCGTTTCTCGAAACAGCTGAAACAGAAAGGTCAAAATCCGTTAAAGGAATTTTGTATATGCTTTCTTTAAGCCAGTCTGCGGGAACACCCAGATCCATGAAGGCGCCAAGAGTCATATCACCGCTGATTCCGGAAAAACAGTCAAAATATGCAATCACTTATCTGTTCCTTTTAACAAATCAGGTTATTAGCCTGAAGGCTGAAGGCGGAAGGCTATTAGGCTGTAGACTGTTAGTTTTTTGGCTTTCAGGGATAATGCCTATAGCCTAACAGCCTAAAGCCTTCAGCCTATCTTTCTTCAGCCTAACAGCCTATAAGCCTAAACGCCTACAGTCTCTCGCCTGTCAGCGTATGAAGCCTTATTATCTCCAGCACAAGATCACCGGTTTTCACCATGTCGTCAACACTCACGGATTCGCGCACCGTATGCATATCGCGCATTCCTGTTCCAATGACTCCAACAATTATACCCTTCTCATAAAATATATTGGCGTCGGCCCCGCCCCCCGTTATCTTCGTGATCATTTTCCTTCCCAGATTGGCGGCAGCTTTCTGCGCAAGAACAACGACAGGGTGGTTTTCTGGAATATCTGTCCTTGAAAAATCGTCCTCCACAACTACATCAACCCTTGGAAGCCCGTCTGACGAATCAGACCCGTAGTTTATTACAGCATTCTCAAAAGATGCGATGATATCATTTGTCACCCTTTTCAGTTTTTCATCGTCGTGGCTTCTTACTTCTCCTTTAACACTCACAAGATTGGGGATTATATTTGTTGCTATTCCGCCATTAATAATTCCAATATTGCATGTAGTCTCTTTATCGATGCGCCCCAGTTGGAGTCCTGCAATTGCCTTGCTTGCAAGATGAATTGCATTTATGCCTTTTTCAGGAGCAGCACCCGCATGCGCATCCCTGCCATGAACCTTAAATTCAAGCTTGGTGGCGCTGGGAGCGTGGGTGATTATCCCTTCCGTATCAGTTGCATCGAGCGCATAACCGTATTTTGCGGTAATAAGGCTCATGTCCATGTGTTTTGCACCCATAAGTCCTATTTCTTCGCATATTGAAAGCACCATCTCGATCGGCCCGTAAGGCAGGTTGTTCTCTTTAATAACTGTCATCACCTCTATCAGCACCGCTATGGCGCTCTTGTCATCAGCCCCGAGTATCGTTGTTCCATC
>JAABQB010000109.1:0-392 GCA_011391695.1 Desulfobacteraceae bacterium | reverse complement strand
TTTAAAAGCAGGGGTGGGATTTTTTCGGTGCCATGGAATTTTGCAATCAGGTTCCCCGTATCGCTTCCGGTCTTCTTTCCGGCGCCGTCAACAACAGTTTCCGCTCCCATTGATTCAAGAATCTTCTTCAACTCCTTTGCGATATCACCTTCTTGTCTCGAAACACTGTCAATCTTCGCAAGAAACCGGAAGGTGTCAATCAATCTTTCTCTGTTTATCATAAATAAACTCCGCTATATTTTAATTGACAAATAAATGGATACCACTATTATAAGCCCACTTTTTAAACGGAAGTGCCCAGCTCACTGGTGGGGCTCCCGGACTTCAAATCCGGTGTGGGGCGCTGATACCGTCCCGGGTGGGTTCGATTCCCATGCACTTCCGCCAATATT
>JAABQB010000010.1 GCA_011391695.1 Desulfobacteraceae bacterium | reverse complement strand
TCGTCATTGCGGCGTACTTTTATGTACGCCTCATTCCTCAAGATTCGCGACGCCTTGAACTTGAACTTTTTACTTTGCCGTCCGAATTTTGACTTCCAACGAGTTCGTTTAAAACAGATTGCCGTAAATCGGCATAAAACAGCTTTTTACAAGTCAATCATACTTGGAGGATCCGCTCTTTTCTAATATCCGAAAAATGCGGCGATATATTTTACGGCGGTAAGCGTAAGAATGCCGGCAAGCATCCACTTTATAACCCGGGCTGGAACGAATTTCTGGCATCGCGCGCCAAGGTACATGCCGGCCATTCCGCCCAAACCGAACAGAATACCAAGCAGCCAATCCGGCGCCACCGAAAGGTTGGGATAAAATGGCGCAATCGCCTGGTAAAAAATTACTCCTGCAACAGAGGTGATAAAAGTACCCATAAGAGCGGCACCGGCTATGGTATAAACGGGCAGTCCAAAAAACGTCACAAAAAAAGGGGCGATAATGGCGCCGCCTCCAATGCCGTAAATGCCGCCAACAATTCCGACGATAAAGCTTAAGGCAAATATGCCCCAGAAAGAAACATCGAACGACTCGCCGTAAAATGTGTATCCCAGACGTCTGAGATTAAAATGTGTTACGGTAATGGCCGGCAGCGGTTCCTGATTATCGGTTTTTGATGGGTCATTTTGCTTGCGATGATTTCGCACTAATTCCTGAAATCGCTTTTCACTGGCGGCTTTGTCCGCGCTGCCAGCATTTTTCCAGGTCAGGTCCAGAATCATCCGGACGCCGATATAAAGCAGAACCCCGGCTGCGAAGAGTTTGAAATTTCTGGGATCGGGAAGATAGGCAACGCGAACAATGGCGCCGATTAAAACGCCGGGGAGCGTACCGATAACTACCACCCAGGTCAGGGGCCAGACCATGCGACCTTCCTTGTAATAACGATAAACGCCGCTTGGGATTGCAACGATGTTGAACAACTGATTCGTGGCGCTTACAGATGGATTTACATATCCGAGAAACGACATCTGGAAGGGAAGAAGCAGAAATGCCCCGGAGATGCCGCCCATGGATGTGAAAAAGGAAATAACAAAAGCAACCAGTGGGGGAATCCAGATGGAGACCTCAATTCCGGCAGTCTGAAAAAACATAAGAGCCTCTTACTGGTTAATATATCTGGTCTTACAAGCTATTCAGAATTCCTTGAAGATCGACTTTAATTGTTTTTAGAGAAGACGCAACTGTGTTTTGCGGCTGTTTCCTCAAAACATCCATATCTTTCAAGCCGCTTCCTGTCAGCATTAATATAACGGTCTGATTTGAATCAATTTTACCCTGGCCGCGCAATTTTTTGACAGCCATCAGCGAGGTGGCTGTTGCCGGTTCAACAAAAAGACCTGCTCGTGCAAAAATTTGCTGGGATTCTATGATTTCCTCTTCGGTGACATCTTCAGCGATCCAGCCGTAACGTTTTGCCTTCTGAACAATTTCATCTCCTCCCGCTGGATTGCCGCTGGTTATAGCCTCAGCAACCGTCTTAAAATTGGAGAACGGAATGATATGATTTTTCCCCTGTCTGATTGCACTCACAATGGGGCTGTTGTTCGCAGCCTGCACAACAATCATTTTCGGGAGGCGGTCGATTAGTCCTGCTTCATACAGTTCCCTGTATCCCTTGAAAATTCCCCGTATATGTCCGCATGCTGATGTCGGCACGGCTATGAAGTCAGGGACAGTTTTGTTCATTTGTTCGAACATTTCAAATGCCGTCAGCTTATAACCTTCGACACGTATCGGACCGTTTCCGGAAACAATTCGGAGGGAAAATTCTTTTGCCAGCCCTAAAACAGTATTTTTCATCAGCGAATAATCGGGTGCACCGACTTTAAGAACAGTGGCGCCATGGATATTCATGGCAAGAATCTTCTCAACTGGTGTGAATGTCGGGACAAAGACAAGAACATTCAATCCCGCACGCGCCCCGTACGCAGAGAGTGAATTTCCCATATTTCCGGTTGAAATCGTTGCCGTGACCTTCTCATTCATCGCTTTTGCCATCCATACACAGAAAAGCGATCCGCGGTCCTTGAAACTCCATGTAGGGTTGACCGTTTCATTTTTTAAAAGAAGATTCCGGATACCTGTGTGCGCTACAAGCAGTTTCCCGGCTTTAAGAAGAGGCGTATTACCTTCACCGAGGGAGACCTCTGAATCGACTGAAGAGAACGGGAGAAAGTCTGCAAATCGCTCCCAGAGAAACCTTCCCGGTTTTATTTTTGCTGCGGTAATTCCTGGTATAACGACTTCAAGTGATTCTCCCTCCGGAGTAAATTCCTCGATAAAATCAAACGGGAATTCCTGCCCGCTTGATGTTGACTGTAATTTAACCGATAGTTCCACAAAGGCCCTCTTTGATGCGCGGTAGAGAGAAAAGAAGTGGCAAGATGTCAAACCCTTGCCACTTCTTTTTCAGGAGTCGCGAGATAAAGTGAACGGCTCCTCTCTACATAAAATTGACTTACTTCTTCATCGATTTCTGGAAAATGGCGTCAGTCTTCTTTGCATTTTCCTCTGCCACCATCGCCTTTTCCTCAGCAACCTTCGCTCGTTCCTCTGCCAGTTTCGCCCTTTCATCCGCCATCTTTAATGCATTTTCAGCGCGGGCTGCGGCATCGGCTGCTTTCATCGCTGCTGCATTGGCCTTTTCTAACTGAGCAGCGGTGTCCGTCTTCGCGGCAGCGGCTGCCGCCTTGGCATCCTGTGCAGCCTGAAGTGCCTGCTCGGCTTTCACGCTGGTCTGCTTTTCCTGTGCCTGCACTTTCTCGAGGTCACCGGTTGTTGCACATCCCGCCAGAGTAACAGCGAACAAAAGCAATATTGAAATCACCCAGAAACGCTTCTTCATACCTTCATCACCTCCTTTTTATATTCAGTTTACCATATTTTAACAGTAACTGTTATAATTTAACAGGGCTGATTATCTTTTGCAGTCAGGCGACTATCTCTTCCTGACGGGTTCGATCAATATACCTTCTATTTCCAAATCAATTTTCAAGCGTTTTGCGGCATCTTTGGCCTCTCTGATATTATTGAAAGGGCCCGCAATAACACGGTATCTGTCACTCTCTGATACCACCCTTGCCGGGATTTGCGGACCCTGATGATTGATAATAGCGGCGATCCGTTTAGCCTCAATCTCGTCACGCAGGTCGGCAGCCAAAACATACCACGCCTCCGTTTTCTGTTCCGGTATTTCCGGTTTGCCGTAAAATTTATTCGGGCGCTTGACTTCTGTGATTTTCTCATCCCCTTTGATATTTCCCTGGCGAATCTCAAATATGGGAACAGGAATTCCCCGGGCCTCGGCCAGCGCTGTTTCAACTTTTTTCCAGTCAAGCTTGCGCGTCGATTTCTTTTCAATATTTTTCAGTTTTGCATATATCTTGTCTAACTCATCCGTGTCCAAGTTTTCCAGGGGCGCATGAACTTCCATGTAGACCACTCCATCACGCTGACCTATGAGATACGGCTGATTAACGATGCTTACGGGAGTTTTAATCGGAACGTTTTCGTATAGCTTTTTGATGTCTTCCGGATAGAGTCTAATGCAGCCATTGGTTGCTCTAAGACCGATGCTGGTCGGTTTATTAGTGCCATGGATCAGATAACCCGACTTGCTCAGGTATAGCGCGTATTCTCCCAAGGGATTCAGGGGGCCGGGCAGAACCTTGGCGGGCAGAGGGTCTCCTTTTTTCCGATGATCCTCGGAAATTGAGGCAGGCACATGCCAAGTCGGCCGGACCATCTTGCGCTCCACATACATTTGTCCCATGGGCGAGGGGCGCTCTTCTGTGCCGATACCTACCGGATAGGTTGACACTGCTGGTGACTTGCTGTCTTCTTTGAAGTGAAAAAGCCTCAACGCGGCCAAGTTGATTACGATACCTTTTCTGATGGCGTCCGGCAGGATAAAGCTCAGAGGCAATATGATTCGCCGTTCTGCCTCAGGAACCCATACATCCACTCCTGGATTAGCCGCACTGATTTCATTAAACCCCAAGCTGAAGTGTCTTGCAATATCCGGCAGCGTATCCCCCTTTTCAAGCATGATGAATGCCAGTCGGCCGATAACGTCAGCTTCTTTTGCAACCGAAAACTCATTACTTTCAATCTTTTCTTCCAATACAACCGGAATTTCAGGTCGTTCGATCTTTTCTACCGGCGGGCTTGGAGCAGGCAAGGGCATCACCAGAACATTCTTCGATACGGCGCATCCAGGGAGAGATAAAAGGAGAGATAAAAGGAGAGATAAAATGAAAATAAATAGAACGATAAGACGAAGCCCCGCGGATAAGATTGACACGTCAATGATTCGGCACATGAATTTAATAAGATATCCTGTTTAATGAAGAAAAATTAAAACCACTATGGCCTTATTTCAACAATCGTACCATTTGGCACTAACTTGTCAATTTCCTCTATCTCTTCGTCTGTAACGGCAATACATCCTTTAGTCCAATCAATCCCTGTGTGAGAATCACCAACCCACGAGAAACCATTTTTAATGCCATGAATCATAATGTCTCCACCCGGAGAAACGCCAATTTCTTTTGCCCGCTTTTTGTCTTTCTCGTTTGGATAGGAAATATGAAGAGAGAGGTGATAACGGCTGTTATTGTTCCTTGAATCGATGAAGTAGGTTCCTTCCGGGGTTTTGTTATCGCCTTGCCTTTCTTTTGGACCATCCGGGTTTCCCCCCAGGGCTATCTTGTACGTCTTGAGAACTTTGTCCTTTGAGATCATCGTCAATCGTCTTTCTTTCTTTTCTATCAGAATCTTATCTGCCGGTCCATTCTGGATTACAAAAACCTTTTGTTCAAGCTCTTCAATCTTTTTTTGCAGTGCAATTATCTCGCTCTCCTTGCTTTTAACCCCTTGTTCCAGTGCATCAATCTTACTTTGCTTTCTAATAATCTCATTCCCCTTGATTCTAACCTCTTGTCCGAGCGTCTCAATCTGTGTTTGCAGCGTATCAATCTGTGTTTGCAGCGTATCAATCCTCTTATCCTTGATGGTGACATTATTGATATAAAATATCATCATCTCACTGTCCTGCCTGTAACGACTCTCAGGATAATCCCTTATGATTTTCTGAAAACATTCCATGGATTTCTGATAATCTTTTTGTTCATTCCCGGGATGCGCATAAATAATACCCATCTCGAAAAGGACCCTGTCTCCCACAGAGGGATATTTTCCAATAATCTGTTGGTATTTGCTCAGAGAGGCTTTGTAGCTTCCCTGGCTGAAAAAATCATCCGCCTCCTGGAGGGTGGGCTTGGCCAGATATCCCTCATAAAGGTGACCGCACCCGCATATGAAAATTGATGTCAATATGATGCAGGCAAAGAAAAAGTAAAAATGCTCGCCTGTCCTGCTTTGCTTTTTACCCATATATGCCTTTGTGTTCGTTTATGTCTGATGACCGCAGAAATAATCCGGTTCCTCTTGCCGATGTTCTGCGCAATATTTACCATATTCTAAATTTGGGATAAGAATTTCCCCCTAGTGATTTGATGTCTCTCAGAAATCGACTTGTATGTCAAGCTTTAACAGATACTATATGTTGTGGTGGATTGGTGATTATTGGGGAATTGGACGCCGCTCCATATTTTTTGAAGTTCCTTTGCTCCCATAATAAAACACGCCTTGGAATATCCGGGATGTAAGGAGAAAGAACTGCAAATAGCGATTCGAACCGATTTTCGGCATCCTTGAAAAAAACTTTTCGGCTACCTTGTTTTTTGCATAAAATTAGATGGAGTTAACTTTTTATCGTCATAAGTAGTTATATGATCCAGTAAAGTTCTTTCATAATCACTTGTATCAGTAATGTCGATCCTGTCTCCATTTCTCAACAGTCGCGATATTCTAATTGTTGCAGTAATTGATGTAATGCCTGGTTTTTGTTCCTTTATTTGAATTTGAAATTCCTGACTCTCTTCTAAATATTTTGCTCTCAAGATGCCTGATAGCTTGAACGTGATTTTGCCTGATTTGATTAATCCGTTTATACTATCTGCCTCAGCAATCGGGAATCCATCAAGTCGCTTAAGCACCTTCCGCCATATTTCAGAATATTCCTGATCTGCTATGATGACAGAAAAATCATGTTCTGTCTGCGCAAGGCTATTTGAGCATATCATGATCACACACAACAAAAGAAAATATACAGCAAATTTTTTCATACTCACAAACTTATTTTCACGGTTGCAACTCCGGTAATGGTTCAACGCGGCCATTATAGAATGGGCCATTGCTAAAGAGCAAGGTATCTTCATCGACCTCTTTTACATAATAATCTCCCCCAGGCGTTTTTATAAGTAAAGAGCCGTCATCCCGTTTAATCATCAGAGATTGCTCAATTGTTTCTTGTGAAATATTGGCGGCTACATCTGTGTGCGGTGGATATGAATACAAATGCGTCATAATTCGGGCAACAGCATCGCTGATACAGTCTTCTGATTGTATGCTCGGATCCATAAGGCAACCATCATTCGTGTGGCCATTAAATCCAAGAGCGTGACCGGCTTCATGTGTTAAAACATGGGGGCCATCCGTTGGGTTCCAGTAATCGGGATTGATATATATTTCCGCTTTTACAATATGTCCGCTAGTTTTAAGAACCCACCACTTCGTTGTTCCCGCTGTATTTAAATCAGGAGCAAGGCTAACAGAGATTCCGTCCGATGGTTGATGTGAAACAAACTGAAATTGTACCCTTCCCCCAGTGCTGCTTTCCCAACGTTGAAAATATTCAGGATGCACATTATGTGTTATAACAGTACCAGGCCATCTAGTTGTATATCCATCAGTTGCGTAGGCATTGTAGTCATATAAATTCTGCCAATCCTGGACACTATAGGATGGAGGGCTCTCCCCACCACCTCCTCCGCCGCTGCAGGAAATGAGTGATAATGCCACAATAAAGATGATTAGGCCGAACACTTTTTTCATTTCCTGGACTCCTTAACAATTTGGTTTAAAAAGCCCCTAAAAAAACGCGGCCTCTTTCTGAAACACGATTCCATTGTGTTGATCCCTGTTAGTTGACAAACCATCTTGCGGGTAATGTGCAACTATTTGAAATTTTAATCGTAGTGCGTATTATTTTAAAGGTTACTATGAAGAAAATATTCTTTGAAATCAAGAAATGAAATGCTGATTGATAAACGATAACAGCCTTCATTGACTTCCAATTGATACCATCAACATATTCTAAGTCATGCTGATATAAATCTCCTTTTTTAATAAGGAGTTGCTGATAATATGCTTTAATTTGCTCTCATCAAATGAAGAAATTATATAGTGTTAATAGCAGGATAATTCTCCACATATCGTCGTATTATCAATAAAACACTGGAAACACGGGAAAAAAAAGGGCCACAGCTTGAAAGCTGTAACCCCTTGATTATTCAGGTGCCGAGGGACAGAATTGAACTGCCGACACGCGGATTTTCAGTCCGCTGCTCTACCGACTGAGCTACCTCGGCTTAAAAAGCAGGAGTCCTTTTTATTTTAAGCCCTCACCCTTGTCAAGATTTTTTCCCATATCTCCGAAAAGAAATTGCATCAGGGCGCATGCGCAGATGGTTGCTGTCTCCGCTTTAAGGATACGGGGACCAATGCCGGCTGTTATAAATCCGCTCTCTTTTGCTTTTTCAATTTCATTAACCTCAAAGCCTCCTTCAGGTCCGAACATCACAAGAATTCTTTTCAATTCTTTATGTCCGGCTGCCAGGCTCTTTGGATCAAGAAGGTTTTTTTCATTTTCCCAGAATACTATTTTAAGATCGTAATTCTTTTCAACAGTCAGGATCTCATCAAAAGAAACCGTTTTCCCTATCCGTGTGATTTTAACGCGCTTGCACTGTTTGGCGGCCTCTTTTGCTATCTTCTCCCATCTCAACGCCCGGGCAACGATACGTTTCTCATCCGGCCTCGGGACCGAACGCCACGATATAAAAGGTATCCATTTCGAAATACCGAGCTCGGTAAGTTGGCGGACAAGAGCATCCATCTTTTTCTCTTTCAGGAAAGACTGGGCGACAACCAGTTCAAGAGGGGATTCGACACCGGGATCAAAAGACCCGAGAACAGAAACTTCAACCCTTCCTGAAGCCAAAGCGGATATTTTCGCTTCGTACTGCTCCCCCGTTCCGTCAAATAGTCCTATCCTGTCTCCGGGTTTTAAGCGCAGAACATCTATAATATGACGGGCATCAACTCCTCTTACCGCAGGATTCGGCCCGGCAAGTTCGGATTCTTCAATAAAAAAAAGCCTCATGGTTCCTTTTATATTGTTTGAAGGCTTCCTGCAAATAAATTATAAGGATTAAAGCTCTCCGCAGCAAGATACAGGGAATGTGTTAGCTATTGCGTTTCAAGTGCAGGGCGTAATGCAGTCCATCCAGGCGGATTTTTTACTCGAGCCCTTGCCTCCTCGAATCCTTGAATCCTGGTTTATTAAGGTAAACAGCTTGACACTCACAGCCGCATATGATAGTTTCCCAAGTAATTGTTGGGACTTGTTTCACTCTCGCTTTTTTTCTAAGAGCTATTATAAAAATGGGGGGATCATTATGGACGAAAAGGACAAACCCTTTAATACTAATCCAAAGAAAGATTCTGCCGGCGATCTGGAGTTGATTAATCTGATGGATGAAATAAAAAGCGAATTGGATAAAGAGGAAGAAATCATCGAACTTACCGAGGCGGTTGATAGTCCCGATATTCAGGAACGGGGCATTATTATTAAAGACCTTGACGATGTTCCGGAGATAGACAATTTTCAAAAAGATGACTTTGCGGCCTCATTGGGTCTAAAAATAGAAGATGGGATTGTTGTGCCCGGTGAAATTTCTGAAACCGTTGATCTGGATCTCGGTCAGGGAGAATCAGACAAAATGTCGGTATCCGCGAAACAGCTTGAAGAAGCTATTGAACGGGTGGTTCAGAAAATGCTTGGAGAGAAAATTGACGGAATTCTTATTAGGGTGATCGAAAGAGCTGTTTCACAGGAGATAATAAGGTTAAAGAATATTCTTCATGTCAATGAAGAAGATATCGACTGATATAATTTTCTTTTACCGGGGACATACCCCTGGAACAGTCCAATAAATTTGTTTGAATAAGACCGGGGATTATTATAATCCCCTTTTTTTATTAACATCATGGATGGCGGATACGTAAAAAAGGCAAAATCTCACACCAAGCCACAAAGATCACAAAGACAACCTATTAATATTTAAAATAGTATTTCCATGGTGTCCTTAGTGCCTTTGTGAGAAAATATAGCCTTTAAGAGTCCATGTTTTCGTTTTAGGAGTAGTATTTATGAGTTCAGATTTGCTTGAAAAGAGTTATGAGCCGCGGGAAGTTGAAAAACGCTGGTATGAATTCTGGGAGAAGGAACAGCTTTTCGCAGCCCGCGAAAAAAGCAATCAAAAAAGCTATTCAATTGTAATTCCTCCCCCAAATGTAACAGGTGTGCTTCATATGGGGCATGCCCTTAATGTCACCATGCAGGATATACTTTGCCGTTACAGAAGATTACGCGGCGACAATGTACTTTGGATGCCCGGTACGGATCATGCAGGAATTGCGACCCAGAATGTTGTTGAAAAGAAACTGGCTTCCGAGGGAACCGACAGGCATAAACTGGGACGTGAAAAATTTATAGAAGCTGTCTGGGAATGGCGCAGTCAATCAGGGAGTGCAATTATAAACCAGCTCAAGCGTCTTGGAGCCTCATGCGACTGGAAACTCGAACGATTTACCATGGACGAAGGGCTTTCAATTGCAGTCCGCAAGGTTTTTGTACAGCTTTATCAGGAAGGACTTATCTACAGGGGAAATTATATAATTAACTGGTGTCACCGCTGCCATACTGCGCTTGCCGATCTCGAAGTTGAACACGAGGAGGTTGACAGCCATCTGTATTATATCAGGTACCCTTTCCCAGACGGTTCAGGAAGCATAGTTATTGCGACAACCCGGCCGGAAACAATGCTTGGAGACACCGCTGTCGCGGTAAACCCAGATGATCCGCGATATCAGAATCTTGAAACGGACTCGGTTATCCTTCCTCTTTTAAACAGAAAAATACCCATAATAATGGATAGCTATGTTGATATGGCCTTTGGAACAGGGGCTTTGAAGGTAACTCCTGCTCATGATCCAAATGACTTTGAAATAGGGAAAAGGCACAACCTGCCTGAAATAAAAGTCATAGATGATAACGGGAAAATGACTCCCGAAGCCGGAAAATTTGAGGGGCTTGACCGCTTTAAATGCAGGGAGTCGGTTGTAAAATCACTGAAGAGGGAAGGGCTCCTTGAAAAAATGGAGCCGATAAAGCACAATGTCGGGCATTGTTACAGATGCAAAACCATCGTTGAACCCAACCTGTCCAAGCAGTGGTTTGTTAAAGTAAAGCCCCTTGCGGAAAAAGCTATCGATGCAGTTGAAAATGGAAGCACAAAGATTGTTCCTGAAATCTGGACGAATACTTATTACGACTGGATGAGAAATATAAAAGACTGGTGCATTTCGCGCCAGATCTGGTGGGGTCACCAGATACCGGCATGGACATGTGAAAAATGCCGGCACATGATAGTCTCGATGGAGGCGCCGGAAACCTGCCCCGCGTGCGGGAACGGCATTCTGGTGCAGGAAACCGATGTTCTTGACACATGGTTCAGTTCCGCCCTGTGGCCTTTTTCAACAATGGGATGGCCTGAAAACACACAATTGCTGAAGACGTTTTACCCGACATCCGTTCTTGTTACAGGATTTGATATTCTCTTCTTCTGGATTGCCCGGATGATGATGATGGGCATTCACTTCATGAAAGATGTTCCTTTCAGGGATGTATACGTCCATGCCCTTGTCCGGGATGAGGAGGGCAAGAAAATGAGCAAGTCAAAAGGAAACGTTATTGATCCACTTAATATTATCGATCAATACGGAACCGATTCTTTCCGGATGACACTCGCCGCGTTCGCGGCACAGGGCAGGGACATCAAGATGTCCGAAAAGAGAGTTGAAGGATACCGCCATTTTATAAACAAGCTTTGGAACGCCGGCCGTTTCTCGCTGATGCATTTAACTCAGGATTACACTGAAATCAAATTCGCGGATCTGTCTCTTCCGGACAAGTGGATACTTTCAAGACTGAAGCAGACAAGTGAGAGCATTTCCGGTTCAATAGACAGCTACAGATTCAATGATGCGGCAGGCACATTATACAAATTTGTCTGGCATGAACTGTGCGACTGGTATCTGGAAGCCATAAAACCCTGCCTTTACGGGAATAAGGGTGAAGAGAAAAAAAATGCCTCGCTCAGCGTTCTCTGGCGGGTCCTGCATGACACCCTTATTCTGCTCCATCCATTTATACCGTTTGTCACGGAAGAGATGTGGCACAAACTTCCCGGAACAAAAGGTTCCATCATGAAAGCTGTCTTTCCGGCAGATGAAAAAGATTTTGCGTCTTTAGCCTGTGATCCTGAATCGGAACCCACGATGGACCTTATTATACGGATAATAACAGGGATAAGAAATGTAAGAGGAGAAATGAACATAGCTCCTTCGGCATCTATCGATGTCATCCTGCAGTCTGATGACGACTTGCTGAGAAAAACCCTTTCCCTTAACGATGATATTATTATCAACCTCGCCGGTCTGAAATCTTTTCTGGTGGCAGAACCGGGGAAAAGGCCCAAAAAAGCCGCAACAACAGTTGTAAGCGGTGCAATAATGTATATTTCTCTTGAAGGAATAATTGATTTTTCAAAGGAAAAAGAGCGCCTCGAAAAAGAACTGGCAAAACTGCAGGATGAAATTGCCGCTTCAGTAAAGAAACTTAGAAATGATGATTTTCTTTCAAAAGCCCCGGCAGACATTGTAGGGAAGGTAAGAGAAAAGCACCAGGTTTTTGTTGAAAAACAGGAAAAACTAATGACAAACCTTGACAAAATCAGGAGTATTGAAGCATCATAAAGAGAATATAGAATATCGGACATAGAATTTCGAAACGCTGTATCCGAAACACGAAAGGCGGGAATTGATACTGACGGTTTTTATGATAAATTATCTCCGCCTGAAGCAGGGAAACTTGTTATGCATTCCATAAAAGACCTCATTCAAATAGCCCTTAACGAAGATATTGGCCCCGGCGATATAACCACGGATAATACAGTTGATCCTGAAATTATGGGGAAGGGCATTATCGTTGCAAAAGAGCAGCTCGTGATAGCGGGACTTGAAATATCCAGAGACGTTTTTACCTGTATCGATCCGGATGTTGTTTGCAGGTTTCTGTTTAAAGACGGCGATTCTGTCGCAAAAGACAATGTCGTAATGGAGATTGAAGGAAGACTTCGCACTCTTTTAAAGGGTGAGCGCACTGCCTTAAACTTTATCCAGCGACTCTCAGGCATAGCCACAAATGCCCGTTCCTATGTTGAATATCTTGATGACCAGAAGATTCGCCTTGTTGATACCCGGAAAACTATACCAGGATGGAGAGTGCTTGAAAAATATGCTGTAAGAGTCGGCGGGGCATATAATCACAGAATGGGGCTTTATGACGGCGTATTGATAAAGGATAATCACATTGTTGCATGCGGCGGAATAAAAAAGGCGGTTGAGAGCTTACAGGGCAAAGTTTCCCACCTTGTTAAAGTTGAAGTGGAGGTTTCGGATTTGCCTTCGGTAAAAGAAGCTCTTGAAGCAAAAGCAGATGTTATCATGCTGGATAACATGGACATAAACCGGATAAGAGAAGCTGTCGCTCTTATCGGAGGTAAAGCGCTCGTTGAAGTCTCCGGAGGAATCACCAAAGAGAGCCTTAAGCTTCTTTCCGGTTCAGGGGTGGATATTATTTCGGTAGGGGCCCTGACGCATTCCGCAAGGAGTGTGGATCTGAGCATGCGCATAGTATGATACCCCTTAGGGACACAATATCGTCTAAGAATTATCCGGTCGTAAACAACTCAATAATCGGTATAAATATTGTTGTTTATCTTGTCCAGATGGCTCAGGGCGCAAATCTTTACAATTTTACCTACCTTTACGGTCTTGTGCCTGCAAGGTACTCTGTGCCTGAAATTGCATATTATTTTTCAACACCGGAGCAGATATTCCCCTTCATTTCTTTCATGTTTCTCCATGGCGGTTTCCTGCATATTCTGGGCAATATGTGGACCCTCTACATATTCGGCGATAATGTTGAGGACAGGCTTGGGCCTTTACGCTACCTTGTCTTTTATTTAATCTGCGGCCTTTCGTCGGGATTAACCCATCTTTATTTCAATTATTATTCGGATTATCCCACCATAGGCGCCAGTGGAGCCATAGCGGGCGTGATGGGCGCCTACTTTATACTTTATCCCAATTCAAAAATTTTAACCCTGATCCCAATCATTATTATACCGTGGATTGTGGAGATATCGGCCTTTTTCTTTCTGGCTTTCTGGTTTTTTCTGCAATTTTTGAATGCCGCCGGAAGCAACGGGCAGGCAGGCGGAATTGCATGGTGGGCTCATATCGGAGGGTTTCTGTTCGGCATGCTCTGGCTCAAAATATTCACCATTATACCTGAAACCGGCATTTCCGGAGCAGTACGTGGCTTTACTGAAAAGAAAAAGAGTAACAGGCTGCAGGTTATAAGGCCGGTTGTTTCAGCAGATGATAATAATCTATACGGGACTATTCATATCTCTCATCACGAAGCACTTTCTGGAACACAGAAAATTGTCAGCCTTTCAACCGGTCTCCGGAAAAAGCTATACAAGGTAGTAGTCCCTCCGGGGCTGTCCGAAGGAAGCATTCTGCGCCTGAAAGGTCTGGGGCAGCAAATAAAAGATGGTCCGAAGGGGGATCTTCTCCTTAAAATGGCCATTAAACCATAACAGGAAACTGCTCAGGTTTTTAGACTGTAGGCTGAAGGCTGTTAGGGTTTTTCGTAAGAACCGGCTCATAAACCGCTGTGATACCCAAGCTTTAATCTATCTCGAACCTTTCTCCTAAAGCCCAAACTCCTTCAGCCTGTCCATTTAGGCAGTTTACCGCAGGTCAAGCCTGTAGGATTTGACCCTCATGGCGGGATGATATGACAGTTTTACTTTTGCGAGACCGGGAATATTCATATCGCTTTCCTTATTAATGTAGCTGTATCCTTCAAAAAGACGCTTTGCGCACAAATTATCGAAATACTGGTAAAGCCCTTTCACACCGGCAAAAGCCTTTTCAAAATGAAGCACGCCCATATCATCAGTAAGATAGGAAGCAATTCCGAAAGCGCTTATCTCTCCGTCAACACGAAGATATAATCCTTTTACATCAATAATATCAATTTGTTGAATTGTATTTATAGCAGCCATTCTTTCACAGGCCAGATCATCATTCCCTGCTCTATCGCAATCCCGCTCTTTACACCATTTTTCCAGAAAATCAATGCATTCTGATGCAACAGATTTGTTTATTTCACCGGCTTCCACACGTCCTCTTGACAAATAATCCCTTTCAAACTGATGTATCAGATTTCGCTTCTGTGAATATTTATTGCCTTTAAGTTCAGCAAGATCGACTGTATTATAAACATAGTCCTCATATTCTTTTTGAACAGTTATCTTAAATAAAGATTTGATCCGGCTTTTTTCATACCTTTCAATGTATTCGCCCGGAACAAACCAATAGCTCGCAAATCCAAGCTTTTTTGCAAGCTCATAAAGCTCTTCGGGAGAATATTCCCTCGAAGGAGAGACGGGAAGTATGAGGTGACGGTTTTCTTTTTGTTCTGAAAATTCCGCGGCAACAATCAAGGCGTCATTCTCAATAACGCCATAGGGCACGTAATATTCATTGCTCCAGGCCAGGATAGAGGGAAGCGAATAGACGCAAAGCGTATATCTCTGGTGCCTGAAATATTTTTCCAGTTTTGAATAATCGGAATATTTGATATGTTTCATTATCATGGCAGTATCTTTATCATCGGCATCGAATCAGGCATTATCTTATATCCGAAATGCTCATAAAATTCGTGCGAATTTTTTTCAGCAATCAGGGCAATCCATTTGATGCCGTCTTCTTCAAGGCGGCTTAAAATTCTTTTTACAATCTCTGTTCCAACTCCCATCTCCCTGTGCGTCTCCTTGACTGTCAGATCCTGAATATATGCATCACTTGCCCTGTCGCTGATAGCTCTTCCCATACCGATAATATCTTCGCCTTCAACCGCAACCATGAAGCAGTGGCTGCCGGCAATAATCCGCTCAACCAGATGAGGATCATCCGGAATTTCCTTTTCCCACCAGCCCGCCATGCGATACAAAGAGATGATATGCCTTGTATGATCTGAAGATGGGGTAAGCAGAAATTTAAAATTGAATCTCCCCGCCGCAGAACGGACGGGGAATCTTCGACCGTAAGGAATATTATCCATTCTTAATTCGCTCACTGTTTCGGTTCAGCATTTTATGATTTGACTTGTTCCGATTTTTCTTTGTAGAGAAAGGAAACCCTGTTACGGCCGTTCTGTTTTGACAGGTACATGGCTTTGTCCGCCCTCTGGATGAGACCAGTTGTATCCTCATTAAAGGAATA
The DNA here is from genome assembly GCA_011391695.1 of Desulfobacteraceae bacterium. Taxonomy (GTDB): domain Bacteria; phylum Desulfobacterota; class Desulfobacteria; order Desulfobacterales; family RPRI01; genus RPRI01. The sequence continues at coordinate 52,496 of JAABQB010000010.1, read as the reverse complement.
TTGTGTTGCTCCTATACTTATTGTTACGTTCGCCATTTTTCCCGGTAAAGGATAAAAAATCTCCGCTTCAGTTGCAGACCTTATTCTTTTGCCGACATTAACGGCCTTTCTGCCGTTTGTTTCCGGCAAGATAATAGTAAATTCCTCTCCGCCATATCTGTGGGCCGAATCCATAATCCTCAGGCAGGAATTAATAATCTGCCCTATTCTAAAGAGCACCTTGTCACCTTCAAGATGACCATAAGCATCATTGAAATTCTTGAAATGGTCTATATCAAGAAACAGAAGAGAAAGAGGGCGTCTGTACCTGTTCGCCCTGTCCAGTTCTATCTCAAGCTGGGCATAAAAATGCCTCGAATTATAAAGAGTTGTGAGGCTGTCGGTTATGGCAAGCTTTTCAAGTTTGCCAAGCAACATGTACCGTTCCTTCGCCTGCTGGCGCTCTTTCAGCACCCTTCCAAGCCTTAACAGAAGCTCTTCCAGGCGGAACGGTTTAAATATAAAGTCACTCGCTCCTTTTCCTATAGCATCAACATAGGAATAATCATCGCTGTAGCCTGTAATAACTATTACTTCAGTATCATATTCTTTTTTTATTAAATCGGTAAGCTCAAGTCCGCTCATACCCGGCAGCATGATATCCGTTATAACAACGTCAACATGATGTGTTTTTAAAAGCTCAAGAGCATTTAAGCCGCTTTCGGCATGTAAAGATTTGTAACCGGAAGCTTCAAGGAAATCACTCATTGATTTTCTTATTGCAGAATCATCGTCAACTATTAATACGCTGGCATCCATTTTTGCGATTGTTTTATCAGCATTAGAAGGTTATAATAACAAAAACCGACACGGCTTGACATGGTTTGAAACAATCTGATAAAAGGCCACTTTTTGATATTTATCAAGATTTCCAAGGTTGAGTACCTCTAATTTGGAGAAATGTCAACCCGCACCGGGAATAAAATAATTATTATCAAACACTTTTTTTCGGAAAACCGAAAGTTTAACCATTACAATATGTCCATAAAGTTTTGAATAATGAATAATATCAGAAACTTCAGCATAATAGCACATATTGATCACGGTAAATCGACTCTTTCAGACCGCCTGATCCAGGCTACCGGGATTGTTTCGGACAGGGATTTTAAGGATCAGATTTTAGATAACATGGAAATCGAACGGGAAAGAGGCATTACAATCAAAAGCCAGACAGTCTGCCTTCCTTATACAGCAGAGGATGGCAGGCAATATTTTTTAAATCTGATCGATACCCCGGGCCATGTCGATTTCTCATATGAAGTTTCAAGGGCGCTTGCATCATGCGAAGGAGCGCTTCTGCTTATTGACGCAAGTCAGGGCGTTGAAGCCCAGACCCTTGCAAACCTTTACCTCGCTACGGAGCATAATCTTGTAATCATACCGGTAATCAACAAGATAGATCTGCCTTCGGCCGACATAGAAAGGGTAAAACTGCAGATCGAAGAAGACCTGGGGCTTGACCCTTCAACCGCATTACTGGTATCCGCGAAAGAGGGGATAGGAATAGAAACCGTGCTTGAAAGCATAGTCAAAATTCTACCAGCTCCTTCCGGTGATCCTGAGGCTCCCTTTAAGGCTTTGATTTTCGATTCTCATTATGATGCCTTCCGCGGCACAGTCGTTTATTTCAGGGTTTTTGAAGGAAGGATCCGGCCGGGGGATGTCATAACTTTCATGTCCAACAATATTTCACACAAGTCCGAAGAGATTGGAATCTTTCAGCTTAAACGCATTCCGAAAAAAGAAGTATCGGCCGGTGAGGTCGGATACGTTATTGCGGGCATAAAGTCCGTCACCGACACCAGGTGCGGCGATACCATAACCTTAAAAAACCGTCCGGCAGATAAACCGCTTCCCGGATTTAAAGAAGCAAAGCCTGTTGTCTTTTCTTCCATATATCCTGTTGCGGCCGATGAATACCAGGAACTGGCAATAGCCATCGAGAAACTCAAATTAAACGATGCCTCCCTGATTTATGAAAAAGACATGTCTGTTGCCCTGGGATTTGGTTTCAGGTGCGGCTTTCTCGGGCTTCTTCATCTTGAGGTTGTGCAGGAGCGTCTTGAGCGCGAATTCAATCTTTCCCTGATCCTGACAGCGCCCTCTGTTCAGTATGTCCTTATTATGAACGACGGCACTGAAATGATAATTGACAATCCGTCCCTTTATCCGGATCCAACCAGAATCGGACTCACAAAGGAGCCATATATCCGTGCCTCCGTTATCGTGCCGGACAGGTACATGGGTGCCGTAATGAAACTCTGCCTTGACAGGCGCGGAATCAATAAAAATTACCAGTACCTGACAAGCAACCGCCTCGAGATGATATTTGAACTTCCCCTTGCCGAGGTGATTTACGACTTCCACGACAAGCTCAAGTCAATTACTCAGGGGTACGGATCTTTCGACTATGAAATAATCGATTTCAGGGATACCGACCTTGTAAAGATGGATATTCTGATCAATGGTGAACGTGTAGATGCTCTGTCCCAGCTTGTTCACAGCGAAAGGGCTGTTGAACGGGCAAGAATGGCCTGTGAAAAACTTCGTGAAGAGATTCCGAGGCAGATGTTTAAAATAGCAATTCAGGGAGCGATCGGGGCAAAAATAATTGCCAGATCAACCGTTTCCGCTTTCAGAAAAGATGTTACTGCAAAATGCTATGGGGGCGACATAACAAGAAAACGGAAACTCCTCGAAAAGCAGAAAAAGGGGAAAAAACGGATGAAGATGGTGGGGAAAGTCATGATTCCGCAGTCTGCCTTTCTTTCCGTACTGAAAACGGATTCGGACTGATTTTATACTAAAAGACGGAAGGATTTTAGGCTGAAGCCTATTAGCTTACAGCCTATAGTCTAACAGCCTGTTTATCTACAGGTAAGGATATTTTAATGGGTAAAACAATCGCTGAAAAAATTTTTGAATCGCATATAGTGGATAATCCATCTGATGATATTTACGTAATCAGGCTTGATGCTGTTTTCTGCCATGAGATTACTACTCCTATTGCCATAAACGACCTTGTCACCCGGTGCAAAGACAGGGTTTTTGACACATCGAAGGTGAAAGCAGTGATTGATCATGTCACTCCAGCCAAGGATTCCAAAACCGCCGCACAGGGCAAAATATTAAGGGAATGGGCGAGGCGCCATGATATAAAGGATTTTTTTGACATAGGTAGAAACGGCGTATGTCATGCGATATTTCCGGAAAAAGGCTTCGTAAGACCGGGTTTTACCATAATCATGGGTGATTCCCACACCTGCACGTACGGAGCTTTCGGGGCCTTTGCCGCCGGAGTCGGGACAACCGACCTTGAAGTAGGCATATTAAAAGGAGTGTGCGCGCTTCGTTATCCTGAAACCATCAGGATAAATATCACAGGCAAAATACCGGAAGGAGTTTTTGCAAAGGATATAATTCTGTCTGTAATAGGCCTTCTCGGTGTAAACGGTGCGACGGATAAAGTCATTGAATTTTCAGGCCCTGTTGTAACATCAATGAGCATGGATGCGAGAATGACCATCTGCAACATGGCTATAGAAGCAGGCGCGACTTGCGGATTATGCGCTCCGGACATGACAACCGTGGAATACCTGTGGAATTTTATACGGGAGGAGTACAAGACAAAAGATAAAGCTCTTGAGGCATTCCGGAGTTTTTGTTCCGATCCCGATGCTTCGTATGTGGATATAATTGAACATGATGTTTCAAGCCTTGAGCCCGTGGCAACATTCGGATACAGGCCAGATAACGTCAAGTCTGTCAGGGAGATGGAAGGCGCGAAAATAGACCAGGTCTATATAGGCTCTTGCACAAACGGAAGAATAGAGGATTTGAGAATCGCAGCGGCGGTATTAAGAGGCAACAAGATAAGCGATTCCCTGCGGGGGATAGTCTCTCCGGCAACTACCGAGATTTACCGGCAGGCAATTGATGAAGGGCTCGTCGCCGTTTTTCTTGATGCGGGATTTTGCGTTACAAATCCAACCTGCGGCGCCTGCCTCGGAATGAGCAACGGGGTTCTTGCAGAAGGTGAAGCCTGCGCATCAACCACAAACAGAAATTTCATCGGGCGGATGGGAAAAGGCGGAATGGTGCATCTGATGAGCCCGGCCACGGCCGCGGCAACCGCCATTGCAGGTCATATAACAAATTCAAAATTATACAACGGCAAATAATCTTTATGAAAAATTTCAGCGGAAAAGCGCTTTTCCTTGACAGATCGGATATTAATACGGATGAAATAATTCCTGCCAAACATCTTTCTGAAAACACAAGGCAGTCTTTAAAGCCTTACCTCTTTGAGGACATCAATCTTGAAGGCTTCGACAATAAAAAAGATATTCAGGGGAAGGGCATCATCATAACCCGTGAAAATTTCGGTTGCGGATCATCGAGGGAGCATGCTCCGTGGGCGCTTGAGACAAACGGTATCAATCTCGTCATCGCTCCAAGCTTTGCAAGGATCTTTAAAAGGAACATGTTCAACTGCGGCATGATGGCAGTCGAGCTTTCCCATGAAATCATAAGCAGGCTTTTTTCGGTTTTTTCAAAACGCGATACGGAAATCGAGACTCTTTTCGACAAAAGTTCTTTCATCCTGAAATCAGGAGACGTTAAAGAATCCGTGAAATTCGAGATTTCGAAGTTTGACAGGGCGCTGGTTTCGGCAGGCGGATGGTTGGAATACGCGGATTCCAGATACTGACGGCTTCTTAAAAAGTCATTCTGCTGTGTTGCGCTTCATCTTTCGTCATTGCAGCGTACTTATATGTACGCTTCATTCCTCAAGATTCGCGCGCCTTGCATAATGAGCTTTTTACTTTGCCGTCTGAAATTGAAGACATCTCCTGTTGTGCTCTGAAAATACTTTTCCTGTGGTGGCATTCGTCAGCTTTTATGATCTCTTACCTTTACTCCCATCGATTCCAGCTTTTCGCGCAAGCTGTCGGATAGACTCCAGTCTTTATTTTCCCTCGCCTTTTCCCTCTCTTTTAAAAGGCGCCTTAATTCAGGGTCAAAAGTCCTGTCTGAAAAGTCGAAGATATTGAGCACCGAATCGATATGACGGAACGCCCCTATAATCTTTGACGCTCCATCCGCATCTATCTTTTTATTCACAACCAGAATATTTGCCTGTCTTACTATTCCGAATATGGAAGAGAGGGCTGCGGATATGTTGAGATCGTCATCCATGGCTCCCGCAAATCCGCTTTTTATATCATAAAGAAGCTGGTCAAGCTCAGGATATGGCTCTCCGTCCCTGACATCAAAAAGAGCGTGAATGCATGTATCAAGCCTTCTTAAAGAATGCCTCGCATCCTCAAGCCTTTCCGCCGAAAAGATAACCGGCTTTCTGTAGTGGTTCGATATCAGCCAGAATCTTATTTCCCTGCCCGTGCAACCCATGTTGACGAGGTCCGATATTAAGAGTCTATCCTTTGTATCATCCACTTTATTGCCGTCAACAAGCACCCGCTCGCAATGCATCCAGAATTTTGCAAGAGGTTTCCCTGTCAGGGCTCTTGAAATTGCTATCTCGTTTTCATGGTGCGGGAAAACAAGTTCCCTGCTGCTTGTATGAATATCAAAAGTTTCTCCAAGGTATTTCATTGATATTGCAGCGCACTGAATGTGCCAGGAGGGCCTGACATTTCCCCAGTCGGTCGCGGTGTATATCCCTCTTTTAAGCTCGGAAAGCTTCGCTCTTTTAAGCAATGTAAAATCCCGAGGATTATCCTTTTCATAATCATCGAGATCCACTGTAGCGCCTACTTTTATCTTGTTTATGTCGACCCCTGACAATTTTCCGTAATCCGCAAAGCGGGAAATATCAAAATAGAGCGAGCGGAGCTTTTCATAGGCATAGCCTTTTTTAACAAGTTTTCCGGCAACCGCCACCATATCTTCAACATGTTCACTAACCCTCGGATAACCGTCCGCATGCTTGATGCAGAGAAGATCGAGGTCCTTCATGAACAAGTCAATATGTTTCCCGGTAAACTCGGACAATCCTATCCCGGCCTTTTCAGACCCGTTTATGGTCTTATCATCGAGGTCCGTTATATTCATTATATGCTTTACCGAATATCCCCTGAATTCGAGATAGCGGCATAAGAGGTCCGAAAAGACAAAGCGCCTGCATTCTCCAAGATGCATTCTCGCGTGGACTGTCGGTCCGCAGGAATAAACGGAAACCTTGCCTGGATGAACAGGCTCAAATGGTTCCTTTCCTCTTGTCAGTGTGTTGAAGAGCTTGAGCTCGATCTTTTCCTTGACCGCAAAAAGGGAAGTGCTCAGATAGCGTTCCCCGCTGTCCGGGAATATGACGACTATCGTTCCCTCATCCGTGGCGGACGCTTCGTTCGCGGCAATCACCATGGCGGCGCCGCTGCTCATTCCAACAAACAGACCCTCTTCCCTCGCAAGGCGCCTCGCCGTTTCAAAGGCCTCTTCATCATCGATATTCACTATTTTATCAATGAGCTTCTTTTCATAAATCTCGGGCCTGTAAGCCTCTTTCATATTCTTGAGACCCTGGATTTTATGTCCGAGATATGGTTCGACACCTACGATTGTTATGTCAGGGTTATATTCCTTGAGCCTTCTTGTGATTCCCATCACGGTTCCGGTTGTTCCCATTGTAACGATGACCTTTGTGACTTTTCCTTCGGTCTGTTTCCATATCTCTTCGGCTGTTCCAAAATAATGGGCCTGCCAGTTCGCCTTGTTGTTGAACTGATCCGTCATAAAATAGGCGCCGGGTTTTTCCCTGCAAAGACGGTAAACCTCTTCTATTGCTCCGTCCGTGCCGAGATGTCCTGGAGTTAGCAGAATATCGGCTCCACGGGCTTTGAGTATTTTCTGGCGCTCAATGCTTGCGGCTTCGGACATGGTAAGAAGCAGCCTGTATCCCTTGACCGAACAAACCAGAGCAAGGCCTATGCCGGTGTTGCCGCTGGTTGCCTCTATGACTGTCTTGTCGCGTGTAAGTTCACCGGATTTTTCCCCCTCTTCGATCATAAAGAGCGCTGCCCTGTCTTTTATCGAACCTCCCGGGTTAAAGTATTCGAGCTTCGCAAGAATCCTTACCCTGGGATTAGGATTCATGTTTTTTATTTCAACAAGCGGGGTATTTCCTATCGTGTCCAGTACAGAGTAGCTCATGACAATACCTTTATTATATCTTTCCTGACCTGCTCTTCATTATTCATGGCGTCAATAACGATAAAGCGCTCAGGCTCCTGCCGCGCAAGCTCAAGATAACCTTCTCTTACCTTTTCATGAAAAGCAACGGCCTCTTTTTCAAATCTTGTTTCAATCCCCGCTCGTTCTCCTTCTTCTATCTGTTTCCAAGCTCTTGAAAGACCGGCTGCGGGAGGAAGGTCGAGAAGAAAAGTGATGTCAGGCTTTAAATCATTCAGAATCAGTTTATGCATATTTTTTAATAAATCTATATCCAATCCCCGGGCATACCCCTGATATACAACAGTCGCATCAAAATAGCGGTCGCACAAAACAGTTTTGCCTGCTGATAATGCCGGCCTTACAACTTTATTGACGTGTTCGGCTCTGTCAGCCACATACAAAAGAAGCTCGGTTGAAGGGTCTATCCCACTGCTTTCAGGATCAAGGAGGATCGCCCGGATCTTCTGACCTGTCATAGTGCCCCCCGGTTCACGGGTCACGATGCAATCATTTCCTCTTTGCTTCAAAAATTCCAGAGCATGGCGTATCTGTGTCGTTTTTCCGGAGCCTTCGATTCCCTCAAATGTTATAAACATCTTTATATCCTGTCTGTTCAGACTGTCATCATAGATGCTCTCGAAAAAATCCGAAATCTCATCACTCCCGTGAAAACGGGAGTCCAGAAGCATTTGAAAAACTGGATTCCCGCTTTCGCGAGAATGACAAAAAAAGCATGTTTGAACTTTTTATCAAACTGTCCTTATCAAATAGTATTTATTCCAGTATTTTCTTTTCCTTAGGCGGCATCCCGTTTTCACCTGTGTAAAAATGGCGCTCAAGTATCTTATGATAAGAGGTCCAGTTTCCTCCTCCTTCACCGGAAGCAATGAATTCCCGTATGCCGCTTATCTTGGAATCGATTTCGTCAATATAATTGAGAAGAACTGCTTCAATCGTCTTCGGAGGTTCAGGAGAACCGAAGTCTCTCGTGCCGTGATGGCTTACTATCATGTGCCTTAACACGAGCGCAAGGGCATCCGGGAATTCTTTGATCTCCTTAATCTTCTCATCTATCATTCCAAGTCCTATTACTATATGGCTTAAAAGCCTCCCTTCATCCGAATAATCAATCTTAATATCATATTCAAATTCCCTTATTTTCCCAATATCATGAAGGATAGTTCCGGCAATAAGAAGATCTCTGTCAAGACCGCTGTAATGGCCTGCTATCTTATCCGCAAGTAAAGCCATCGAAAGGGTATGCTCCAGCAGGCCGCCTATGTAGGCATGATGCATTTTTTTTGCGGCAGGAGCTTTCTTGAATTTATCGACAAACCCTGAGTCATTCCAGAAAGCCGTGAAAAGCTCTCTTAATTTTTTCTCTTTGATTGAATCTGAAAGCCCGGACAGTTGTTTTAACATGGAATCGATATCGCGCCCTGTTGCCGGAAGGAAATCGGAAGGATCAACCGAATCCGGCAATATGGTCTCCATGCTCTTTATCACAACCTGAAGGGTTCCCTTGTATTCCGAAACATTTCCCCTGACATGAACAAAATCGCCGGCCTTTGTGCCTGCTGTAATCTTATCCACATTGTCCCATAAGACACCTTTTATCTTTCCTGTCTTATCGGAAAATGTATTGTTCAGATAATCGCTCCCGTCTTTTTTTTGAGCAAGAATCTTTTCATAAAGGACAAAAACATCATCCACCTTATCTCCGGCTTTAAAAGATCCGGCATATTGTTTTTTCATAAGCACCTTCTCAGCTGTTATTTATATTCCACTCTTTAAGAGCTTTCATCATGCTGTAATCGGTCATGTCGCACTTGATTGGAGTTATTGATATGAACTTGTCATAAAGAACGGCTCCATCAGTATCCGGATTATATACGGAAAGATTGGTATCACATCCCTGCCAGTAATACGTACGATTCCGGGGATCAACTCTTTTTTCAAAAAACTCGGAGGAAATGTCTATGCCCTGACTGCTGATACGGACTCCCGCTGCTTCTTTTATTGAGATATCCGGAATATTAACATTAAGAAAAGTTCCGAATGGAAGCCCCTTTTCAACAACTTCCATCGTAAGTCTTTCAACAAATATCGCCGCATCGTCGAGGTGTTTCATATCAAAACCCTGGATGGATACAGCTATTGCGCTGACACCATAAAAAGAAGCCTCCTTGGCCGCGGCAACCGTACCTGAATAGTTGAGATTGACGCCTACATTGGCACCGGGATTTATACCTGCAATAACTATATCCGGCTTATATCCGAGTATTTCGAGTACGCCGAGCTTGATGCAATCGGCAGGAGTACCGTTAACAGCATATCCGGGAATACCGCCATCCAGATCAACCCTTTTTGCTCGAAGGGGTTCATGCAGCGTTATGGCATGACTGACGGCGCTTCTTTCCCGGTCAGGCGCCACGACTGTCACGAAATGGCTTATTGCAAACCTCTTGTACAGCGCCAACAGGCCACGGGCATAAATACCGTCATCATTTGTAATAAGCACTTTCATATAACAAAAACCTTGAATCCTCATTGAATCACCAACTCTTTTGGAGGCGATCTAATTTTTATGATACCCCATTTTTAATATTTTTGAAAGAACGTATTTTAAAAACTGGGTCTTGCTTTTTAATAATTGCTCTTATATTCTGCCGCTGAAATTGGTCTCAAACGTGCTAAACCTTCTGGCAGATAACGATTTACTAACATAAACATGGATGGATATAAAAAAATTCCGGATATCAATGCTCAATTTAATGCTTAAAAACAGAAATTATTCCCCTTTTTGTTTAAACGACCGTGCTGATTTTCAGTTAAGGAAATGTGCCTGCACTTACCCTTTAGTATTATTAATAATATTTGTATTTATATTCATATTTGATTCCGTTGTTTTTGCAGCACCCATGAGTGACCGCTTGTTTAAAAATGATGACTCTGGTGAACCCTGGAATCTTACCGCCGACGAAATTAATCATGACAGAAATACAGATATATATACAGCATCCGGGAATGTAATAATATTCAAAAACAGCAGAAAAATTACAGCTGATTTTGTTCGCTTTGATCACAAAACATTTCACGCTCACGCAAAGGGAAATGTCAAACTGACAGCAGGTGGAGATGTTCTCACAGGGAACAGTCTGGATATGGATTTAAAATCCGAAACCGGTACCGTGCATGACGGCACAATATTTCTTAAAGAAAATAATTTTCATATCAGCGGCAAATCAATCGAAAAAACAGGTGAGAACAGCTATCTTGCCGAAGAAGCTACCGTTTCAACCTGTGATGGCGAAACACCGGACTGGAAAATTACAGGCAAAAAGATTACAGTTGATATCGAAGGATATGGATTTATAAACCACGCTGCATTCTGGACAAAAAAATTACCGGTAATGTATGTGCCTTTTATGGCTTTTCCTGCTAAAACAAAGCGGCAATCAGGTCTTCTGGCTCCCGAGATAGGACAATCCGATAGAAAAGGAATGGAATACAACCAGCCTTATTTCTGGGCAATAAATGAAAATACCGACGCCACTCTCTATGTCCATCATATGGGTGAGCGGGGTGAAAAAGGAGGATTTGAATACCGTTATATTTTAGACAAACAGACCAGGGGCGCCCTGATGTTTGATTATCTTGATGACAAGAAACAGGATGACGGTACAAACAATTCCGATAAAAAATGGGGATATTCAGGTGACAGTTATTTGCGTCCCAATTCAGACAGGTACTGGTTCAGAATGAAGCATGATCAGGAATTACCTGATGGATTCAAGGCAAAACTTGATATAGATATTGTAAGCGATCAGGACTACCTTCATGAATTTAAGGACGGTCATAATGGTTTTAACGCAACCGAAGCATACTTTAAAAAATATTTCGGAAGGGAGATAGACAATTATGATGATCCTGTCAGGATCAACAGGCTGAATCTTTCCAAAAACTGGTCTTTCTATACCTTTAATGCAGAAACCCGCTGGTACGATAATGTCATAAAGCGCAGGTGGAGTGACGCGGATGACACCCTGCATAAATTGCCTGTTATCGAGTTCAATTCAACAAGACAAAAGCTCTCAGGCACGCCTCTTTACGCCGACCTCGATTCGGAATATACCAATTTTTACAGAAAAGACGGTATGTCCGGCCACCGCGTAGACTTGTATCCGAGAATCTATATGCCGTTCAGGTTGAAAAGTTTTCTTTCACTGGAATCCTCTCTGGGGTTAAGGCACACAACCTGGTATGTCGATCCGTCAGAAAGAGATACCAATGAAAATGAGACTATCTATAACAGGGAAATGTACGATGCCAGCCTTGACCTTTCCACCGAATTTTTCCGCGTTTTTAAAATAAACAGTGAGCGTGTGGACAGCATTAAACATTCAATTAAACCGAAGATTGTTTATTCTTTCACACCGGATGAGGACCAGACCGATTATCCGAGCTTTGACGGCATCGATCGCATCGGAATGAACAATCTGATAGCCTATTCTCTGACAAACACTTTTACATCAAGATCTCCTTCGGGCAAAACCGGAAGTGACGGTAAGAAAGATGCAGATGAGCCCTCTTATACATATAATGAATTTTTAAGAATAATGATCGCGCAAAGCTTTAATGTAAACGAAGAAAGAGAAGATAAGAAGGACGGGAAACCTTTTTCTCCGTTATATGGCGAGCTAAAGCTAACCCCCTTTAAATATTTATCTTTTTCAACAGATGCGACATGGTCCACGTATGACAGCCAGATTGTCACGCGGAACGCTTCAGGGAGATTATCAGACCATCGCGGGGATTCACTCTCTGCAGAATACAGATTTCAGCGTGATTCAACAGAATCCCTGCTTTCAGCCATTAACATAAAAATCTTTGATAATCTCTTATTACGAGCATATCATGAAATCAATATCCACGATAACAAGAGGATAAAAACCGATCTGGGATTCCTGTATACGTCCCAGTGCTGGTCGGTCGATTTTGGATATACGGATGAGGTTGATGATGAGAAATTTTCTTTCATGATAAACTTCACTGGTCTCGGAGGTTTCGGAGGCTAGATGACGAAAATAATAACTCCTTCATGGTACGTGCTTCATACCAGAAGCAGGTTTGAAAATGTGGTGTACGAGGGATTAATAAAAAAATCGTTAGAAGCTTTTTTACCAAAAGTTCTGGTCAGAAGCAGGCGTGTCGACAGAAAAGTCATGATAAACATACCTCTCTTTCCAGGGTACCTGTTCGTTAAATCCTGTCTTGCGCCCGGCACGCACATTGAAATAGTCAAAACCGCCGGTGTAGTCCGACTGGTTGGAAACCGGAGCGGTCCTGTTCCTGTTCCGCATGAAACAATAGAATCGCTTAAAATCATGACTGCAGGAGACGGGAAAATCCTTACGGGGACCAGTTTTAAAAAAGGGGAGAGCGTTATGGTTATAAGCGGACCCTTTGAGGGTGTCGTGGGAACATTTGCAAGATACGGCAAAACAGGACGCGTAATAGTCAACATTGAAGCACTCGGACAGTTCGCTTCCGTGGAAGTAGATGAAGAGGATATTGAGGTTTTGACATAAAAATTATCATAAGTGCTTGACTTACTATAAACTTTTATTTAAAAGATAGACGGAAAGATTAAGGCAATTTTTTTCAAGGAGGAAATATGAATAAACTGGAGTTAATTTCGGCCCTCAAAAATGAAGCGGACATATCAAAAGCAGAAGCCGCCAAGGTTGTTCAAATCTTTTTTGACTCCATGGCGGACTCCATGGCAGAGGCAGACAGAATTGAAATTCGCGGTCTATGCAGTTTTTTTGTAAAAAATTACAAAAGTTATACCGGCAGAAATCCCAAGACCGGCGAAAAGGTTACCATAAGGCCAAAAAAGCTCCCCTTTTTCAAATCAGGAAAAGAGCTGAAAGAACGGGTAGATCGTTAATTTGTGCCTGGTTTCGAATCTATAACTGATCAAAAAAGACCGGTCCGGATATTGACCGCTTTTATCAGGAAGGGAACCATTCCGCATGCGCTCCTTTTCACCGGTATTGAAGGTGTTGGGAAAAAGACTGCGGCAAGAATGTTTGCCATGGCATGCAATTGTCAGGGAGAAGGCCGGGAACAACCACATCTAAATTCCGGGCAAACAGGTTTACCGGACAATCATAAAATATCAGAGCCTTGCGGTATTTGCAGGTCTTGCAGAAAAATTCTGTCAAACAGCCACCCTGATGTTATCCATATCAGGCCTTCCGGTTATAGTATCAGGATATCCCAGATTCGTGACCTGTGCGGAATCCTGTCCCTGAAACCCTATGAGGCAAAGGTAAGAGTAGTTATTATCTCTGATGCTCAGGCAATGAATGTGGCGGCAGGCAATGCTCTTCTGAAAATGCTCGAAGAGCCTCCTGACAGAACAATTCTGATTCTTACCGCCGCCGAAAAAACAGATCTTATTTCAACTGTGTCTTCACGCTGCCAGAACATAAAGTTTAACCCCGTTTCCCGGGGGAAAATTGCTCAAATACTGTCTGAAAAAAAAGGGGTTAACCCTGTTGACGCGGACATTTTTGCAGGTATGTCAAACGGGAGCTTATCCGGGGCATACAACATAAGCAGCAGCAAACTGCTGAGAAAAAGAGATTGGCTTATAGGCGAATTGGAATCTTTATCTATAAACGATACAGGGAGGTGTCTTGCCTTTGCAGAAAGACTTTCAAAAGACAAAGATGATTTTCTCGACTCTATAGAGGCAATCGACATCTGGTACAGGGATCTGGCTGTTTTCAGGCACTCCTCCGACAAAGTCATTTTTATTGATCTTTCAGACAAGATGCGAATCTCTTGTAAAAAGTACTCTGAACAAAGTATTATATCAAAATTCGAAGAGATCCAAACGGCCCGGAAAGCCATAAGGGCAAATGGGAATTTGAGACTGACTGCAGAATCACTTGTTTTAAAGCTTGTGCAAATCTGACGGCTTCGTAAGACATTCAAAATCCCGTCACTCCCGTGAAAACGGGAGTCCAGAACTGGTTGAAAAGATCCGCCGCCGCGGACTTTCGCTGAAATGACATAAAATAGAGATTTCTGACTTCTTACGAGTGCTTCATTACTTAATTAGGGGAAAAATAGTCCGATCTTCCGGGCTTCATATCATATATGAAAATTGTTGGCATCAGATTCAAACCTGCAGGGAAAGTTTATGATTTCGACATCGGCGCGTTTGTGCTGACTATCGGAAATCATGTAATCGTTGAAACCGAGCAGGGATTGGGCTTTGGCACTGTAGCGGTTGCGCCTGTTCCTTGCGATCAGTTTCCCGACAAACCACTTAAAAAAGTGATTCGCCTTGCAAATGAAAAAGATTACCATCAAAAAGAAAAAAATGCGCAAATCGAAAAAAATGCGCAGGCATTTTGTCTTAAATGCTTAAAAGAGCTTAATCTCAAAATGAATCTTTTTTCAGTGGAAAGCTCCTTTGATGCCGGCAAACTCACATTCTATTTTACTGCCGAAGGGCGTATCGATTTCAGGCAACTTGTCAAAATACTTGTAAAGGAGCTCTCTGTCAGGATTGAAATGAGACAGGTTGGAATACGAAACCAGGCTAAGATGTGCGGAGGACTGGGAAGATGCGGAAGAGAGATCTGCTGCTCTTTATTCATGGATAAGTTCTGGCCTGTTTCGATCAGAATGGCAAAAGATCAAAGCCTTTCCTTAAACCCGACCAAAATCTCCGGACAATGCGGGAGACTCATGTGCTGTCTTACTTATGAACATGGAATATACCAGGAAATTCCATGCAGAGATAAATCCATAAGGGAGGATTCTCCTGAAATTTCAGATATTGATAGAATTCCTGAAGAAGAATATTATGAAAAAGTAATATTTATCAATAATACAACTGATAATGGGAAACACGAAGAGCTTGACATTGATTCAGATATCGATCAACGTTGATGGACTCGCAAGAAGTCCATCAAGAGGCCGAGGGCGATTAAGCCCCGGCCTGGGGTGAGGGTGGAACCGCTTGAATTTACTTCAAGCGGCGGGAGAGGGGAAGCCCTTTCCCGCCAAGTAAAAAGTCGTTTTTTGACTTTTTACGAAGGTATAAACATTGATATGAAAAATTACGATGGAGTGGAATGAGCGGCACCTTTTATATTACAACTCCTATTTATTATGTGAATGCAAAGCCTCATCTTGGGCATGCCTACACTACTATCGCAGCCGATGTAATTTGCCGTTACAACAGGATGCAAAACAAGGATTTCTTTTTTCTTACCGGCACTGATGAGCACGGTGACAAAGTCGAGCGCGCAGCAAAAAATGAAGGCCTGAGCCCGCGAATTTACGTTGATAAAATAAGCAGGCTGTTTAAAGACCTGTGGCCTGAATTAAATATCGAGTATAGTTCATTCATACGGACAACCGACCCTTCGCACATAGCTGTTGTTCAGAAAATTCTGCTGAAAATACATGATTCTGGGGATATTTATTTTTCCGAATATGAAGGGCTTTACTGTTTTGGCTGCGAACGTTTTTATACCGAACGGGAACTGGTAAACGGTAAATGCCCGGATCACGAAACTGAACCTGAAACCATTCGTGAATCAAATTATTTTTTCAGAATGAGCCGCTACCAGGACTGGCTTATTGACCACATCAGGCAGAATCCCGAATTCATAAGGCCGGAACGTTACAAAAACGAGGTATTATCTTTTTTAAAAGAGCCTCTTGAAGATTTATGTATATCCCGCCCCCGGACACGTCTCGAATGGGGAATTCCTCTTCCGTTTGATGATAAATATGTAACCTATGTATGGTTTGATGCTCTGCTTAACTACGTCTCGGCCTTAGGATATCCGGATGGCGCTCTGTACAGGAAATTCTGGCCGGCTGCACAGCATGTTATTGCAAAGGACATATTAAAACCTCACGGGATATACTGGCCGATAATGCTTAAAGCCGCAGGAATACCGGTATATAAAAACCTGAATGTTCACGGTTACTGGAATATAGATGAAAGCAAGATGTCAAAGAGTCTCGGTAATGTCG
This sequence comes from Desulfobacteraceae bacterium, assembly GCA_011391695.1. GTDB lineage: Bacteria > Desulfobacterota > Desulfobacteria > Desulfobacterales > RPRI01 > RPRI01. Next base: position 36,194 of record JAABQB010000010.1, on the reverse strand, counting down.
TTGAGCCTCTTTCACTGAAAAACATTTATGGACTGGACGCTTTCAGATTTTTCCTTATGCGGGAAATGGTATTCGGCCTTGACTCCAGTTTCAATGAAGAAGCTCTTGTTGCGCGTGTCAATTCGGACCTTGCAAATGATCTTGGAAATCTGTTTTCAAGGGTAGTAACAATGGCTCATAAATATTTGGGAGGAGTTGTTCCTGAAATTGATCCTGAAACCGAAAACGAACTCAGGGGTTGCCTGAAACTCCAGGCTTTAGCTGCTGTTGAAGAATATGAACAAGAGATGGATAATTTCTCCTTTCACAAAGCTTTGATTTCGGTCTGGGAATTTATCAGCCTCATGAACAAGTACGTTGATGTAACTGCTCCCTGGGTTCTCGCAAAAAAGAAAACCAGCAGGAAGGAGCTTGAATTCGTCATATATGACCTTCTTGAAGGATTAAGGGTCGTATCCGGTCTTATTTATCCGGTTATGCCTGATACTGCGAAAACAATGCAATATCATCTGGGACAGGATCGTGAAAAACCTTTTTATGATTTAACAAATATTAAAACATGGAACGGCATCAAGGCAGGAACAAGCCTTCCTAAATCAACAACACTTTTCCCGAGAATAGACAAAAAAAAGATGGAATCGTCATTGCCCGAAAAGGAAACAGAAACCATTATGCCGGCTATTAAACCGGAAATAACACTGGATCTCCTCAGCAGCATTGATTTAAGAGTTGCGACCATATCAAAGGCGGAATCAATTCCCGGAGCGAAAAAGATTCTAAAGCTTACAATCGATATCGGGGAGACAAGAACCATTGTGGCCGGAATAGCTTCAAGCTACGCTCCGGAAGAGCTTGAAGGGAAACAGATTATTGTTGTTGCAAATCTCAAACCCGCAAAGATAATGGGAATTATATCAAACGGAATGCTGCTTGCGGCAACGGATGAAAACGGCTGCGCTGTTGCAACTCTGGACAAAAAAGTTATACCAGGCACACCTTTACGCTGATTCTTGCGTTTTGCTTCAAAGCTACTTTCCTGTTTCATCGAGATACTCAATGATGTCAGCTGTAAGTGTAATCTTTGGAATGGAAAACAGGATGAAATACATATATGAGCGATCTTCAGTTTGATTTACAAGAGCGATTGCACGACCTTCCAACGGCTGGCTTATAGATTCATAAAGTGATTCCTTTGCCTCAGCGTACGTCGGGCTTGCAAAAGGAATGAATCCAAGAAGTTTGAATCCGCTGCTCTCTCCCTTGGCTGCAACTTTTATGATTCTATAGTTTTTCTTTTCAAGAGTTACGTTCGCCGCTGTTCCTTGACCACGAAATTCGCCGGTTGAAGCACAGCCCCATACTGCAGAAAGAAAGGCCAATGCAAGTATCACTTTCAGAAAATCCCCAAATTGTTTTGTTGCCTTCATCCGTCAAATCTCCTTTTCGATATGAATCTCTGTTGCCGAACAATTAATGCGCGTAATATTTAATATGCGGTTCTCGGAAAAAGCTGTACATCGAATTACCTATTATCTATTTCAATATTTATATAAAATCAATCAATTATTATTAAACACTTATATAAAACAAGTCTATTATCAGAAGGGTATTGCGGCGACTTTTTCAGCATGGTGACATGCAGCCAGCCTATCCTCGACCAGCCTGAGTTCAGGCCTTTGGACAGTACAAACCTCGCTCATGAAGACGCAGCGTTTGTGAAAAGCGCAACCTGAAGGTGGATTTAACGGGGATGGAATCTCGCCGGTCAGCCGGACACGCTTCCTTCGCATATTTTTATTAACGCTGGGTATGGAGCCCATCAGAGCACGGGTATAGGGATGGATCGGCATTCTGAAAATATCCGTTTTTCTCCCCTGCTCCACCGGGCTTCCGAGATACATCACCAGCAGATCATCCGATATATGCCGAACAACTCCGAGATCGTGGGATATAAAAAGATATGCGAGATTCATTTCATCCTGCAGATCCTTGAGCAGGTTAAGCGCCTGGGCCTGAACCGATACGTCGAGTGCGGATACCGGCTCGTCGGCAACCACGAGAGCTGGCTTAAGCATCAGGGCGCGCGCAATCGCGATGCGCTGGCGCTGGCCGCCTGAAAACATATGAGGATAGCGGTTGTACTGTTCACGGGTCAGGCCGACTTTGGCCAGCATTTCGCGGGCGGCTTCATGGCGCTCGGAGGCAGTAAGAGCGGTATTGATTATGAGCGGTTCTTCAAGAATCGCTCCTATTTTTTTGCGCGGATTGAGTGATCCGTACGGATCTTGAAAAACGATCTGCACAAGTTTGTGCAATTCTCTCTTTTCGCGTTCACTTCTGGTTGTTCCGCTGATTCCATTGATTTCAAGGCAGCCTGATGTCGGCTGCTCTATCATTGTTACAAGCCGTGCAAGAGTCGTTTTGCCGCATCCCGATTCACCCACTACTGCAAGTGTTTTGCCTCCGTTTATAGTAAACGACACGCCATCGAGCGCCTTCAGTAAAGAAGGCTTTGAAAAAAAACCTCCCGTGCGGATTTTATAATGCCGTTTCAGGTCACTTGCAGTTATTATTGCTTCGTTGTTCATTGATGCGCTTCCTTTGCAAGAGGAAAATGACAACGCACCGCTCCGGCGCTATCCTGTAGAAGTAACGGCTTTTCTGTCTTGCAAACAGGAGCTGCGTGATTGCAGCGGGGGTTGAAAATACAGCCCGAAATGACGTCATACCGCCCCGGAACAACTCCGGGAATAGTCGGCAGGCGCTTCAAACCCCGGCTTCTTTCAGGCAGCGCATCAAGCAAAGCCGCCGTATAAGGATGGCGCGGGTTGGAAAATAATTCATCGACGGAACGCTTTTCCATAATCTGCCCGGCATACATTACGACAACATGCTCAACCGTTTCGGCAATAACCGCCATATCATGGGTGATCAATATGAGCGCCATCTGTTTTTTCCGTTGCAGGTCGAGCAACAGGTCAAGTATCTGTGCCTGAATCGTTACATCCAACGCCGTGGTAGGTTCATCGGCGATCAGCAGGCGCGGATTACAGGCGATAGACATGGCTATCATCACCCGTTGGTTCATTCCGCCCGAGAGCTGATGGGGAAAGCTGTTGATTCGCTCCCTTGGCGTTGGGATGCCGACCTGTTCCAGCAACTCGACGGTACGTTTTTGACGCAATGCCTTGTTGCCTCCTTCGTGAACTTTCAATGTTTCCATAATCTGGTAGCCCGCCGTAAAACATGGATTCAGGCTCGTCATGGGCTCCTGAAAGATCATGGCGATTTCCTTCCCGGCGACTTCGCGGCGTTTGCCGGGAGATATGTGAAGAAGATCATTGCCCCTGAAGAGAAGTTTTTTTGCTGAAACCTTGCCGGGATAGGGGATCAGTCCCATCAGCGCAAGCTGGGCAACACTTTTCCCTGAACCGGATTCACCGACGATTCCTACCACCTCGCCTTCCCCGATGGTCAGGTTAAAATCATCAACGGCCATAAAGCCGGAAAAGTCAACAGACAGGTTTTCTATTTCAAGAAGATTCATTATCGTTTCAATTTAGGGTCTAAAGCATCCCGAAGTCCGTCGCCCGCGAGGTTGAACGCGAGCACGGTAAAAAATATTGCCAGCCCCGGAAAAGTAACAACCCACCATGCGCGCTGGACAAACTGGAGTGCATTGGCGAGCATTGCACCCCACTCCGGTATGGGCGGCTGCGCTCCCATGCCGAGAAAGCCGAGCGCCGCGGCATCAAGAATCGCCGTCGAAAAGCTAAGAGTGGCCTGAACGATAAGGGGCGCCATGCAATTGGGGAGAATCACTATAAACATCAGGCGTAAAGCCCGTGCCCCGCATACTCTCGATGCCGTGACATAATCTTTGGCTTTTTCGGTGATTACCGCGGCCCGGGTCAGGCGGACGTAATGGGGGAGTATAACGACTGCGATGGCCAGAATGGCGTTTTTTAGACTTGGACCGAGTATTGTTACTATGGCCATGGCAAGGAGCAGGCTGGGCAATGCCAGCATGATATCCATGAGGCGCATAATCATTGTCTCGAGATATCCACCGACATAGCCCGATACGATTCCAAGCAGAATGCCCGCCGCAAGGGAAATTGTCACCACTATCGCACCGACGAGAAGACTCAGGCGTGCCCCGTGGATAAGCCTGGAAAGCATATCCCGTCCAACATCATCAGTTCCCAGCGGATATGTCCATGTGCCGCCCTCCATCCAGGCCGGGGGAGTGAGGATTGCATCTCGATATTGCTCGAACGGACCGTGGGGCGCAATATAGTGGGCCATCAAAGCCACAAAAACAATAAAGACGATAAAGCATAAACCGACCAGCGCCCCTTTGTTTTCGCAGAAATAGAGCCAGAATTCTTTAACGGGGTGTATCGGGGCTGATGAATGGTTATCTATGGGAAGAGATTCTGACATGTCTGCCTGCTACTTATTGTGACGGATTCGGGGATTGACGACACCATAGAGCATGTCGACTCCCAGATTGACAAGGATGACCAGGCTTGAAATAAGCAGAATGCCTCCCTGTACAGCCGGGTAATCGCGGCGGTTGATTGATTCTACTATCCACTTGCCCACGCCCGGCCAGGCGAAAATTGTTTCAGTCAGAATTGCGCCGGCGAGAAGCACTCCGGTCTGAAGACCTATAACCGTGATTACCGGAATCAGTGCATTGCGCAGAGCATGTATCATGATTACGCGGAACGGAGCCAGGCCTTTGGCCCGTGCAGTGCGCACATAATCTTCCGTAAGCACTTCGAGCATTGCTGACCGTGTCATTCGTGCAATTACCGCCAGAGGTATTGTGCCAAGAACTATGGAAGGAAGGATTAAATGGCGTACTGCGGACACAAAAGTTCCCTTTTCATCAGATTTCAGGGAATCTATCAGCATGAAGCCCGTATCGGCGTCAATCCAGAAAAGGGCCGATAACCGCCCTGAAACCGGGGTCCAGCCGAGAAAAACGGAGAAAAACAGGATCATCAGCAGACCCCACCAGAAAATAGGCATGGAGTAGCCTGCAAGCGAAAGCCCCATCACGGAATGGTCAAAAAAAGAACCGCGTTTGACGCTTGCAATAATGCCCGCCGGAAGCCCCAAGGTTATCGCAAAAATCATCGCAAAAAATGACAGCTCCATTGTTGCCGGGAAAAGAGTAATAAATTCTTTAAATACCGGCTGCTTGGTAATGATTGACTTGCCAAGGTTCCCGTGGGAAATGTCCCAGACATAATTTCCGTACTGTACTATAAGAGGTTTGTCCAATCCCAGTTCCGCCCGCAGGAGCGCGTGACGCTCCGGAGTGATTCCCCGTTCGCCTGCAATCAGCTCCACGGGATCTCCGGGAACCAGGTGAATCAGGGCAAACGTCAGCAGCGTCATGCCTATAAATGTCGGAATGATCATTGCAATGCGTCTTAAGAGAAATTTTATCATATTCCGTTGGCTTGAGGGGCTAAAAAAAGGGTTCAAGGATTCGAGGGGTCAAGGGGCCAAGTGATATAACTCTTGCATGACTCAATGTCCCCCCATATCCCTGAAGCCGTCGTTTCCAATCTGGAAATAGGCAACTTTGGGCAAGCTCGAGGAAATCAAGGGATTGCGCGGAGACATACGCATTGTACGTCGCACAAGAAATCCCGCAGATTGACACAGAGATCGCACAAAAGAGCCATTTCCAGATGGAAACTAATTACTTTATGTCAACTCCATAGAATACGTGGCCACCGAAAGGATCGATTTTAAAATTGACTACTTCATTGCGCATCGGCTTGAAAACTACGGAATGGGCAATGGTGATCCAGGGAGCCTGCTCTTTGAAAATAACCTGGGCTTTCTCGTACAACCGGGTCCGTTCGGCCACATCCGAGGTTATTTTGGCCTGCTTTAAAAGATCATCGAAAGGCTTGTAGCACCAGCGTGCGCGGTTTGCGCTGCCAACAGCATCACAACCGAGAAGGACAGCCAGAAAATTATCCGGGTCGCCGTTGTCGCCGGTCCATCCGAGCAGAAGTGTCTGGTGTTCGCCTTCTTTCGAGCGTTTCAGATATTCGCCCCATTCGTAGGTTACAATCTTGGCTTTAACACCGATTTTATCCCAGTCGGCCTGGATTATTTCAGCCATGCGCCGTGCATTCGGATTATACGGGCGCTGAACAGGCATTGCCCAGATATCGGTTTCAAAACCATTTGGAAAACCGGCCTCAGCAAGAAGCTTTTTTGCTGCAACCGGGTCATAGGAATAATCTTTTACTTTATCGTTATATGACCAGATTGTGGGTGGAATCGGATTTTTGGCTATCTTCCCGGCGCCCTGGAATACAGCATCAATTATGGCCTGTTTGTTTACCGCCATGCTAAGCGCCTGGCGCACTTTTACATTATCAAAAGGTTTCTTTTCTGTGTTAAACGCGAGATAGCCCACATTCAGACCTTCCATCTGCATCAGCTTGATATCCTTTTCTTTGGCCATCTGTGCAAGGTCTGCCGGATTAGGATAGGGCATCACATGACATTCCCCGGCTTTGAGCTTTGCATATCGCACAGAGGCGTCAGGTGTAATGGAATAAACAAGCTTGTCTATCTTTGCAGGGCCCCTCCAATACTGTTTATGAGACTCGTAGCGGATAATGGAGTCCTTCTGGTACTGGACCAGCACATAGGGCCCAGTTCCAACAGGATTCAGATCGACTTCCTGAGGTGTTCCGGCCTTCATCATTTTATCAGCATACTCGGCCGAGAAAATGGATGCGAAATCCATTGCGATGTTTGCGATAAAAGGAGCATCAGGTTTTAACAGGTTGAATACCACGGTGTAGTCATCTTTCTTTTCTATGCTTTGAATAAGCGCCGCCATTCCGGTCGAGATAAAATATTCATAATTTCCGCCTGACACTTTGTGATAGGGATGGTTCTTATCGCGCTGACGCTCGAAGGTAAAAACAACATCATCGGCGTTAAAATCACGTGTCGGGGTGTAATTACTCTTGGTATGGAATTTTACGCCCTTACGCAGGTGAAAAGTGTATGTTTTTCCATCAGGCGATATGGTCCATTTTTCAGCAAGCCCGGGGATTGTTTTTGTTGTGCCGAGTTCAAAAAGAACCAGGCGGTCGAAAATCGGCCTTGAAGAGGCATCAAACGTGGTTCCGGCCGTATAAAAAGCCGGGTTAAAACCTTCAGGGCTGCCCTCCGAGCAAAAAACGCATGTTTTGGCATCGGCATTTACTCCTGCCAGTGAAATGGCCACAATTGCGCACAACATCATAAGAAGCTTAAGTCGTTTCATTGTCTTTTTTCCTCCCTTTTGTTGTTAAGGTTTTTTAAAGCAACATTATTTGCAATACGTATGCCTGTTAAATGCAAAAATTATCAGCTTTTTTTTGAGGTCTTTGTTTGAAAGGAGCTTATCTGTTGTTTTACTTTGCCGCCTTTGCATTTCGGGCACTTGGTTTTCCCTTTTACGTACTCCGAAATGGATAGAATCAAGGTAAAGGGCTTTTTACATTTTTCACAGACAAATTCATATGTAGGCATGGTTTCCTCCTTTTATCGATTCAACTTGATTGATTGAGATCTTTGTTTTTAAGAGGTCCCGAATTGGCAAGACAGATCAGCCGGGTCGATTTTCATGAAATTTAGTTTGTTTTTACCTGACTGTCAACATGATAACGATGCGGGATCAGAAAGCAAATTTCCCCTGCCGGGAATCCCTCTTTTCGAGGGTGTTTTTTATGAGGGAAAGGGTTTTTGCTTTTTCAAGAGCCCACATCGGGGCAACAAGCTCATCCCGGTGCGGGTCACCCGTCAGCCGCTGGATAACCATTTCTTCAGGAAGAAGTTCCAGGAAATCGCAGACTATTTCGCAGTATTCTTCCTGTTCAAGACATCTGAAACTGCCATTTTGATACATCTCTTCCATTTTTGTGCCCTTTACCACATAGAGAAGATGAATTTTAATGCCGTCTATTTTAAGAGCTCCAACAGCTTTTGCCGTTTCAAGCATCCAGCTTTTTTCTTCTCCGGGAAGGCCGAGAATCACATGGGCACAGATTTTTATATTACGGCCTTTTGTCAATTCAACGGCTTTCCTGAAGCATTCAAAATCATGCCCCCTGTTTATTAAAATAAGCGTCGAATCATTGGCTGACTGGAGGCCGTACTCCATCCATACAAGATAATCTTTAGAATAGTTTTGAAGAAGATTTAAAACAGGCTCGTTAATGCAGTCCGGTCTTGTTCCTATTGAAAGACCAACTATATCTTCAACAGAGAGTGCTTCATCATACAGATTTTTCAACTCGTCATAAGGAGCATAAGTATTTGAAAACGATTGAAAGTAGGCAATAAACTTTTTCGCGCCGTATCTTCTGGAAAGAGCTGATTTCCCGGAAACAATCTGTTTCGTCACCGAGAGTCCTCTCGCATGAGCGCCGGTCCCCGACCCCTTTGAATTGCAGTAAATGCATCCGTGTTCTGAAATAGTTCCATCCCTGTTCGGGCAGTTCAGCCCGGCATCGACCGTTATCTTCTGAACCCTGCATCCGAAAATATTTCTGAAATAGGTATTTAGGTCGTAAAACCTGTTTTTCATAAAACCTCATCCTGTCTTGATTTAATTCGGATACAATTATATACAACACGGGTCGAAAATGGAAGGCGAATTATTTAGGTGAAGGGTTCAAGGGTTCGGGATTGTCAGGTGGGGAGAAATGGGTGTTTATCAGAAATATTATGACTTTATTGTAGTTGGAGCGGGCCATGCCGGGTGTGAGGCGGCTCTTGCCGCAGCAAGAATGGGGTGCAGCGTCCTTCTTGTAGCAATTGATCTCGACAAGCTTGCCGCCATGCCTTGCAGCCCTTCTATCGGAGGCATGGCAAAGGGACAACTCGTAAAAGAGATAGATGCTCTTGGCGGCGAAATGGCAAAAATTGCAGATAAAACCGCTATCCAGTACAGAACACTTAATACAAAAAAAGGACCTGCTGTTCATTCATCCAGAACACAGAATGATAAATCACGTTACCACATTGCCATGAAGGCTGTTGTTGAAAAGCAGTCGAATCTCGATTTGAAACAGGCCATGGTTGAGCGCCTTGTTGTTGAAGGCGGAAAAATCGCCGGCATTGAAGATTGCACCGGTTTTGGATATCAGGCAAAGACGGTTCTGCTCGCAACGGGAACTTTTTTAAGCGGGCTGATCCATATCGGTTTTAATTCCATGAAAGCTGGAAGGGCGGGCGAATTTGCCTCCTACGGTCTTCCGATACATTTGAAGGAACTCGGTTTTGCTCTCGGTAGAATGAAGACCGGCACCCCACCGAGATTAAAGAAATCGAGCATAGATTTTGAAGCGTTCTCCCGGCAGGATTCCGAATGCGACCCAACACCGTTTTCCCTTTTCACAAAGAGCATTTCACTGCCGCAGTTGCCGAGTTACATGGGCCATACAAGTGAAAAAAGCCGCAGAATAGTCCTGGAGAATCTTGACCGTTCAGCCTTATACGGCGGTGTCATAAAAGGGGTTTCAGCAAGATACTGCCCGTCGTTTGAAGACAAGGTCGTGAAATTTCCTGAAAGGGAGACTCACCATGTAATTCTTGAGCCTGAGGGCCTTGACACCGATGAGATATATGCAAGCGGACTGGGCAACAGTCTCCCCATGGAAGTGCAGATCCAGCTTGTACGATCCGTGGAAGGGCTTGAAGAGGCGGAGATCATCAGGCCTGCTTATGCCATTGAATATGATTACATTAATCCTGTTCAGCTTAAACAGACCCTTGAAACAAAGATTATTTCCGGGCTTTTTCTGGCAGGACAGATAAACGGAACTTCGGGTTATGAAGAGGCGGCAGCCCAAGGTATGTGGGCAGGAATAAACGCCGCCTGCATGGTACAAAAAAGGTCGCCGTTTGTTCTGGACAGATCCCAGGCTTATATGGGCGTGATGGTTGACGACCTTGTAACAAGAGGAACGCGGGAGCCATACCGCATGTTTACTTCAAGGGCGGAATACAGGCTCATGCTTCGTGAAGATAACGCGGATCTGAGGCTTATGGAGTCAGGTCATGAACTGGGACTTATTGATGACGATACTCTTAAGGATCTGAATGAGCGCAGAAAGCAAATTGAAGATGAAATAAAGCGAATCAAGGGTATCGTCATAAAGCCGTCGCAGGAAGTAAACAGCTTTCTTGAGAGCAGGGGTACGAATCCGATAAACAACGGAATATACCTCGACCAGCTTCTGAAAAGAAACGAGCTTGATTACAGTGCTGTCGGTACTCTTGCCGGAGGTTGTGAGAATATCGGTAAAAGGGTGGTAAAACAGGTTGAAATCGGAATAAAATATGAAGGCTACATTGAAAGGCAGTATAAAGAAATCGAGAAGTTCAGGAATCTGGAGAAGATGAAGATTCCGGAAGGCTTTGATTTTTCAAAGGTTCACGGGCTTTCAAATGAACTGAAAGAAAAACTGAGTTTTGTCAGGCCGGCATCCCTTGGCCAGGCGTCAAGAATTGATGGTATGACTCCTGCCGCAGTTTCCGTGCTTATGATTGCCATGAAAGCTTTTTATAAAGGTTCCTGATGAGGGTAAATTTCTTGACAGGCTTAAGCTTTTTACTTATTTTGTTAACAGAAATAAGGGTTCAAGGATTCAAGGGTTTAATGATTCAAGTGAAAAAAAACCAGTCAGAACTTCAAAAAACAGACCCTTGAACCCTCGAATCCTTGAACCCCGGAACCCTTTTTCCCGCCGGGGAATAATATAAAGGAATATTTAAATGTCTGATACAACGGATTATTATAAATTACTTGGTGTAAGCAAAGACGCTTCCGATGAACAGATAAAAAAAGCATACAGGAAGCTTGCAATGAAATACCACCCTGATCATGCCAGGGATGACAAAAGCGCTGAAGAGAAATTTAAAAAAATCAGCGAAGCCTACGCGGTTTTAAGTGACAAGGAAAAACGGAAACAATACGATGAATTCGGTTCGACGGGATTCCATCAGAGATATTCGCAGGAAGATATTTTCAGGGGTTTTGATATGGGCGATATTCTGAGAGAGTTTGGTTTTGGCGGGAATTTTGCCGGAAGAAGAGGCGGCACCCGGTTTTCCTTCGGTAATGGCTCGCCCTTTGGCGGATATGCCGGGCACCAGGAACAGGTTAAAGGCCAGGACCTGATCTATGAAATTCCTCTTACATTAAGAGAAGTCGCAACGGGTACAACAAAAGTCGTGAGCTTCAGGCATGAAGGGCGTTCGGAAAATATTACCGTAAAGATACCTAAAGGAATGATTGCCGGGAAAAAGCTTCGCATTGCCGGAAAGGGGGAGCCTGGCCCTTATGGCGGAAGCCCCGGAGATCTCTTCATTCAGGCAAAGGTGGCAGATGATCCTGATTATACCGCGAAAGAATATGATCTCTACCTGGACAGTAATGTCAAGCTTACTGAGGCTGTTTTAGGAACAAAGGTTTCCATACCGACAATAGACGGGAAAGAGTTAAGTCTGAAAATCCCGGCCGGGACAAAACATGGAACAAGAATGCGGCTGGCAGGGCACGGGCTTCCCGGAATGCAGGGTAAGAAGAAGGGGGATCTTTATGTATGTATTCACATCGATGTTCCCCGAAATCTGAATGCAGAGCAGAAAAGCCTTATTGAAAAACTTGCCTCTTCCGGTCTGTAACAAATTAAATTCACAAATTAAATTGATTGACAAGATGGTCTGTAAAATGTATCTTAACCGTTAATTATGGTGGATTGGATGGTTGTTTTTTATGCGCGTACTTGTTCCTGTTTTAACAAAAAATGCCATTGATAAAAAAGTTGCCGAAGTTGCTCGGAAGATTTCAGATGATTATAAAGGCAAGGATCTGGTTCTGGTTGGAATCCTGAAGGGCGCTTTTGTATTCATGTCGGATCTTATGAGATGCCTTACGGTTCCTGTTAAGCTGGATTTTGTTTGTGCCTCCAGTTATGGCACCGGGACAACTACCTCCGGGAACATTAAATTGACCAAAGAGCTCGGTTTAGATATTAAGGGCAAAGATGTTCTGATAATTGAGGATATAGTTGATACCGGTCTTACTTTGGCGTATATCATAGATTACCTTGAATCATTCGGCCCGGCAAGTGTTAAGGTTTGCGCCCTGCTTGATAAGCGTGAACGGCGCAAGGCTGAAATCAAGATAGATTATTCATGCCATGTGGTAGGAGAAGGGTTCCTCGTCGGCTACGGCCTTGATTATGCGGAAGAGTACAGGAATCTGCCTGAAATTTACCACCTCAAACTTTAAGCAGGGGGTATGCCATGATAGTTGTCTGTAAAGAATGCGGTACCGGCTTCAATCTGGACGATGGACGCTTAAAACCATCGGGATCAAAGGTTCGCTGTTCCAGGTGTAATAATGTTTTCATGGTATTTCCTCCCTTTGATGCCCCGGCGTTTGATCCTCCTGCTGCGGAAAAGATATTCGAAGAGCCTGCTGAGGAATCCGTTAAAGAAGAGTCTTCTTTGTCTGATGAAGACTTTGATTTGTCTGAATTTGATAAAATGTTTGATGAGAAAGTTCCTGTAACTGAAGATGCCGCTGAAAGCAAAGATGGTAAGGCTGAACTTTCAGATACCGAAGATATGGATTTCAGTGATCTTGAGAAGATGCTTGAAATAGATGTCAAAGAAAAAATGACAGAAAAAAAACTTGGTGAGTCCGCGTCAGGTGATACCGGAGAACTGGATCTTTCAGAACTGGAAAAAATCATCGATAACCTGGAAGAAGGAGGTGTTGAAGAGGAGGAGGGAGAACCCGAAGAGTTGAAGTTTGACATCGAGCCTGTCCAGGAAGAAATTGTTTCTAAAATAGATGATATAGATGATGAGGAAGTTGATTTTTCCGACCTGGAAAAGATGCTTGAAACTGATAGTGCTGAACCTATTCAAAAACAAGAAAAATCTGATTTGAAGTTTGATCTGCGACTGGAGCCTTCCGGAAAGAAAGATAAGGCTGATGAGGTCGAGGATCTTGATCTTTCAGATCTGGATAGAATCATAAGCTCTGTTGATGAATCGGCGCCAGCCGGGGCTGTGGAAAAAGAACCGGAGGAAAGCCTCGACCTTGATTTTTCAGATTTTGAGAGTGTGTTGGCAGATGAATCAAGAGGCGTTGAAAAAGCCGGGGAGAAGGAACAGGATATCGAATTAAAATTTGATTCAGTCCCTGAAGAAGCAGGAACATCGGAAGAGAAGCCGGATGACCTTGATCTTGATTTTTCTGAAGTTGAAAAAATGCTTGAAATGGAGGGAAAGGCTGATCTGCCGGTTCAGAAGATTGCAGAAGAAAGCCTCGAGCTGGAGCCGGTAGCAGAAGAGCAGCCTGAAAAACCGCAACAGGTTGATGAATGGGCCGATACCTTAGTAACAGGCAGGGAGGGACTCGGTTTGGCTGAAGAAGAACCTGAAGAAGCACATCCGCCCATTGAAGAACATGAGATAGGTGCGTTCCGGAATACAATGGAAGAGTCGGAAGCGGCAGTTGCTTCTGCCGAATCAGGAGAAAAAACAGCAGAGCCTGAAAAGGAAAGAAAACCTCTTAAAACAGGAAAACCTTCCGGTAAATTTTTGTCAATTCTTGCCATTATTGTTATTATAGCAGCGGCTGCGGCAGCTTTTGTTGTTTATAACCCTTTCGGAATCGAAATTCCTTTTGTAAGTGACTTTTTGGGATCAAAGGCGGATGAAAAGGGATCTCTCAGAATAATACCTTTGGATGACTCGATTAAGGGAGACTTTGTCCAGACGCAGCGCGGAAAACTCTTTGTGATTACCGGCAAAGTTAAAAATGAATACAAACACCCCAGGAGTTTCATTTCGGTGACAGGAAAACTTTTCAAAAAGGGTAAGGTGCTGTTAAAAGCTGAGGCGGTATATTGCGGCAATATTATTCCTTCAAATGATATTATGGTCTCTGATCCGGCTTTGATGAAAAAGCGGCTCCAGAACAGGTCGGGAGATAAGAAATTGAATGTAAAGGTTCCGCCCGGGAGTACAGTTCCGTTTATGATAATATTTGAAAAGGTAACCGATGAGCTGGATGAGTTTTCGGTTGAAGCGGTAAGTTCAATAAAAGAATAGGCAAAGATAAATAGGATGTTTTCGAAGCCGTAAGAGTTGATGGTCCAGTAAAAAGCGTAATCCAGACGGCAAAGTAAAAGGTCATTATGCAAGGCGCGCGAATCTTGAGGAATGAAGCGTACTTTTTGGTACGCTGCAATGACGAAAGATGAAGCGCAACACAGCAGAATGATTTTTTACGAAGCCGTCTAATTGATTTGAGCTTGACTTGGATAAAGTGAGCTGATAAAAATCCGGCTTTAATTTGACGGCTTGACGGCTTTGTAAAAGTCTAAAATCCCGTCACTCCCGTGAAAACTGGAGTCCAGAAGTATCTAAAAAAAGATCCGCCGCCGCGGACTTTCGCGGAAATGACTAAAAAAGGGGAATCCGGACTTTTTTCTAGTCCACAAATCCGGCGATGTAGCTCAGATGGTCAGAGCATGCGGCTCATATCCGCAGTGTCCGGGGTTCAAATCCCTGCATCGCCACCATTTAAAATCCAGCATAGTCCAATAAAGCAAAAAAGTCCTGAAATTTAGGGCTTTTTTGCTTTTTGTTTGTCCGGTCAAGTCTTATAAAATCCATCGATATCCGACCCGCCTTCAAAGCATCATAAAGGCGCTGCCGGATGGGGAATCAGGTCGAATTCTTAAGATGTTGAAAGCCTTATATCCAGTCCGATATATTTTTCTAAAATATAATTAAGGTTATTACCGTAGTTACCGTTCCTGTCTCCGTAGTCGCGCCGATAATCTTCATCAAGGTAAGCGAAGGGATCAAGGGCTTGCAGCCTGTTACTCAGTGATGATTTGTTAGGGGTTACGGCTTTATAACGCCTATCTATCAATAACTTGTTCTTACTTACGGGAGAGGAGATTAACAAAGGAAAGGTGCAATAAGACTGTCTTTTCTTATGTGGCAAGACGAGACAGGATAAAACGGTTCAGTGAAACTCCTTCCTCTGCGCAGCGGATAGCCAAATCCCGGTGTTTTTCAGGGGGAATTCTCAAAGTGAGATGCCCTTTGAATTTCTTAAGCCCCAAGGGCTTTGGCGCTGCTTCACCTTCTTCCTGCATCCACTTGACGGACTCCGTAACGACAGATTCAATTTCCCGCAGCGCGTCCTCTATGGTATCACCGTGGGCTGCCAGGGAAGGAAATTCCAAGCATCTTGCCACATGACAATGGTCATCCTCCGACCACTCGATTCGGTAGGTATATTTCTCAATGTCACTCTTCATTTTTCTTTGCCTCCATTTTCTCTATGGCTTTTTTCACGTCTCTTACTTGATAGAATTTTGCCATCTTATCAACTTGTTGCAGGTTTATCCTCGGATCACCTTTCCAGGGCGTTTTGAAAATGTAATGACTGCCACGTATTCTCGGCTTACCGAAATATTTTTTACAAATCTTCAGCAGATCGGCAAATAAGACATTTTGGAGACATTCCAGACGATCCTTGTCTTTCATGGGTTGCATGATAGCGTATGTGCTATCGCCTGTCAAGAATACATTTCCCAAATGTTAGAAGCAAGTAAACTGTCCGGGTTTATAGCACACGATCTGTCCGGTTTGATATAGTCACCGATGGAGGTGACAAATGAGACGGACAGAGGTGTTGCAGGAGATTCGGAAGATGCGATTTGAAGAGGCTTATGGAGATTGGACGGAGGGCAGATTAAGTCAGGGGGAAGCGGCGCGGTTACTGTGTGTATGTGAACGGACGTTTCGCCGTTACATTGATCGTTACGAGCATGAGGGTATGGAGGGTTTGTCGGACAGACGATTAACTCAGGCCTCATTTCGTCGAGCACCGGTGGATGAGGTATGCGCTGTTTCAGATTCGTACAAGAGGCGACACCTTGGTTGGAACGTAAAGCATTTTTACGGGTGGTATCGGCGTGATGGGGGACAACGGAGCTACACCTGGGTTAAGAATACGCTTCAGACGGCCGAGCTGGTTAAAAGAGCCAGGAAGCGAGGTGCGCATCGCAAGCGTCGAGAACGAGCTCCTATTCCCGGCATGATGCTGCATCAGGACGGGAGCAATCATGAGTGGGTTCCTGGCAAGAAGTGGGATCTGATCGTGACGATGGATGACGCGACCAGCGAGCATTATTCCATGTTTTTTGTTGCCGAGGAGGGAACGGTGAGCAGTTTTCAGGGGATCAGGGAGGTCATTGTTAATCATGGTTTATGCAGCTCTCTTTATACGGACCGAGGGAGTCATTACTGGTTAACTCCGGAGACAGGAGGCAAAGTAAGCAAAACACAGCTCACCCAGTTTGGAAGGGCCATGAAGCACCTGGGGATTGAGATGATTCCAGCGTACTCTCCTGAGGCACGGGGACGTAGCGAGAGGGCTTTTAAGACTCACCAGGAGCGACTCGTCAAGGAGTTGGCCTTTTATGGGATCACCGATATGGAAGCAGCCAACCGTTATCTGGCCGAGAGATATCTGCCGGCGTTCAATGCCGAGTTCATGCAACCGGCCGCAGAGGAGGGAACCGCATTCATTAAGTGGATTGGCGTAAATCTCGATGATATCCTTTGTGAACAGTATGAACGGACAGTGACGGCTGACAATTGTGTCAGTTTTGAGAGGAAAACGCTGCAAATTCCTGCTGACAGATATAGATGCCATTATGTGAAGGTCAAGGTGAGGGTCCATTGCTATACCGATGGGAATATTGCTATCTTCCATGGTCCGCGTAAGTTGGCAGATTATGATAAACAGGGAAAACTAAAGGAAATAACAAAGAAAAAGGCAGCGTAAGTCCGCCGCTCGCCTTCTGTTTCAGACGAGATGCTCAGAACTCTCCCGAAACAGAAAAAGCGGACAATTCATTTGCTACAAAACCGGACAAATCTATTTGTTGCTAACAGCTGTATGATAATATCACACTTATCGGGGGATATGATATCATTGATAATCGCTTGTAATCAGGTATTTTCATCGAGACTAACATTTTGTGGATGATTAGGAAGATACGTAACAAAAAACCAATTCTGAATTGGTGTTCCCCCGTTTCAGTAACACCAGTAACAAGGGAGGTTGAAAATACATTTCTTGCTTATCATACTGCTTAGCATTAATAAAATTACGTTTATTTTATCAATCTTTTAGGTGCTTAGAGAAAAACTTCGGGATAAAGGTTCAAGCTTTTGGAAAGAATATTTGAAGTTATTGGCAAATGAAAGCAGGATGGACAAAAAAGAAGTGCGCCTGTCCGGGGTTTATTCGCCTTCGGCCTGTTGATTGACTTCTTACGTGTCCATTAAAATCTCCGTTGATTGTTTTCTTATTGTGATGTAATAAACATGCAAAGATTATAAGCCGTTTAATATGAGGTCACATGCAATGCCTTCCGAAACAATCAAGAAATATCAGGAAAAAATCGAATTTTATGAGCTTGTTTTGGACAATATTCGAAACGGCGTGATGATCACTGATCCTGATGGAAAAATCATTTTCTTCAGCGCTGCCTACGGAAATTTCCTGGGAATTGACCATAAATCAACAATTGGGAAAAATTGCGCGGAAGTTGTTGAAAACACACGCATGCCTACGGTAGCCCAGACCGGAATTCCAGAGATCAATCATCCCCACCGGATAATGGGCCAGGATATGGTGGTTCAGCGCATTCCCATTAAAAAAGATGGGAAGGTTATTGCCGTTTATGGCCAGGTTATGTTCGAGGATGTACGGGATGTGCAGGCTCTGGCCGGAAAACTCAATTTCCTGGAATCAAAGGTCAAATTGTATGAAAAAGAACTTGTAAGCCTGAGAGCTTCCAAATATACGATCAAAAACATTGTCGGCAACAGCGAAGCCATAACGGGATTAAAACAGCTTGCCTTAAAAGCCGCCCAGACCAATGCCCCGGTTCTTATCCTTGGAGACAGCGGAACAGGCAAAGAGCTTTTTGCACATGCCATCCATCACGCAAGCGACCGGCGGCCATTCCCATTTGTCAGGTTGAATTGCGCGGCTATTCCAAAAGAACTTCTTGAGGCCGAGCTCTTCGGATATGAACCTGGCGCCTTCACAGGAGCCGGAAGCAGGGGCAAGCCGGGCAAGTTTGAACTGGCCCACCGGGGAACAATTTTTTTAGATGAGATCGGGGAACTTCCCCTGGAAATGCAGCCAAAACTGCTTCGGGTAATAGAGGAAAAAGAGATTGAACGATTGGGAGGAACCCGTGTTTCCCGCTTCGATTTCAGACTGATTGCCGCGACCCAGGAGAATCTGGGGCAAAGCGTGGAGCAGGGAAAGTTCAGAAAAGATTTATACTATCGCCTCAATGTAATTCCTGTCCAGATCCCGCCGCTAAGGGAAAGAAAAGAGGATATAAGGGTCGTAACCGAGCATCTGATTCAAAGTCTGAATAAAGACCTCGGTATGAATGTAACCCGGATCTCTCCGGAGGTTATGAGCATCTTCGAAAAGTATGACTGGCAGGGTAATGTCCGGGAATTGAGCAATGTTTTGGAGCGCATCCTCTACTCCATCGAAGGCGACACAATAGAGATAAATCACCTGCCTTTTTTTCTTCAGTCACTGGGATCTGGCGTTACTCCGCACAATCCGGTATCTCTGAAAAGGTTACGGGAGGAGATGGAAAGAGAAGCCCTGGTGCAGGCAATACGCCTTGCGAATAACAACAAAAAAAAGGCATCAGAAAAGCTGGGCATCCATCGCACAGCCTTATACAAGAAGATGAAGAAGCTGAATATCCCGGTTAATTAGTTGAGAGAAAGGGTTCAAGGATTCCAGGATTCCAGGGTTCAAGTGTTTATTTTCAGAAGTTCTGACAAGCGTTCGTTTCTCACGTAGCTCTTATTCTACATGTAGACTATCGGCTACTTTCAGATAGAGATTGATATTTCTACATTAAATCCTTTAAAGACTCAAATCATGTCGAATATATTCTACACATCAGAAAAATGAGGCATATTCATTAATATTTTATAATTTAATAAAATACAGCTGTTTAGACAATCTTCTGTCTGGTCTTCTGTTTGGCCTATCTTTTGCAGCAATAGTTGGAGTTCTCTGCTGCAAACTGCGGAAAATGAGCTTGCTATTGAGGTTCTACAAATACGATTTCCTCCTTCGAAAAAGGGAAGATGTTTCATGGACATCAGCGAACCTGTCATTGAAAAAAAAGATATCCTTTATCTGTCAGATGAAAATTTTAGTGTTGGCAATGTCTGCCTTGTTACAGGCGCCGGAAGCGGAATCGGAAGGGCAACGGCCATAGCAGCAGCGGCCAATAACCTTATGACCGTCGGGCTGGACATTAATGAAAGGGAAGGGAAAAAAACTCAGAAAATGGCCCGCGATATGGGGGGTCAGATGATTTTTATCAAAACAGATCTTACCCGCGATGAAGATATTGGACAGGCTGTTTCAGAAGCGTCCAAGCTGGGAAGTATAAAGTTTCTTGCAAACATAGCCGGAATTCAGCATATCGATTCAATTCAAAATTTTCCGATGGAAAAGTATGACACAATGCACCGGCTCATGTTGAGAGCACCATTGTATTTATCGAAGCTGGTAATTCCGCACATTAAGAAAAGTCCGGAAGGAACGGGTGCCATCGGGAACATGACATCTATTCACGCTCACATCTGCACAATAAACAAGCCGGCATATAACATAATGAAATTCGGTCTGCGGGCGCTTACCCAGTCTATCGCCGCGGAAGGGATGGGCAAGATACGCGCTTTTTCAATAAGCACAGGTTTTGTAAAAACAGCCCTTGCTCTCAAACAGATTCCGTCCCAGGCAAAGCAGCGGGGAATTTCTCCTGAAGAGGTCGTTGAAAAAGTAATGCTTGGTAATTCACGGGTAAAGGAGATGATGACACCAATAGAAGTTGGGAATCTGTTTGTTTTCGGTTTTTCCCGTTTTGCAAAATATCTGATCGGCGGAGACCTGCTTTTCGACGGAGGCATGGTACTAACATACGCTGAAAAATAGTAAGTTTTGACGGCTTGCAAAAAAATGAATTTGCTTTTTCGGTGTTTCAGGTGATTGATTTTTTAAAATACAATCCAAAACTAAAAGGAGGTACAAGATGAAAAAATTGGCCGTATTCACAGTTTTTTTATGTATTTTTACCATGTTCCTTGCCCCGGTAATGGCACAGGCGGGGGCTCCGGTAGCCAAAGCTGAGAAAACAGCGGCGCCAAAAGCCGCTGCCAAAGCTGACACCCAGGAGCCCATCCGCCTCGGAGCAATCTGGGATTATGCGGGACCCTGCTACATGCTCTCCGAATCCGCAGTCCAGGGAATCAAAATTGCTGTCGATGAGATCAATGCCAAGGGCGGAATCATGGGCAGAAAAATTGATCTGATTGTCCGTGATACTGAAATGAAAGTGGATGTCGGTGCAAGAGAAACGAAAGACCTTATCTTAAGGGAAAAAGTCAATTTCCTGATCGGCCCGTGCAGCAGCGGGGTGGCCTTGGCAGTCCAGGTAGTTCACGCCGAGAGCAAGGTGCTCCGGATAACATGTATGGCCAATACCGAGGGGCAGGTAGTGGATAAATTCACTCCTTATGTGGCCCAGGTCGTGCCCAATACCTACATGGAAGCTATTGCCGCAACACGGTTCATGAACAAAAAATATCCGGCTGCCAAAAAGTTCTGCACTCTTGCCCCTGATTATGAGTTCGGCCGTCGCGAAGAAGCCGCCTTTGCCGAGGAGATCAAAAGGCTTGTTCCGGATTCTGAAATCCTTTATCAGGCATGGCCCAAACCGGGAGAAAAGGATTTTACATCATTTATTACCGCCATCATGGCCCAGAAACCCGATGCGGTCCACAGCTCACTCTTTGGCGGCGACCTGGTTGCTTTTACCAAACAGGCAGCCCCTTACGGTTTTTTTGAAAAGATCCCCTTTATAGCTCTCTATGATCTGCCGGTCTTCATAGCTCTTGGAGCTGACGCACCTGACGGAGTAATGGCCTTCGGAAGAGGCTGCTTCTTCATGGATCCAAACCCCAAGATGATGGAATTTGTCGGCAAATACAGAAAAGTCCGCGGCGCCTATCCAGATTCATGGGCTGTACAGGCTTATGATTCGGTCTATCTGATCAAAGCAGCGGTTGAAAAGGCAAAATCTTCCGACACGGAAAAAGTCATTGCGGCAATGGAAGGCATCACCCTCGACAGTTTGCGGGGTAAATTTACTATCCGGCCCCTTGATCACATGGGAAGCGTGCCATGCTACCAGGGAGTCATAGCAAAGGATCCCAACTATACTTTCAAGGTCTGGAAAGATGTAGTCAGAGTTCCAGGAGACCAGGTGTGGCGGTCCGAAGAAGGTGTCAGGGAAGTCTGGAAAAAGACGGGTATAACCCGATAGGAAAATCCCATGTCATTTGATGTCCTGTTCAATCAATTTTTAAGCGGGATAGCCAGGGGTGCCCTGCTCTTTTTGGTCGCCTCAGGCTTATCCCTGACTTTCGGTGTCTTAAGAGTCCTGAATTTCGCACATGGATCCCTTTACATGCTGGGAGCATTTCTCTCCTACAGCATATGGAAGTGGCTCCTTATTCCGGTATATGGCTTCTATGTGGCAACTCTTTTGAGCGCGCTTGTGATAGCCGGAATAGGGCTTTTAATCGAATACACGATTTTAAGGCGCCTCTATGCGCGGGGATGGCCGGAGCAGCTTCTTGCCACTTACGCTCTTATCCTTATTATTACAGACATCGTGAAATGGTTCTGGGGAGGAGAATTTCTCTCCATCCCCAGACCCGAACCTTTTACCAAGGCCGTATTTCTTTTTGGTTTTCCCTTTCCTTCGTATAA
Organism: Desulfobacteraceae bacterium; assembly: GCA_011391695.1. Taxonomy (GTDB): domain Bacteria; phylum Desulfobacterota; class Desulfobacteria; order Desulfobacterales; family RPRI01; genus RPRI01. The sequence goes on along the minus strand of JAABQB010000010.1, from coordinate 14,215 downwards.
CTTTTTTATCATCATTTTAGGCCTGGTGCTGGTTTTTTTCCTCTGGTGGCTTGTTTACAAGACGCGCCTCGGAGATATCATCCGGGCTGCTGCCCATGACAGGGATATGGTCTCAGCCCTTGGTATTCCCATCCCCTGGCTTTTTACCTCGATCTTCGTTCTTGGCGCCTTTATAGCCGGACTAAGCGGCGCAGTAACAGCTCCGTACGGAGCTATAGCACTGGGTATGGACATCGAGATCATCGTTGAGTGCTTTGCCGTGGTCGTTATCGGCGGTATGGGAAGCCTGCCCGGAACCCTTCTGGGTTCCTTTATAGTCGGCCAGGTATATTCCTTTGGTATTATGTATAAACCCGAGCTGGCTCTGGCTTTTATCTTCATGGTCATGGCCATTGTCCTGGTTATTCGCCCCTGGGGTATCTTCGGGAGGCCGGAAAGATAGGCATGGAAGCAAACAACACAACAGATAAAAATATTTCCTGGTTAAAGAGCGGATGGTGGCTGATACTGCTTGTTGCAGCAGGCATTGCCGCCCCTTATGTGATATCTGAGTTCTATCTGCTGATCCTTGGCGAGGCGCTGATCATGAGCCTCTTTGCCTTAAGTTTCAATCTCCTTTTCGGTCACATGGGGCAGCTTCCTTTCGGCCAGGCGGCTTTCTATGGCCTTGGAGGATACGGCATTGCCATGCTTATGACCAAATTTCAGATAAATTTCTGGCTGAGTTTTTTAGCCGGAATCGGATTGGCCGCTTTGGCCGGACTGATAATAGGAATTTTCTGCGTCCGCCTCAGGGGGATATATTTTTCAATACTTACTCTCGCCTTCGGTCAGCTTATATTCGTTATCATCTACAAATGGCATGACTTTACAGGCGGCGACGACGGCATCCAGGGAGTGTTTCCCCCGGAATTTTTAAAAACACCCATTGCTTATTACTATTTCGTGCTCCTTGTTTTCTGCATCGCCGCCTTTATCCTTTGGCGTATAACCAATTCTCCCTTCGGATATATTCTAAAAGCAATGCGGGAGAATTCCGAGCGCACTGAATTTTTGGGTATTCCCATAGCCAGATATCAGTTAACCGCCTTTGTAATTTCCGCAGCCTTTGCGGGCCTGGCCGGCGCGCTCTGGGCGCCTTTCTACCGTTCGGTGGCCCCTTCAACCCTTATGTGGATTAAATCCGGAGAACCTGTCATGGCGACTATCCTGGGAGGGGCGGGGCTGTTTTTCGGGCCGGTTCTGGGAACCTTCATTATCACCTTTTTCCATGCCTATATCCTGGGGTTCACCCATTTCTGGGCCATTATTATGGGAACTCTAATCCTGATTGTAATATTCTTTTTACCCGGTGGGATCTTAGGCTTTATAAAGGAAAAAATAGATAACAGGAAAAAGACAGATCAGTAATCCTGAGCAAGACCAAGAGGATGAGAATAACGTGATACTTGAGACAAAAAAATTAGTAAAGGAATTCGGAAAACTTCTTGCCACCAATAATGTCAGCTTTTCTGTAAATCAGGGGGATATCCATGCCATTATCGGTCCCAATGGCGCCGGAAAATCGACCTTCTTTAATCTGATTACCGGATATCACCTTCCCGATTCAGGAAAGGTTTTCTTTAAGGGAAAAGAGATTACCAAACTACCTTCTTACCGGAGATGCAGGCTGGGGATCACCCGCTCCTTTCAAATCACAAGTATCTACCCGAAACTTACGGTCTATGAAAGTATACTGATGGCCCTTTTGTCCCGGCAGAGGGTGACTCTGAATTTATTCTCATCAGCTGAAAAATATTTCCGTGAAGAAGTGTGGAGTATTTTGGAAGACGTGGGGCTTGCCGATCAGGCCCATGTCAACGGAGATTCCATTTCGCACGGAGACAAAAAAAGACTGGAACTCGCGGTCACTCTTGGGACAAAGCCTGAATTGCTGCTTCTGGATGAACCGACCTGCGGGATGTCGCCGGAAGAGACGGAAAGCATTATGGCAATGATTAAAAATCTGGTGGACAAGAAAGGCCTGACCATCCTTTTTACCGAACATGATATGGGGGTTGTTTTTGGAATTGCCCGGAGGATCTCCGTCCTTCACCAGGGAAGTATGATAGCCGATGGGACTCCTGAAGAGGTGCGGGCGAGTGAAGAGGTTCAAAAAGTCTATCTGGGCGGTGCGGCATGATCCTTGAGCTGAAAGATATCCATACCTATTACGGCACAAGCCACATCCTTTTCGGAGTTTCCATGCATGTGGAGGAAGGGGAATCGGTCTGTCTTCTGGGAAGAAACGGGGCCGGCAAGACCACAACTTTAAAAAGCATTATCGGGCTTACCCCTCCAAAAAAAGGAAACATACGGTTTCAGGGAAAGGAGATAGCAGGCAGGCCTCCATATCGTATCGCCCGAATGGGAGTCGGCTTTGTTCCCGATGACCGCAGAATTTTTCCTGATTTAACAGTTCGCCAGAACATCCTGCTGGCCAAAAGAGAACTCGAAGGGAGCATCTGGAACCTGGACAGGATTTATTCCCTCTTTCCCAAGCTAAAGGATCTGGACAGCAACATGGGAGGTCATCTAAGCGGAGGGGAGCAGCAGATGCTCACCATTGCCCGCACCCTGATGACGAATCCTTCGCTGCTTCTTCTGGATGAACCGGGAGAAGGGCTTGCGCCCCTGGTAGTAAAAGCCATGGGCGAACAACTCATGGAGATTAAAAAGTTAGGCGTGACCATGCTCATCTGTGAGCATAATGTCGGACTGGCCATGTCCTTAAGCGACCGGGCTTATGTAATGGACAAGGGGGCTATCCGTTTCCAGGGAACCATTTCCGATTTAAAAGCAAACGAAGAAGTACGCAAAAAATACCTGATGGTTTAAAAAGCTATGAATATTGGCACTCTAATGACACGCCATGCCAGGTTCCGGCCGGATCACACCGCTGTCATTTTTCAGAACCGTCGGCTGACCTATTTTGAACTCAACAGCAGCGTCAATCGCGTCTCAAACGCATTCCTGGACCAGGGTATCCGCAAGGGAGATAAAATTGCGACTATTCTTCCTAACTGTCTTGAGCTGTTCGAGATTTACTGGGCGGTGGCCAAAATAGGAGCGGTGGTTGTTCCTTTGAGCCCGCTCCTTCGGGGAAGCGGACTGGTCTCTTTGCTCCGTGATTCGGATACGGTGATGGTCATCACCAATAAGGCTTTTGTTGAAATCCTGGATCCCATAAGATCCGAATTGGCGGCTATCTCCGCCGACCGGTACATTCTGACCGACAGCTCAGAAACCGAAGGTTACCGGAACTATCACGAAATGAAACGTCTCGCTTCCGATAAAGAACCGGAAGAAATTGAAATCAGCGACCATGATCCTTACAACATAATTTACAGCAGCGGAACAACCGGACTCCCCAAGGGGATTGTGCACACCCATTATGTCAGGGCCATGTACTGCATGATTTTTTCTTCAGCATACAGAATCTCTCCGGAGAGCGTGATTCTGCACAGCGGATCAATTGTTTTTAACGGGGCATTTTTAACCCTGATGCCGGCCATGTTTCTCGGAGCTACCTATATACTCCATCCCCAGTTTAATGCGGAAAATATGATCGAAACCATTCAAAGGGAGCAGGTCACCCATGTGGATGTCGTTCCGGCTCAGGTAATTGCCCTGCTCAATTCATCTAAATTTTCCCTTGATGCCCTGAAATCGATAGAGATGTTTCTCTGCCTTGGCGCTCCTCTTCTCAAAGAGCACAAAGATGAACTGAACCGCCGGCTTCCGGGACGCTTTTATGAACTCTACGGCCTGACCGAGGGATTTGTGACCATTCTGGACAAAAATGACTATGCTGCAAAGCCGACATCAGTCGGTTGCCCCCCGCCCTTCTTTGAAATGCGGATTATGGATGAAAAACACCGGGAGGTTCCGGCGGGGGTGGTGGGTGAGATAACGGGCCGCGGGCCGATATTAATGCCGGGATATTACAAGCGGCCTGATCTGACCTCAAAAGCCGTCATAGACGGATGGCTCTACAGCGGAGACCTTGGATATGTGGATGAAGACGGTTATCTCTATCTTGTTGACCGCAAAAAAGACATGATCATATCGGGCGGGATCAATGTTTACCCGAAGGATATTGAAGAAATCGTAGCCCGGCACACAGCTGTCCGGGAAGTTGCTGTATTCGGTATCTCTCATGAGAAATGGGGAGAAACACCGGTAGCCGCCATTATCCTTCACCAGCCAGGCTCTATCACTGAGGAAGATCTGAAGGATTGGATCAATCAACGTTTGGAAGCAACCTACCAGAGGATTAATAAGGTGGTTTTCATGGACGACTTTCCGCGCAGCTCGGCAGGAAAGACTTTAAAAAGGATCATGAGAGATGAGATGCAAAAAGTAAAAGGTGAAAAGTGAAGAGCGAAAAGATTTAAAGCTCACCTTTCTTTCTATCTATTTCAAGTTTTTTCAGTTCTCTGCGTATAATCTTACCGGTTGCGGTCATAGGAAGCGAATCCACAAATTCGATTTCCCTCGGATATTCATGGGCCGCAAGGCGAACCTTGACAAAGTTTTTTATTTCATCTTCAAGTTCAGACCCGGCTTTAACTCCCGGCCTTAAAACTATAAATGCTTTCACGATTTCGGTGCGAACTTTGTCCGGGCTGCCGACAACAGCAACCATAGTCACGGCAGGGTGCTTTAAAATGCAATCTTCTATCTCGGCAGGCCCTATCCGGTAACCTGAGCTCGTTATAAGGTCGTCTTTTCGTCCGACAAACCAGAAGTATCCGTCTTCATCTTTTTTTGCAAGGTCGCCTGTAAGACACCAGTCGCCAGCGAATTTGCTTATTGTAGCTTCTGGATTCCTCCAGTATCCGAGAAACATCACCGGATCAGGACGTTTTATCCCGATCTCTCCTACGATGCCGGGCGCGACCGGCGTTCCCGACTCATCCACGACATCTACAGTGTGCCCCGGAATCGCCCTTCCCATCGAGCCCGGACGGATATCCATTATACTTGCGCAGTTTCCCACGACAAGATTGACTTCCGTCTGTCCGTAAAACTCGTTTATGTCAATCCCCATGACGTTTTTTCCCCACTCAAGAAGTCCTTCCCCCAGAGTTTCTCCCCCGCTTCCGATAGAACGCATGCAATAATCATGTCGGAGACGGGGATCATTGACCTGACGCATCATCTTTAAAGCTGTCGGCGGCATGAAAGCATTCCTTATGCCGTGCTTTGCAATAAGGCGAAAGGCTTCTTCAGGATCAAATTTTTTTGCCCTTCTGGCGACAACAGGAATACCATGGTGCCAGCTCGGGAAAAGAACGTCTATCAGTCCACCGATCCAGGCCCAGTCGGCGGGAGTCCAGAAAAGGTCGTCCTCTTCCGGGAAAAAGTTATGCGGAAACTCGACTCCAGGAAGATGCCCGAGAAGTACACGATGCGCGTGCAGCGCTCCTTTGGGAGGACCAGTTGTTCCGGATGTGTAGATAATGAGAGCAGGATCATCCGCCTTTGTTATTGCAGGGGTAAACTCGCAGCTTCCCTTTTCAATCAGGTCCCAGAAATCGAGCGCCTTACCTGCTGCTTTGCCGCCGGTAACTATCACAACCTTCAGAAGAGGAAGTTTTTCCCGGATTTCCATCACTTTAGGAATGTTTCCCTCATCCGTGACAATGCATGTGGCCTCGCTGTTTGATAGCCGGTACTCGAGCGCATCGGCTCCGAAGAGAGTGAAAAGAGGCACAGCAATAGCTCCGATTTTATATGCAGCAATATGTGTTAAAGCCGTTTCAGGAGACTGGGATAAAAGGATGCCAATGCGGTCCCCTTTTTTAATCCCAGCATGGAGCAGTCCGTTTGCGAGGCGGTTTGAGAGCTGTTTTAACTCCCAGAAAGTGTATTTTTCTACCCGGCCTGCTTCATCTTCGTATATCAGGGCAAGACGATACCGCTGACCTGCCCATTTTTCGCATATGTCCACTCCGATATTATAATTTGCCGGTATCTCCCATTTAAAAGACCGGCAGATCTCATCGTAACTTTTCCCTTTATGCAGCATATTTTTCCCCTTACTCCAATGACTTTCTCATCTGAGTGCTTCTCTCAACGTTTCCACGAACCTGAAAAACAGCTTATTTCTTTTTCTCAATCTTCGTCTTCCAAGATTGTCGAACATTTTCTCTCTCAGACCTCTTGATATTTCCAGTTGCACTCCCCCACCGGACTGGCATCGATTGCATATATTTTCAGGATGCTGACCATGCAACCCTTCTTTTTCAGATATTTCGGAATTGAAACCGGCTTTTTCCAGCATATAACATATTTTCTCCTTCAGGTTCTGATTTCTGCCTCCGACAAAAACCTTGTCGTATTTACCACGACACCCGTGAATCGAAACAACTATTTCCGCCTTTTCTGCAATTGTTATTCCCTCCGGCTCATCAAATCTGGTGCTCGAAATATGTAATACCGCATTCCCCTTCTTTTTTATTCCTTTAAATGCGTAAAAACTATGCTCTGCACCTGCCAGAATATCAGCAATGTCAACAGTTCCCGGTTCTATGCCCCCTCCATGAAGCGCTATAACGGCAATAAGGGAAGTTCCTGCCCGTGAGAGTATTACATAATCCTCTCCTTTTATTTCATGCAGTTTCAAATCATCGTAATTTGCGTATTTGTCCATTTTTAATCAAAAGAATTCTTCGAAGCTATGCTTCGGGGTAAGAATCCAGAATCCAGAAGAGGGATTAAAATATTTTCAAAATAATTCTGACTTCTGACTACTGTATTCCGTATTCCAGATACCTCGCAGCTCTGCTGCGGGGTAGTTTATTGCCTTCGTAAAAAGCTAATTATATGCCCTCTTATGTCATTCCCGCGAAAGCTGGGCACATAGTGAAGCACCAGCGCTATCCAGTCTTTTCAACCTGTTCTGGACTCCCGGTTTTCAGGGAGTGACGATTTTTAGACTTTTTACAAAACCGTCAATACTTATGTTACATCAACCAAGTCAGATATCCTCTTTATTGTATCGTTTACAAAGCTGCTGTTTTCAATTATTACTTCTATGGCATTATTAGGGCATGACTCAACACACCGGCCGCACCCCCTGCATTCCAGTTCATTTATCACGGCATGTTTGTTTTCAACATGAATCGCGTTCACGAAGCAGATATTTGTTGTACAGGTGCCGCATCCTAAGCATTGATCGTTTACGCGAACCGATATCCCAGGCATTCTGGAGACTTTACCGCCTATTGCAGGAGTGATTGCCGGCAGCATTTTCCACAGGCAGCAGCACGGGCAGCAGTTGCATATCGTAAGAAGCTTTCGGCCGGGACCGACACCCAGCCAAACAGCATCAAGTTTGTTGCGGCCTATGAGGTGCACAAGCCCGGCTTCCCGGCAGAGCTTCGCATGCCCGAGCGCTTCCTGCAATGTAGCATGGCGTCCGAATTTCGGATTTATATCCATTGCGGCCTCTCCCAGAAACATGCAGCCAAGACCAACGGGATAATCCCGGCAACCGGCAGAATCCCGGCAGATGCAGAAATCCATGATCCAGTGATAATTTGCCTCCCGGATAAAATGATCAACAACAAGGGATGGAACCATTAGGCTTTCCGGCCGGTCAATGGACGCATTGACAGGTATCGCCTTATCTCTGAGCAAATACAGGATATCATCCCCGTCGAACAGGGCATGATCAACAATACGGCCTATTATCGGATAATGTGTCAGTTTGGAAAAGAAAAAGCGCCCAGCAAAGGTTTTGTTGATGATTGTTTTGATCCAGTGGGGACTAGCCATTAAACAATCCGTTTTCTCGTTTTAATCGGATGGCAGATAACATCTTCTTGCATGTCACCGTGTATGGTCAATTTCACATTTTATAACCCTTCTCTCTGAAAAGTCTCAGGCATGCATCCGCAATCTGGGCATCGTAGAATAATCCCTTGTTCTTTTCGATCTCCTCAAGGGCTATATCTATGCCAAGGGATGGACGGTAAGGACGATGAGAGAAGATGGCCTCAACCACATCGGCTACGCTTATAATGCGGGCTTCGATAAGTATCTGGTCTCCTTTTAAGCCCTGCGGATATCCTGAACCATCCATTCTCTCATGATGCTGAAGAGTTATTTCGGCTATGGGATAGGGCAACTCAGCATCTTTTAATATGTTATAACCAGACTCAGCATGAGTCCTTATAAGGCTCATTTCTATATTTGTCAGTCTCCCTGGCTTGCTTAATATTTCGGCAGGTACCGCAATTTTGCCGATATCATGGATTGCGCCTGCCATCCTTATATTGTCAATGATATCTGCTGATAATCCCATCTCCTGCGCAATTGCGCGGGCAAGTTTTGAAACCGCTTTCTGGTGGCCTGCAGTATAAGGATCCCGCGTTTCTATAGTCAGTGATAAAGTTTGCATAGTCCCTATCAGGTTCTTCCTGAGTTTCTCCGTGGTCTCACTCAATTCATGCTCGAAAAGTTTGCGTTCGGTAATATCGACAATAACCCCCCTGATATCTCTTGGTTTGCCCCAGAGAGTATTTATGCTTGAAATGATGATAGCCGAAAAGAGGCTCCCATCTTTTCTCTTTAAAGTGTATTCGGCGCCTTCGGTTTTCTCTTCACTCAGCAGTCTTTGAATGCTTAATTCAGATTCATCGACATCTTCTGATGAAAGAATATCCCGTGCATTCAAACCCTTTCCGATATCCTCATCTTTATATCCAAAAGCTTTATACATTGCTTTGTTGGCAGAAGTAATATTGGCTTCCAAATCCATTTCATAGACCGGGATAGGCAAAAAATCATAGAGATCCCGGTATTTCATTTCACTTTTACGAAGCGCGTCTATTGCACGCCTCCGATCGGTAATGTCATGAAGAGTTTCGATAGCTCCGACCAGTTCACCTTTACTGCTGTATATCGGCGCCGCATCAAAAAATATGTATCGTTTCTTTCCGCCTAAATTTGCGTACCATCCCTCTGCCTGCAGGCCCTCCTCTGCAAAAGCAGATTTCTTATAGTTGCTGTAATACTCTGACATGCTGCCTGGTGTTCGATCTACCACAATGTCGGCAACGTGCGGACGTTTATGGTCATAAAAACCCTTCCAATGATTATCTGTCCCGATCATTTCTGCAGCATTAATTCCGGTCAGCTCTTCACACGCTTTATTCCATATAATAATATCATGTTGCGTATTTATCACGAACGTCGGCACAGCCGAGTTCTCGATCATTTTCTCAGAAAAATCCTTCTGTTCAGCCAGTGCCAGTTCTGCTTTTTTGCGTTCGGTAACGTCATTCAGGATCACAATGATGGAATTGTGCTCTTCATCATTAACCGGGAAAATACTCAGGGAAACCATTTTGCCTTTCAGCATTACCGGCAGATCTTCGGAAATTTCCTGAGGACCTTTATCAATAAGATGAAGCATCTCTGTTAATCTTTTCCTGTAAGGATCTTCAAAAAGTTCAGGAAAATATGAACCCAAAAGATCTTCCTCCCTGTTCCCCGTCATCAACTGAACGAAAGGATTGGCGTAAATCACCTTATTATCAGGGTTAAGTTCTAAAATACCTTCAGAAAGGTTATTCAATATGGCTTCAGAATGTCTTTTGAAATACAACAACTCTTTATTGATCTTGCTTGTATGGACATCTTCGAGCTCTGTTGTTTTTTTTGTTACATTATAAGGGATTTTGCTGTTCACACGGTCTAAAAGATCGAGAACCTGTTCGGCCATATTACTAAAAGACCCTTTGGCTATGCAGGCATTGGCGCCAATTTCAGTTATATCTATTTCCTGCTCAGCGGCGATCGCCGATAAAATAGTTATATAAATACCGTTGAGCTCGGGGTGTCTTCTTATTGCCCGGCATAGTTTGTCTCCGCTGATATTCGGCATGACAAGGTCAACGAACATGATGTCCGGGATATATGTTTTCAGTGTTTCCAGGGCTGCAAGACCATCTTTTGCCGTTTTGACCTGGTGTCCTTTATTTTCAAGAAGATCGGACAAGAACTCCAGCATCATCGTATCGTTATCCACAACCATGATTTTATTCATGTAATTAATTCCTGTTAATATTGCTGTATCAGTTGAAAATATATGACAAGTTGCACGATTTTATCTATTAGATCAAGACAACATGAAATTGTTTGCTTATTATATAATACATAAGTTTTCTACAAATCAAGTAAACAACAAATATTCCATAATGTTTGATTATCTCGTAATTATACCTCGTTGAGTAATCATCGTGAAAGCCCTTTCCTTCCTGCGGCTACTTTGAGCATAAGAAACACCGATCCAGATCAGCCGATAACTGTTACGGCAGTAGATTGTCATGATTCGGGCGTAAAACTCCTGAAAAAACAGCTTCAAAATCATTTAACTCTTAAAACTATGAGCCTATTGCAAAAGCTGTCATTTCCGTGCAAACGGAAATCCAGGAATTTTGGCAATATATTGAAAAGACTGGATAGCGCTGTGCTTCAATACGTGCCCCACTTTCATGGGAATGACAAATTCTTCTCTTTTTAGGACTTATGCAATTGGCTCTGGAATCAAAGAACAGGGTTGCCGAGCCTGTAGTCGAATCAATAATGATAGACACTCAAGTTCAGCAGGGAATTCCTTTTACTTCGCGAGGGCAGGTCATCAGGGAAATTGACTGAAGTTCCGAAAGACATTTTAAAAAATCACTGCAAATCGAAAAGGCGATTACAAATTATTTACTTGACAATTTATGAGCATATGCTCATAATGCGTATTAATGAGGAGTTATTATGACAAGACCCAAGTATTGCAGAAAAATAGGCTGCCTTCCGGATGTAAATTATTATAAACCAAAAGGGATACCATCCTCATTGCTGGAAGAAGTCGTTTTAACTCTTGATGAATTCGAAGCAATAAAGCTTGCCGATTTCGAAGGTTTATATCAGGAACAAGCTGCCGCCAAAATGGATATATCACGGCAGACATTTGGCCGGATTATCGATTCGGCACACAGAAAAATTGCAGATGTATTGATTCATGGGAAGGCCTTAAAAATTGCCGGGGGTGAAGTCAGAGTCGAAAACATGAAAACCATTTAGTTTCCATCCGGAAGTCAAGAAGATTTTTCAAAAACATATCTTAAGGAGAAATACAAAAATGAAAATCGCATTACCTTCAAAGGAAAACAGGATAGATAACCATTTTGGTCATTGTGAATATTTCACAGTATTCACAGTCAATGATAATAAGGAGATTATTTTCGAAGAGAAAGTTGACTCTCCTACAGGCTGCGGATGCAAATCAGACATTGCCCAGACATTATCTCTGATGGGTGTAAATGTAATGCTGGCCGGAAATATGGGAGAAGGAGCCGTAAATGTTTTAGGCAGTCATGGAATAAAAGTTTTCAGAGGGTGTTCCGGTGAAATTAAAACGGTTATACAAAATTACCTTGATGGGAGACTGATCGATTCAGGCATTATGTGTCTTGAGCACCCGCATGAATGCCATACTTGAGCTACGCATCCGGACTCCAGACACTTCTCCTTGACACACCGATGATAGTCCCTATATTCAAATAGAAACTATTAAAAGAACATTTTGGGTCTTAAGGAGAAGGACATGAAACCTTTTAAAATTATACAGATTATCCTGATTCTTATGGCTGCGGCAGCTATGGCGTACGCCGTAACGATTTATGATAATTCTAAAGATAAGAAAGGCAGGGATACCGTCATGGAGGAAAAGCAAAACAAATTACAAACAGCCACATTTGCCGGCGGATGTTTCTGGTGCGTGGAATCTGATTTTGAGAAGGTCGATGGCGTGGTTGAAGTAATATCAGGCTATACCGGAGGCCGGAAGGTGAACCCGAAGTATGAGGAAGTATCGGCGGGAGGGACCGGGCATGTGGAGGCAGTACAGTTAATTTATGATCCCGGAAAAGTTTCATATAAAGAACTGCTCAACTATTTCTTTAGACATGTGGATCCGACGGACGCGGGAGGCCAGTTTGTTGACCGGGGAGAACAGTACAGGTCTGCCATATTTTACCATGATGAAGAACAAAAACGCCTGGCTGAAGAATCGAGAAAAGAGATTGAAAAATCAGGCTATTTAAACAAACCGGTTGCAACTGAAATTATACAATTCACAAAGTTTTACAAGGCAGAGGATTACCATCAGGACTATTATAAAAATCATCAGACCAAATATAAATATTATCGGTGGAATTCAGGCCGGGATCAGTTTATCAAAAAAGTCTGGGGAGAAGAGAAAAAACCGGTTGCCGGTGCTTCTATTGACTCTAAATATAAAAAACCCGGAGACGATGTTATCAGGAAAAAGCTGACTCCCATGCAGTACGAGGTAACCCGTAAGAATGGCACAGAGCCACCGTTTAAAAATGAATACTGGGACAACAAAAAAGAAGGGATTTACATTGATATCATATCGGGTGAGCCGCTTTTCAGCTCTCACGACAAGTACGATTCGGGAACCGGCTGGCCGAGTTTCACCAAACCACTTGAGCCTGCAAATATCGTGGAAAAAGAGGACCGCGGGCTGTTCACTGTTCGGACCGAGGTGCGGAGCAAGCATGGTGACTCTCATCTCGGGCATGTTTTCACGGACGGGCCAAAGCCCACAGGCCTGAGATACTGCATGAACTCAGCCTCCCTCCGTTTCGTTCCGAAAGAAGAGCTTGAAAAAGAAGGTTATGGCGAATATCTGCATATTTTTAAATAAAGAAGATCGCTGCCAATTCTAACAAGTGATATTGATTTCAGGCGGGCTCATGAAAAATGGATACTCCTCATCCCATCCGGGGAATGCTGAGCTTCTCCTTAAGGCCTGACAGCCGCTCGCGTGGTTTGTCATTTTTAAGGGCAATTTCAAAAGCCCGCCTTGAACCGATCAGGATTACCATTTTACTCCCCCTTGTTATCGCGGTGTACAGGACATTCCTTTGAAGAAGCATGTAATGTTCTGTCACAAGCGGAATAATTACAACCGGATATTCCGAACCCTGGGATTTATGGACGGATATGGCATATGCCGGTGATACCTCGTCCAGTTCCTCAAAGTCGTATTCGACAAGCCTGTCATAATAATTCACGACAAGCCGTTTCTTTTTTCCATCGATTTCAACCACAGTCCCGATATCGCCGTTGAATACCTCCTTCTGGTAATTATTCTTAAGATGCATCACCTTGTCGCCCTCTTTGAACCTGCTTCCCATAGCGTCAACAATTGCGGGATTTAGGTTCAAGGCCTTCTGGAGCACCTGGTTCAGATTCAGGGTTCCTGCAACTCCTTTATGCATGGGTGTCAGAACCTGGATATCATTTACGGGATCAAAACCGAAAGAGTCGGGAATTGTTTTTTTGCAAAGCTCGACTATAACAGGAGGTATTCGGTCTGGTTTATTCTGCTCGATAAAACAGAACTCAGATATTGAAACTGAAGCATCCGGTTGTTGAAAGATAGGAAATTCACCCTCCCGGACCCTGTGCGCATTCACAATTATCGGGCTTTCTCCGGCCTGCCTGAATATTTTGCTCAAATAAAAAACAGGTATCTTCCCGGAGCTTATCATGTCTGAAAGGACGTTTCCGGGGCCGACCGACGGAAGCTGGAAAATATCGCCGACAAGTATAAGCACTGAATTTACAGGAACTGCAGAAACGAGATTATACATAAGAAGAGTATCAACCATCGAGGCCTCGTCTATTATCACAGCGTCAGCCTCAATCGGATTGTCCCGGTTTTTATCGAAACAACCGTCAATTGCGTTGTATCCGAGAAGCCTGTGAATAGTTTGAGCTTTTCGTCCCGTCACTTCTGCGAGGCGTCTTGCGGCCCTGCCGGTTGGAGCGGCAAGCTCAATCTTTTTCCCGAAAGAATCAAAGATCGCGGAAACAGATCTAATAAGAGTTGTTTTGCCTGTCCCGGGTCCTCCAGTAATTACAGCTATGCGGTGTGAAAATACCCCTTCAAGAACACCAAGCTGTTCCTGCGACAGTTTAATGGCGAGTTTTTTCTGGACATTTTTTGTTATATCATCCGGGTCTATTTTTAAAGGAGCAACCGGAATTGAAAGATAAGCCGAAATTCTTTGTGCCAGGCCTGTTTCGGCCTGATACAACTCCTTTAAATATACGGCATCCGTTTCAAACCGGCCGG
>JAABQB010000108.1 GCA_011391695.1 Desulfobacteraceae bacterium | reverse complement strand
ATTATTTTTGTTATACTTGACCTGATATGGCTTTCCATGGTTGCGAGGACGATCTATTTCAAGCAAATGAGTTATCTCGCCGCCGTTGAAAACAACCGGATCGTTTTCAGCCTTCCCGTGGGCCTTTCGGCTCAGGTTATAATTGCGCTTGGTCTCTCGGTTTTTGTCTCTTTAGGGCTTCTCGTTCAAAACACACTGGGAACTTCGATTGTTGTGGGTGTGTTTTCAGGCTTTGTGCTTTACTGCACCTATGATTTAACCAACCTGTCGTTTGTCAAAGGCTACCCGGTTTCCATTACCATCATCGACATAGCCTGGGGTACTGCTCAGGGATTCTTTTCAGGGCTATATGTCTATCATCTTACGAAGTATTTTTCTTAAAGCCTGTTTAAGAGACCAGTCTGAAGTTTGCTTTTCTTTTGATATGCTCTTTAGTATTTTCATTGCGTTGATTTATCTCAAGCGGCCTTGTTAATGGCATGAAATCATCAATGAAAACATTTCAAACCAGATGTTTTGCAAGCCAATGGTCAATGATTAGCCATTGATCGTAAAGCCATTCCATTTGATTTTTCGGTTGCAGCGGAATCTCGCCGTATGGAATACGGTGAAATTTTATCCGAATGACCTGGTCAATCAGCCCGCCATGAAAAAATTCTGAAAAATTCGAAGCCTTTTCAAACCCTGTCTGGGCGCAAAAAACCACGTCAACATCCCCTGCGTTTTGCAGGACCGTTAAAAACCCTCCGGGTTTTGGTGGCAGGACATACCGCATTTGCGATGCCTTTTCAAATAAAACCGCATCACCTGTTTTTTGTAAATTTTCAACCGCCTTTCTCAGTTTCCCGGGATGGAACCGGGTTCCCTCGGGATAAAGCAGAATACCATCCGTTTTGGACATGTTTTCAGGCAGGCGTTTGATTTTTTCCAGTTCCTTCCGGGTCTCCCGGCCACTTCGATTAATGAAGACATTGGGAAGTCTGTTCCCCACCACATCCAGGCATGGATCCCAGAGCAGTTCTTCTTTCAGGACATATCGCAACAGCAGGCCATAAGATTTGGCGGCAAGAACAGCGGCAAGAACCGTATCCGCCGTGCTGCTGTGACGAACAAGCAGAATAATAGGACCGGGTATCAGGCATTCCTGGTTTTCAACTTTAATGTGCATGGAAAAAATCCTTGTGGCGCCAGATAGAAGAGCATAGGTCCACCAACCCTGAAGCCAGGCATTCATGCCGATAAACCCCGGTGAGCCTTTTCCGGTGGGAAGGCCGCTCAGGATCCAAATGCCAAAGCTCATAATCAGGCCCCCGGTTTCACAGGAAAGATAAAGAAGGAAAAATAAATAAGCCCTGACAAGGGGCATCGACTTTTTCCCGCCACCGGAAGTTGCTTTTCCGGACAGGTCCAACAGGCTTAAAATAATCACAAACAGCGGAAATCCGAGTATACAGATTGCCCAGAGCAGGAAATACAGGGGGAAGGTTATGGCTCTTCTGAACCAGGTGGTGCAGAATTCTTTAAAGGTGTTCATTAAATATCGCCCCGCACAGACCTCAAAAGACAGCCGGACTCCAGAAGTAAACCAGCTTCTTTAAGGGTTAATATAGGCGTTGAAGGATATCCGGGCATTGAAACCGGCGCAGCTTTTATGACATGAGCAAGTGTCTGATAAGGCATTACTTTTTCATGGTGGAAGTGTATGAAGAAGGATCTTGTATGTCAAGAGCAATTTCGTCCCAGAGAAATTTCGCCCCAAAATATTAGATGCATTGCCTATGAACATTATGATGCAATATCAGGACGTTGTTTTTTTAAGAGTATGCACACTGTTTATGAGAGAGCAGGTATTTCGATTTGAAATCCAGCCTTTTCATTGAGGCTGCCGATTTGTGTAGCAGGAAGAAGGGCGTAGACGACCGTCATTTAACTTCACTCTTACTTGGTTTGAGCAGAAAGTTCTTTTGTACAAAAGACGGAGGTTGGTTTTCTTCTTTTGCGGACTTTTATTACGGACAGGCGGGACTTGGGTTAATATTCCCTGCTGCCCGGTTCGACATTCTATCGAGTTAAATTCTTTCCGATACTACGCACATGACCGGCGTTACTCCCGAACTCTTCTGCCCAGATGACCCGGGCAGCCATTATTATCATGAATTGGGCAATGAAATACAGGCTTATGTTGATTATACGTCCATAAGGAATGACAACTATGAATTTATTAATAGCCAGAACCACATCCGATGCTATAAACAGGAGAGCGCCAAAGAAAAGCAGGCGATTTTCGGCGGGAACCAGGAGTGCGCCGATACACATTGTGACAATCACCACTATATAGAGTACCACCGGTCCGTATAGAGCCGTCGCTATCCCACGAAATATCCATATCATCACGCCGGCAAAAAGGATAAGTCCCGCAATGATAACTTTGTCGAATCCATTAGGGCTTTTCGCATGCCGGAAGAATAAGACGGTATAGAAAATATGACCCGTCAGGAAAGAGACCAGTCCAAAAATAAAAACATTGGCGTATGGCAAATCGAGTAGAATGTCTCCGCATACTGAGCCGATCAGGGCACCGGCAAGACAGATTCTGACAAAACCCCGCATATCCCGAAATACCAAAACCATTAACGTGCTCACCGGAATGGCTTTAAGAACTGTGCGGCCGATGCCGGTCACATCCATTGCCATGAGCATAAGAAATGCTGAGGCTGCTACTACATAGATAAAGATGAATCCGTGTAATCGCGCTTTTAATATTCTATTCATTGCGCCGCCTGACACTCCTGTTGGGCTGCATTTTAGCTGACCCAGCGCACAAACATATCTACCGGATCGCGTTTTCTTTCAAAATTGTTTACCGGGGAATCATTGTCCGGCCATCCCAGGGCAGTTCCTATAATGATCCGCCTGCTTTCAGGGACGTCAAAAATCCTGCGTATAATTTTCGGGTAGGTTACAGACGCGGCAAGAGAAATGGTCCCAAGGCCCTTTGCATG
>JAABQB010000107.1 GCA_011391695.1 Desulfobacteraceae bacterium | reverse complement strand
CGAGAGCTTTTTCCATGCCAAGGCCTGGACGGTAAGGCCGGAACGAAGAAATAGCTTCAACAACATCGGCCACTGCTATTATGCGGGCTTCCAGGAGGATCTCTTCACCTTTCAGCCCTAAAGGATATCCGGAACCATCGAGCCTCTCATGATGCTGTAAAACAATCTGTGCAATCGGCCAGGGAAATTCAATATCTTTCAGTATGTCATATCCGGCCCGGGAATGGGTTTTTATAAGTCTATATTCAATTTCACTCAACCTTGAAGGCTTGCTTAATATCTCGGCCGGAATCGACATCTTGCCAAGATCATGAATCACTCCGGCCATGCGGATGCCGTCTGTCCGGTTGCTGTCAAGACCCATTTCCGTCGCTATGGCGCGGGAAAGATCAGCCACTCTCTTCTGATGACCTGCAGTATAGGGGTCTCTCGTTTCAACAGTAATGGCAACAGCCTGAATGGTTGCTCCCAATGCCGCCCTTAACCGTTTAAAACTGTTATCTAATTCTTCTTCAGCCCTCTTGCGTTCGGTTACATCTCTTGCAATTCCTCCGAATCCTGTTTTAACATTATTTGAATCCGTTATAAGAGACACAACCATTTCGGTAAAACATTTTGAACCATCTTTCCTGATAAGTTCCCAGTCAAATGCCTTGGTGGGTAATCCTGTTCGATATACCTCATTAAAGACCTTGAATATTTTTTTAGCATTTTTATCATCCGCATATTCGCGGTTATTTTTACCCATCAACTCATCCGCGGAATATCCAAGTATCCTGCACAATGAATGGTTAAAAAAAGTGAAATTACCGGCAGTATCAACTTCATAATAACCATCTTCAATGTTTTCAAGGATATTTCTGTATTTTTTCTCACTTTCTATAAGCGACTTCTCCGCCAGCTTACGTTCAGTAATGTCTATGCCCATACCGATAAGACATGGCTTTTTCTCAAACATGAAGATCTTTCCGGTAAAATAACTTGGGGTCCTGCTCTGGTCTTTCGAAAGAAAATCGGCTTCTACACCGGCTTGACCGGTAAGGAATACCTTTTGAATTGCATCTGCTACGGTCTTTTTATCCGGCTCACCAAATAAGTCCAATGGAGACATGCTGGCGATTTCCTGAGCCGAATAACCGGATACTTTTTCAAAATTTTTGTTCCAGCGCAGAAATTTTCCCTGGTCATCAAAGAGGTAAAAGAGGCCCGGCAAACTGTCTACAGCAGCCTGGGCGAAGTCCCTTTCGAACACGACAGCATTCTCGGCCCGTTTACGATCGGTGATGTCGCGTCCCTCCGGAACAAGAAAGATAGCCTTGCCTGCGTCGTCAAGCACCGGACGAAGAGAAAAATCAATATAACGGAAGCTTCCATCAGCGGCCGGATGTGTCGCTTCGAAACGCACAAACTCACCCCCGGCAGCTTTCTTTACAGCCCGGCGTAATTCCTCCTGAAGCTCCGCTGAATGCGACCACCATGGCGCTTCCCAAAAAGGTCTCCCGATCACATCTTCTTCTTTAACCCCGCTCAGTGTCAATGAGGATTTATTAGCAGAAAGTAATGTTCCATCTATAGTCATCATCCCCACTAATTGATAGGCTTGTTCAAAGACAGCTCGAAATTTTTGCTCGCTTTTACGCACCGTTTCCGCCGATCTGGAAGCATTATAATTAATTACGAGCGGCACTACTAAAAATGTGCATATCAATATTGTTATAATGATGCCGGCCAGCCTGTATATTAAAACTCTTTCAGTTGTCGTCATGAGCACAATCGACCAGCCTTCAGGATTGATTACTTTGCGTGAAGCAAGATATTTCTCACCATCAAATGTAATCTCCATCCCGTCGTCAACCTCACGAGGCAGGATAGCCTCGAATTCTTTTGCACCGAACTGTTTCGATTTAAGCAGGGCAAGCTCTGTCTCCCGGCTTACCGGCCACAGGCTCTTGAATTTCATCTCATTTATGCCGGACAGAAATATAATGCCGTTCGGATCAACAACAAAGCAATACGGGTATTTGGTAAGATGGGATTCCCCAGCATCAACATCCTGCTTAATCACTGCAACTCCGACAATGTTACCTTTATCGTCCCTTACAGGATAACTTGCGTAGAAACCTCTTTTCAAAGAAGTGGCTCCAAGGGCAAAATACCGGCCTGAAGCGCCTTTTATCGCCTGCGTGAAGTAGGGACGGAATTGATAGGATTTGCCCACAAAGCTGTCGGAATCATTGCGGTTGGAGGAAGCAATAGTCTTTCCACTACTGTCCAGGAGATAACTGACAGAACTATTCATGCTCAAATTGTACCTGTCTAACGCTGCGTCGGCATTTTTGATATCCTGTTCTTTTCGGGAAACAAGTGCAGGCAAAATCGAGGGAGATCCTGACAGCAGCATGGCTGCTCTTGCAGTTTTTTCAAATTCAGTCGTCAAATGAGAAGCATGCAATGATATCTCGGACTCGTTATATTCGAGTATTTCCTGCCTTGCCTTATCGCCCAGATATCCGGTTGCAAACCACCCTGCAACTGCGACAATATGGATGAGGACAAAATAGGATAGCAACCACTTGCCGCCTGAAAAGACTTTTTTGATACTTACAATGCTCATTTACAAATCTCCTTTATCAGGGATCAGTTGGCAGTTGTCAGGGGTCAGGGGTCAGTTGTCAGTTTTCAGGGATCAGTTGGCAGTTTTCACAGGTCCACCCCTGTTCCCTGACACCCGACTACTGGCCCCTGCTCCCTGACCCCTGACTACTATTTTTCCAACGCTTCCAGCACCTTGTCAGCCAGATCGCTCATCAAGAACGGTTTCTGGAGGAAGTGAACACCTTCGTCAATAATGCCCTGGTGGGCGATCACGTCGGCGGTGTAGCCGGACATGAACAGAAACCTGAGCGACGGCAAAAGTGCGCTGAGCCGTCTCTGCAAATCACGGCCGCTCATCCCAGGCATCACGACATCGGTCACCACCAGATGTAAGTCGTCCGCGTATTGTTCAGCCAGTTTAATAGCTTCGTCAGG
>JAABQB010000106.1 GCA_011391695.1 Desulfobacteraceae bacterium | reverse complement strand
TCTTACCCCACAGAAAGCGCAAAGGAGATGGGTAATCGTTTTAAAGATTTACCCACACTACCTCAATACATTACCAGAAAAGGACCTTATGTCAGCAGCGAATTAGGAATGGGCACTAATAGTTTATCCATATTTGAGTATGACCCATCTAAAATGGCAGAAGCCTATGAATTTTTAGGTAATTATTATGCGCATTTCATCGGTGTACCTGGCTTTACATATACTATTCGTCCATGGTTTGAGGTTATGGAGGCCTTTAAGATGATTGGGTTAGCCTAAATTTGAAATGTTGGATAACTACCCTATAACAACGGCATGCAAAAAAATAAAAAAACCCAATCCATGAGGATCTAAATTATGAATGGAACTTTAAAAATTTATAATCGGATATCAAAATTACCATTTGGCAATTTCATATTTAGTAAAGTGCTATCATTTAGAGCACCATATTTCTCGACAATTAAACCCTTAATTATAGAACTAAACTCAGGAATATGCCGAGTAGAAATAAAAGATCGTCGCAGCATTAGAAATCATATTGGTTCAATAAATGCCGGTGCTTTGTGCACCTTAAGCGAGTTGGTTGGCGGGCTTGCTGTAGAAGCATCGATATCACCAAAGTTAAGGTGGATACCTAAAGAAATGACAGTTCAGTATTCTAAAAAGGCTATTGGGAAACTTACAGGGACTTGCTCATTTGATCCAGCAATTCTAATATCAGGAGACATAAAAGTTCCTTTTGAAATTCATGACGAATCAGGAGACACCGTTTTAAGAGTGAGCATTTTATTTTATATCAGTGAACGAAAAACAGATATACATAGTAAATCTTAAATAACGATTGCATAACAATGAAAATGAACTCGGACTGGCAAAAGGCGCGCCGCTTCGCTCTGCACCTTTTACCAGCCGGTTATTTGCGATGTTACTTTGTTTCGATTGGTAATCTTCATCGCAATTCTCAATCTAAATTTGCGGATTTAATAGGTGCACAAGCGCTCGGATATATTGTGTTTTGATTAGACCAGCCCTATTGAAAACCAATTGAAAGGTGGTGTTTTTGACCGTGGATGTGATTTACGGAATGAAAGGTGGAAATGCAGGACATCTGATTTTTTGCTTCGAAGGATGCAGCATGTCTTCCTGTAGCAAAGCATCAGGCATTTCTGATAGAGATCCATCCTTTCACCGCAAATCTCCAATTTGGACTGTAAACAGAGGCTATTTTCACTTGACTTTAAATTATGACATGGCTTATAAGCAATCCATTACTTTTGGTCCTCTTTGTGATTCTGTAACTACCCGTTTCTTATTTCTATTCTTTCTTATTGTCCAAGCCCGGTGAGCTCCGTAAAATGCAGAAGCAACTGGGAATAGTGGAGAAACATTAGTTTTGATTCAGCCAAAGTTCGGTGGCAGATTGCACTTCATCATCATAAAAAACATAGTATAAAGATGGACATTCTTAAATACACCGAAAAGCACAAAGAATTCAGAAAGAGGCTTCGCGACTTTATTAAAAAGGAAGTGATGCCTCATGCGGATGAGTGGGAAAAAAATAAAATCGTCCCGAAAAGCGTCTGGAGAAAGTTGGGAGAGAACGGTTTCTTATGCATGTCTGTTGCTCCGGAATATGGCGGCATGGGTGGAGATTTCCTCTATTCAGTAATCGTGGCCGAAGAAATGGCAAAGACGAATCAGACCGGGCTTATAACAATGCTGCACTCTGATGTGGTTGTTCCATATATTGACACTTTCGGCTCAGAGGAAATAAAGAAGAAATATCTTCCGGACTGCGTTACGGGGGAATGCATAACCGCTATTGCCATGACGGAACCGGGAGCAGGGAGCGATCTTGCCGGCATGACAACTACCGCTGTTGAACAGGATGGTGAAGTTATAATAAATGGTTCAAAGACATTCATTTCAAACGGAATAAACTGTGACATTGTAATTGTGGTGGCAAGGGATCCTTCCGTCGGAAATGCTTACCAGGCAATATCTCTGTATATTGTCGAATCCGGAACTCCCGGTTTTTCAAGAGGGCGCCAGCTTGAAAAGATGGGTCTTCACAGCCAGGATACGGCAGAGCTTTTCTTTACCAACTGCCGGATTCCGGCAATAAACCGCCTCGGTGAAAAAGGAAGCGGTTTTTATATGCTGATGGACAAACTTCAGCAGGAACGCCTCGCTACATCTATTGGAGCCATCGTCAAAGCAGAGTATATTCTTGACGCTACAATGAATTACTGCAGGAACACACTTGTTTCAGGGAGGCCAATAACAAAATCCCAGGCCGTCCAGTTTGCGCTGGTTGAAATGTCAACCGAGGTGAAAATAGGAAGAATTTTTGTAGACAAGCTTATAGCCGACCATATGGAGAAGAAAAATATAATAATTGAAACCTCCATGGCCAAGTACTGGACAACGGAGATGGTCAGAAGGGTTGCCGACAGGTGCCTTGATCTTTTTGGCGACTTTGGGATATTTGAAGAGTGCCCGATAGTGCGTGGATGGCGTGATGTGCGGGTTATGTCTATCTTCGCTGGTACAAATGAAATCATGAAAAACATAGCCGCCAAGTTCATGGGGTTTTGAACTCGAAAATTACAATATTAATGGTATTATTAAATAGTTAATTCCACTCCTCCATGTATCCAGAAACATAAAAGCGAATCCCCGTGCGACGAAGCGCTTAACCAGGTAAAAGATGGTTACATTGGCATGAGGAAAAGGAACACTGGGATTATCTGACGAAGGAGCATAAACCCCAAATGCTCCAAATTGAACCCCATTCTCGACTATTGTTATTCCAAAAAAGATTTACAAAATTCTTAGCTTCCTCGAATAGTTCAGTGGTAAAACCACTTTGGTATGCATATCCAAAATGATGAAACAATGCCGTGAATGCGACTTACGAAATGAAAGGTGCAAGTCGCAGGCCATCTGATTTTTTGCTTCGGAGGGGTCTATCATCCTTCCTGAAATTAGGAAGCGGACAGAGTCAGGAAATAGTCATGATTTCTGTTGTTAATCATTTTGATCGAGATAATTTCTTGACATGAAACGTCCATGTTGTCATAGATCATGGGCA
>JAABQB010000105.1 GCA_011391695.1 Desulfobacteraceae bacterium | reverse complement strand
AAACAATAATTATTAATTAGTTTTATCTCACCCTCCCCTTAATCCCCTCCCATCAAGGGAGGGGAAACGTACTTTTGCAATAGGCTCATTAAGGATGCGCGTTTTACATGGCCATCCAAATCGTGGGCTTTTTTTTACTTTAGCATCAAGGATTAGCAGATGGATAAATCGCCAATTATTATCGGAAGTGATCATGCAGCTTATCATCTCAAGGAGAAAATAAGAATGTATCTCCTGGAAAATGGTTTTGAAATTGAAGATGCCGGAGCCATAAATGAAGCTTCGGTTGATTATCCGGATTATGGAATCAAGGTTGCTTCCCTCGTTTCCGCCGGAAAATTTCACCGCGGGATACTTCTTTGCGGGACAGGACTTGGCATGTCGATTGTTGCCAACAGGTATTCCAGTGTCAGAGCGACGCTTTGCAATGATCTATTCTCTGCAATTATGGGCCGCCGCCATAACGATTCCAATGTGCTTGTTATGGGAGGACGTGTAATAGGAGATGTCCTTGCTGTTGAAATATTAAAAGCCTGGCTTGAAACACCATTTGAAGGGGGACGTCATCAGGCAAGGATTGATAAATTTAACGGGATGGGCAGGAATGCCTGAATAAGGTTTATGCGAGAAAAAATATCGATAAAAAAGGAAGCAAAAGTTGAACCTGAAATACATAGAGAGCGCAGATCCTGAAGTAGCAAAAATAATTGCGTGTGAATTCGAAAGACAGAAAAACACATTGGAGCTTATAGCATCCGAGAACATAGCCAGTTTGGCTGTAATGGAAGCTCAGGGGAGTGTGCTGACAAATAAATATGCCGAAGGGTATCCGGACAAGCGTTATTACGGGGGTTGTGAACAGGTCGATATGGCTGAAAAGCTGGCAATTGAAAGGGTGAAAAAACTTTTTGGAGCTTCGTACGCAAATGTGCAGCCCCATTCAGGATCTCAGGCCAACATGGCCGTATATTTCGCATTGCTGCATCCCGGCGATACGATACTTGGAATGGATCTTTCCCACGGTGGCCATCTAACCCATGGAAGCCCGGCCAGCTTTTCGGGAAGATTTTTCAATTTTATTCATTACGGAGTCAATAAGGATACCGGGGTTATTGATTATAATGTACTTGCGCAAAAAGCTGAAAAGCACAGGCCTAAACTGATTGTAGCCGGAGCAAGCGCCTATCCGAGAATAATCGATTTTGAAGCCTTTGCAAGGATTGCCGGATCGGTTGGCGCATATTTGATGGTTGATATGGCGCATATTGCAGGCCTTGTTGCAGCCGGTGTACATCCATCACCGATTCCTTTTGCAGATGCTGTAACATCGACGACTCATAAAACCTTGAGGGGGCCGAGGGGAGGCCTTATACTTGCCAGAGCGCAATTCGGAGAGAAATTAAACAAGGAGATTTTTCCGGGAATTCAGGGCGGTCCCCTTATGCATGTAATTGCTGCCAAGGCTGTATGTTTCAAGGAAGCATTATCTGAATCTTTCAAAGCATATCAGGTCGGCACGGTCAAAAATGCAAAACTCCTTGCCGGGCATTTGATGAAGGCCGGTATAAATCTTGTATCCGGCGGTACGGATAATCACATGATACTTGCCGACTTAAGAACTTTAAATATCACAGGAAAAGATGCTGAAAATGTTCTTGAGCGGGCAGGAATAACTGTCAACAAGAATTCCATACCCTTTGAAACTTTGAAACCGTTTGTTACAAGCGGGATCAGAATAGGTACTCCTTCTCTTACGACAAGGGGGATGAAGGACCCCGAGATGGAAATAGTTGCGGAACTTATTGTTGATGTTCTGAAAAACCATAAAGATGATGCCGTAATTAACAGGGCAAGAGATAAGGTTCGCGAGCTTTGTGAAGCTTTTCCAATGTACAAGAATAAATCTTGATGTGTTCGTTGGAAGTTGTTCTCACACAAAGATCACGGAGGACACAAAGAAAAACCTGAATGTTTTCAATAAGTCTTTCTTCGTGTCTTAGTGACTTCGTGTGAAAAATACTGATTAGAGAGCAGATAAAACATTATGTCAGATAAATGCGGCCGCCCGTCATGGGATGAATATTTTATGGATATCACCGCCCTTGTTGCAAAAAGGTCTACTTGTCTAAGGCGCTCTGTGGGCGCTTCTATAGTCAAAGACAAGAGGATCCTTTCTACCGGCTATAACGGGGCTCCTTCGGGGTTAAAGCATTGTCTTGAAATAGGCTGTCTTCGTGAAAAAATGAATGTGGCTTCAGGTGAAAGGCACGAGCTCTGCAGAGGAATTCATGCCGAGCAGAACGCTATTATTCAGGCTGCTTTTCACGGGGTTTCCATACGGGGCGCCTCTTTATATTGCACGAATCTTCCATGTTCAATTTGTGCCAAGATGATAATAAATGCCGGCATAATAAAAATATATTATCTTGACGGATATGCAGACAGCATTTCATCCGAGATGCTTGATGAAGCAGGTATTGAAGTAACAAAAATAGGTATAAATAAGGTCTGACAAGGAGGCTCATTATGAAGTGCCCTTTTTGCGGGGAAGTTGACAACAAGGTCATTGATTCAAGATTGAGCAAGGATGGAAACGTGATTCGGAGACGCAGAGAATGTATAGGATGCGACAGGCGGTTCACGACATACGAACAGATTGAAGATATCCCCGTTATGATTATAAAAAAGGACGGCCGGAGAGAAGTCTTTTCAAAAGACAAGGTGCGTTCGGGAATTCAGAAAGCCTGCGAAAAACGTAATATAAGCATGAATGTTATTGAAGATTTTCTTGATGAACTTGAGCGTGACCTCAGGGAAACAGGAGAGAAAGAGATACCGGCACACGTAATTGGCGAAAAGATAATGGCAAAGCTCCACGAAATAGATGATGTGGCATATGTCAGATTTGCATCTGTTTACAGGGAATTCAAGGATGTGAATGATTTTGTTTCGGAGCTCAAAAAGCTTTTAAGCAAATAAGGACGGCTTCATAAAAAGTCAATTTTTCACACGAAGACACAAAGGCACCAAGAAATGCCCATAGAAAACATTCAGTTTTTTCTTTGTGTCCTCTGTGATCTTTGTGTGAGAATAACTTCTTACGAGTCCGTCGATAACAGTG
>JAABQB010000104.1 GCA_011391695.1 Desulfobacteraceae bacterium | reverse complement strand
TTGAACAAAAGAGAAAATTTCGGTGGCTCGGTTTTCTGGTACAAGCCCTGGGTGCGGACACTGTCCGGTCGGTTGAGCAGCGGCAGGAAAATTCGGACCGGCTTGCCTTGTGGTATGTTCTGCAGGATGTCGGTGTTCGTGGTCATGTGGTTCCCGTGTATGAATAAATCAAAAGCAAATATCATGAAAGAATATCGGCTATTTTAGCACTAAAAGGGACGGGCGGCAAGAATACATCATATGAATTGGAAATTCTTTGAAATCTCGCAGGGTAGTTGGCCCTGCCATGGGGCACGCCCTCTGACCCGATCGAGAACCCCCTCCATCGTGCGAAAATTATATGCGGCAATCCGCCGCACATGTGTTAAAGTTACAAGTGCATCATCTGCTTGCTCGCCTTGCTGTCTCTGAAAAATATCAAAAGAAAGGGCTTGGCACAAAAACATTGGTAACGGCCCTTCGCCAAGCGGTTACTCTTAAAGAGAGAGGGCTTTCCTCAATTGGTGTGGTTCTTGATGTCCTTGATGAAGATGCTTTGACTTTCTATAATCGTTTCGATGTGTTCCACGCCTTTTCAGATAACCCGATGCGGTTGTTTGTACCAATTCATGTGATACGGCAGCTCTAAAACTTGCGTGTAAAATTTTATTCACAGTAGCAACAATTGTACGAACTTAGAGGTATGTGAGGCTCCTTCCCGTTTTAAGAAATGTAAGCGCGTAATCAACCACACTCGAGAAGCCCTGGTAGGTCTAACTGCTGCGGTGTAATATTCCACGGCAGCATAGCTTCATAGTCCTCTAGAGAAATTGCCGTCGGCAACTTGTCGAAGATATAACGAAGATATGCATAAGGCTCCAGACTATTCATCTTCGCAGTTTCAATCAGACTGTACAGCAGGGCACTTGCGGCAGCACCGTCTGGAGTTCCGGCGAATAACCAGTTTTTTCGGCCGATCACGAAGGGTCGGATGCTGTTTTCGGCCATGTTGTTGTCCGGCGTAAGATGGCCATCCCCTATATATCCGATCAGCCGATGCCACTGATTCAGTGTATAGGAAATTGCCTTGCCCAGTAACCCTTTTGGCGGGGTTTGCGACTTTCTCATCAATAACCATTTATAAAAGTCATCGAGAAGAGGTTTGGCCTCATCCTGCCGGAGTTGATAAATCTCCGCCGGGGAGAGGTCCTTTGCACAAGCCTCTTTTTCCAGTTTATACAGTTTTTTGATATAGCTGAGTGCCTTATCGGCGCTCCCTGTTTTTCGGTTCTTCCCCTGTGCTTTGATGACATCCATAAATTTTCTACGGGAATGTGCCCAGCAACCGATATGAAAGATTCCTTCCTGGTCATCGAGAAAGTCATAAGCGGCATACCCGTCTGTCTGCACGTATCCCTGAAAGTCACGCAGGAATTCCCTGACAACATCACCACTTCTCGTCTGATGGTACTGATAAATAAGAACCGGTTTGTCGGGATCTCCGCGTCGGAAAATCCACATATAGGACTTTGAGGTAGGATTCCGGCCGGGTTCGTTCAATACCTGCAGGGGCGTTTCATCAATATTGACATAAAAACCGGAAAGGACTTCATCCTGGAGCAGGTTGAGCAGTGGTTGACAAGCAGCTGCCGCCTGCATGGCCCAGTTGCACATCGAGGTTCTTGATATTTTCACGCCCAACCGGACAAATTGCTTTTCCTGCCGGTAAAAAGGGGTATGGTCAATAAACTTGGCGGTCAGGATATGGGCGAGCAGACCGGAACTGACAATTGACTTGGGTATAATCTGCGGATGGACCGGGGCGATTTTCACCGATGGGCCGGCATCTTGCAAACCTTCACAGTTTTTGCAGGCATACTTCGGGCGGATATTGCGGATTACTCGAATTTGGGCGGGAATGATGTCAAGTTGCTCGGAGACTTCCTCGCCAATCCGGCTTAATTCGCAGCCACAACTGCAGATTTTATCCGCGTCGGCAATATCGTGAATACGTTCGATTCTGGGAAGATCTTCGGGAAGTGCCTTTCTCCCACGTTTTTTTCGTTTATGCGCAGGGACCTCGATCTCTTCTTCGTCCTCATCTTGATCATTATCGGTCGGTTCCGGCATGTCAAATAACGGCAGTGGCTGCGGCCCGTCATCATACGGCACCTTTTCACTTTTGCGACCAAACAGTTGCGCTCGAAGATGCCGTATCTGCTCCAGCAGAATACCCGTTTCCTTGTCATAATGATCCTGAAAATCAACCAACAGTTGTTTAAGCTGGGTGGGGTCATCAGGCAATGTGGCGGCAGTAACTTTCATACATCCTACTATACTTTAACGTGCTGTTTTTGCAATGTTTAAATGGTTTTTTATATCACGGAAGTGTATGATATTTGTTGATGAGCATCGCGTTGATCCAAGGTTAAACCATCCAGCAACCAAGCCAGTTCTCGGCCATGAATGTCAAGTACACCCGCCTCTGTCTCCGGCCATTGGAACCGATCTTTTTCCAGCCTTTTATGCCAGAGGCAGAATCCGTTACAATCCCAATATAAAATTTTGACCATATCGCGCTTCCGGTTACAGAAAGCAAACAGATGGCCTGATAATGGATCAAGTTCCAGTTGATCGGCAACCAGAATCGACAGACCGTTGATTGATTTACGCATGTCGGTCACGCCGGTGGCGATATAAACTTGAGCAGGATTGGCAGGAGAAAACATTATTGGTGCTCCAGGGTTGCCAGCAGCCTGGTCAATGTCGCAGCAGAAAAGTTGTCGCCGATTTCAACGGCGATCTTATTCGACAAAATAACCCTCAAAGCGGCGCGCTCTGACTGGACGGTGTTCAGACACATCAGAGATTTGAAGGGGACCGGCACAAGGGTTTTCCCCTTGCTGCTCGGTTGAGCGGATAGTTTACGTTGCCAATAGGTCAGAGCATGATAGGAGAGCTTTTGCTGTCTGCAGTATTCGGCTCTGGTTAATCCACTCTGCCGCAATGCCTCCACGTGTGCTTTCCAATGTCGCGGGGTACTGGACTGACTGTTCTGGATGTTCGGTAACTTTGTCATGGGCATCCTCCTTGTTCATTTAAGGTTGCCTCATTATGACACAGCCGTGCCCGGGAAAAAAGATGGGGTTGCCTTGGCGCTTACAAATAAAGAAGATAAAAAATGCAGTGCAAAACAACGCATTGATCAATAGACAATTTAACCACATGTTTTCACAATGTATTTTATGTTGCA
>JAABQB010000103.1 GCA_011391695.1 Desulfobacteraceae bacterium | reverse complement strand
ACTTAAATTGTTACGCCCTTTCATCAGCAGTGACGAATATCATACCGTGAAGTGGACGCTGGATACATGGAGGTCGTCATGAAGACGCTATCAATCAGGATCCCCGATGACATGATGTCTGCATTGCAGCTTGTTGGGAAAGAGGAGAAGATCGAGCCATCCACGGCCATGCGGAAGCTGGTTCGCATCGGTTATGAGTCGTATGTCGGGAATTTGTACAAGCAGGGGAAGGTTACCCTTCGGGATGCAGCAATGCTTCTCAATTTGAATCAGATAGAGACACTCGATCTGTTCCTGGATATCGGTATTTCCGGAAATCTCGACGCCACCGATGTCTTAACCATTAAACTTAAGTTTAAAAAATAAGGAAATTATAGGGTCCTTAACTTTTAAACTTATTCATCAAAAAGCCAATAGTTAAGGCGGAAGGCGTGAGGCGGATTGAAGAGACCCGTACAACGCTGCTTCAGGCGTGTGTCTCGAAAACGGTCCGTTGCAGAATGTCCTTGACGAAGGTGTTTAAGGTCTTCCCCTCACTCATGGCATTGCTTACAAGGCGCTTGTAGAGCTCTGAATCAAGGCGAAGATTGAATGAGCCCTTGAAAGGTTTTTCAGGTTGCTTGCCTGTTTCTTTGCAGAATTCAAGATAATCGTCAACGGCTACCTCGAAAGCCGCTCGCAGTGAAACAACGTCCGTTCCCTCATAGCTGACCAAGGCGCGAATGAACTCCAATTTCCCGTAGAAAACCTTATCATCATCGTTGTAATGAACGGACCCGAAATAGCCGTTGTATTTCATAGGAGGAAACAAACAGATTTTCAGAAGAAATATTGGAAGTTGAAATATGCTCGATTAACCCCTCGCCATTGTCAGCAGGATATCTGTGCCATAATATTATTGACATGCAGTTGGTATCTTTATAAACAGATTTCATCTGAAATCCGAGTCGATATAAAATGGTGACAACAACCTCCGATTGCGAGGTATGGAGTTTTACCCGATGCGAATGAAGCTTAATTTGCGGGTGTTTCTCAATTTTGTTCTCGTAATAGTCCTCTTCGGGCTGCTTGGTGCCGTGTTGGGAGCATGGCTCATCAACCGCAATATACTTAACGAAGCACAACGCCGGGTGAGCCTTGACCTGGAATCGGCCTGGAGCGTTATAGATGGCGAGCTCGGCAGACTGCACATGTTTGTGAGTGTCCTCGGCACCGGAAAACGGGTGGAAAGCGCCTATAACAATCTCCTTGCTCCCGATTCCCGTATCCGGCTGGAAGAGGCCCGGAGGATGTTCGGTTTCGATTTCCTGTCGCTCACTGACAGCAAGGGAAAGGTTATTCTTCGGACTCTCGAACCCTACGCCACGGGCGACTACCTGGCAAACGACCCTTTTGTAAGTGAAGCCCTCAAGGGTAAGGCAATAAAGGGCTTTTCAATACTTCCCCCGGCACGCCTTAAAGCTGAAGGCGGCAACCTGCTGGAGCAGGCCTTCATGGTTTTTGAGCCAACACCCAAGGCCAAACCGCGGGCCAAAACCTCCGAGGATTCGGGGATGGCTCTTGTTGCAGCCGCCCCTGTGACAAATGAAAAAGGAACAGTTGTGGGGGCCATTTATGCCGGGGTACTCCTGAATCGGAATCATACCCTGGTGGACAAGATCAGATCCATAGTGTTTGAAGACAAGATGTACGAAGGCCGTCACCTTGGTACGATGACCATCTTCCAATGGGACACCAGGATTGCAACCAATGTCACCCTTCCCAATGGGAATAAGGCTATAGGCACAAGGGTAAGTACCGATGTCTATGACAAAGTTCTCGAAAATAACCTCAACTGGTATGACAGGGCCTTCGTGGTGCGGGACTGGTACCTGAGCGCCTATGATCCGATTCATGATATTGAAGGCAAGGTGATCGGGATTCTATATGTGGGGGTTCTGGCGGAAAAGTATGATGATCTCAAATGGGAGCTTTGGCGGCTGTACGGTTTACTTTCTGTTGTTGCCGGAATCATCGTGCTGGCGGTAGGTCTCATTTTTTCGCAACGACTTAGCGGGTCCATGAGCCGTCTGGCCGATGCAGCTGAAAAAGTCGCAGCCGGGAACCTCTCTCTTAACGTGGAAGAACCTTCAAGCAATGACGAAATCAGAGATCTGACCAGAGCCTTCAATATAATGACGGGCAGCCTGCGGGACCGCGACGAGCGGCTGAGAGCTGCCAACACCGAGCTTGAACACATGAACGCCTCTCTTCAGAAACTCAACAGGAATTACATGGATATGCTCGGGTTCGTCTCCCATGAACTCAAGAACACGCTCGGTGTCATATATACTTCCGCGCGTGCACTGAATCTCGGCCTTGTGGGAACCCTGACCGAACAGCAGGCTGCCCTTGTGGGCGGTATCACAAACAGTATAGACACTGCTGTGAAGATGACCCGCAATTATCTTGATCTTGCAAGAATCGAAAAGGGTGAACTTATGATTCAGGCGCAGCCCCTTGATCTTCCCGATCAGGTGGTGGATCCTGTGCTCAAAGATCTTCAACCGTTCATCGCCAGCAGGAGCATGCGCATTGAGAACCATCTGCCCGGACATCTGAAAGTGTCGGGAGACAGGGAACTTCTCCGGATCGTGTACAAAAATTTCATAGACAATGCAGTCAAGTACGGTCGCGAGGGCGGCACAATACGGCTCGGGTGCACGAAAAGCGGTGAAAACTATACCTTCGAGGTATGGAACGACGGGGACGGGCTTGCCCCGGATAAACTTGCGCAGCTATTTAACAAGTTCGTGCGGCTGCACAGGGATAAAGACACCACGAGAAGTACAGGTCTGGGTTTGTTCATCACGAAGGAGATCATTGAGAAACATGGTGGAAGCGTACGCGCAGAGTCGAGAGAAGGTGAATGGATCTCTTTCAAATTCACCCTGCCTGTTCCTCTGCCGGAAGCCATGTAAAAAGGTGGGCTTGCAATATGGAAGATTTAATTAAACGCGCCGCAGATTTGCTGGAACGCGAAAGCGGGGTAGTGGCTTTCACCGGTGCGGGGGTCAGCACAGAATCGGGAATCCCCGATTTTCGCAGTCCGGGAGGGATCTGGGAACGATCTGTACATTATTCGATATCTTAATAGAAAAATTATAAAGCCGACTCCTTTCGGGTCTGTGGGGGTCATCTGGATCGACCTGAATGACAATCCTAAAATCGTCCGGATTTTGATCTCAAAGCCCGGTATGTCCGCTGAAGACCAAGTATCCGAACTTTATCCGGATTCGCAGGCGTCTTCCTGCGCAGAGATTGA
>JAABQB010000102.1 GCA_011391695.1 Desulfobacteraceae bacterium | reverse complement strand
TTTTGATTCAGCCCATACTCCCAATTCCTGTGACATACGGCTGTTATATGTTTTTTCCCGTTCTCCGAAAGGCAGTCCCAGATCATCCGCTGTTTTATGCAACTTGCTCATCATTTTCTTTACATCTACCGGAGAATCGGCAAACAACTGCTCAAGCATAAGTCCCTCTTCCGGTGTATCAGGATGAAGAGGAAAAGCCCGCCACCGGATGGCTATTTCATATTCTCTTTTCAACTGTTCAATACGCCCGGTAATGAAATAACACCAGGGTCAGATATAATCTGAAAATACTTCAAGTGTTGAAAGCAAAGTCATTTTTAATAATCCTTTTATCGTTCACAGTGTCGGCCATTTGCTGTTTTATCGTGAAAGTATTTTACTCCTTTAATCTCACCTTTTCCACTTTTTTTGAGGTCCTTCACGAGCGTATTTAGGGGACGTTCATCAAAATATAAGTTGTTTAGATTTCGAGATTCAATTCCAGTTCTTCTGCCAGTATTCGGCCCCGCCCGGCCGCCATGCTGACAGCCGATTGAGTTATATTCAATAACCCGGCCAGCTCCCGCTGCCTGACATTCAGATATTCGACAGCCCAGTAGCAGAGCAGATCCCGCGCGCCGGATATATTGCGTTTTCTTCCGGCACGGATAATCTCATCGGATGTTATCCCCGAAACCTCGGCTACTCTCTCAATCAAATCTTTTAAATCATATCCCTTGGCTTTAAGATTATATTTGCGGGCCATTGACTCATTCGCCCTGGATAATACAGACATCACAAAGTCGCCGTCTCCCAATATCCTCTCATCGCCTTTCTGATAATCTCCGCTTTTTCTGAGAGCCTTAACGCCTGTCCATCCTCCCTGGCTTCGTAAAAGACCTCCTCCTGCAAGCTCTGGTCGCTTGCCCTGATCAGCAGCTTTCCGGACAAATTCAGAATAACCTCTCCTGCCTGACCTTGTATTCTTGCCAAACAGGTTCAATACGTATTCCGTATCCTGCCAGTCATTTTTAAAATGACCCAGTATGACCCCGTGGCCGCAATAATGATAACGGCCCAATGACCGGTAATCCGGAACCATACCTGCACGCAGCGGATTCAGATGAATATAGCGCACCAGTTCTTTTAAATAGAGATCTTCCTGACACAGAATCGATTTATACCTGTTCTGGAAAAGATGACCGAAGCGTTTGTGCTTCCGGTTGAAGTTGACGGCATAACCGGTGAGCAGCCTGCTCATGACAGTAGAGACCGGTGTGTTCCCTGTACGGAGCAGCAGATGGAAATGATTCGACATCAATGCCCATGCATAACAGGCTGTTTTTGTCCTGGTTAATACAGAGTCTAACCTGTTTAAAAAGCTTTTGTAATCCGCATCGTCGAAAAATATATCGGCTTTGTTTATTCCCCGCGCGATCACATGGTGAACTGCGCCTGCGGCATCTATCCTGGATTTTCTCGGCATATTCACCACTTATCAGCCTTCAATCCCGCTGTCAACTTATATATTGATGAACGTCCCCTATTCCCCCCCTACCAGATCCCCTGTTGTGTCTTACGGTTATCTTAAAATGGTGCACTTCGAGTTGAATTCACCTTCTCGTTAATAATCAGTATCAATTAGAAATACTTGCTGATTACAAGTGGAAATTGTGATATAATCCAAAATAATTTTGACAATCTTAAAATAGTTTTAACCCCTTTAAACAGTCGATAGGAAAACATGTATGCCTATTTATGAAAACTGGTTTCTAATACATGAGTGGGGTTTTTATTTTGTTAAATCGAAAGAAACAGCTCAACCCGGCTAAAATTCACGAATCATCAATATATTGTTACACATGAGGCAACTTTATTTCCGTGACTACGCGTCATGGCGCCACAGAATATAATCATGAAAGGAGGATAATATAAATGGGTTTAAAACAGGAAAACAATGGATGGAATCCTTACATAGCCGGGGCTCTTACTGGTTTGCTCCTTGTGTTCTCGGTATGGTTTACCGGCAAATATGTGGGGGCGTCAACAACTTTCGTCCGCTCAGCGGGATTTATCGAAATGCTTTTTAGTCCTGAAAGGTTTGCCGCAATAGAGTATTTCAAGAAGGAGATTCCTAAGATAGATTGGCAGTTTCTCTTTGTTGTTGGTATTTTTTTTGGTGCACTCATTGCTTCCACAACATCAAATTCTTTCAGACTCCAAGCAGTTCCTCCAATGTGGGAAAGGCGTTTCGGCACGGGTAAGTCAAAGAGAGCAATTGTTTCCTTTATAGGCGGCGCAATTGCTATGTTTGGGGCACGTCTTGCCGATGGCTGACCGAGCGGTCATGGACTGAGCGGTTCGCTCCAGTTGGCAGTTAGCGGGTATGTCTCATTGATATGTTTTTTTATTGGTGGGATAATCATCGCAAGGATTCTTTATCAGGGAGGTGCCATAAATGAGTGATCTTATATATGGGCTTGCAACGGGAATTATATTCGGCTTCCTCCTTCAGAAAGGGAGGGTAATTCGTTACGACAAACAGATGGGTGCATTGCGCCTCACCGATATGACCATTGTAAAATTCATGCTTACCACAATCATTGTAGCAATGGTGGGGGTCTATCTCTTAAAAGACCTCGGTCTGGCAAAGCTTTCGATAAAATCAACGATTCTTGGCGGTAATATTATAGGTGGCCTGATTTTCGGTATTGGTTGGGGACTGCTCGGTTATTGCCCGGGGACACAAATGTGCGCTCTCGGCGAAGGCAGATGGGATGCAATATGGGGTATTCTTGGTATGCTTGTCGGAGCGGGAATATTTGCGGAATTCTACCCTGCGCTTAAGAATTCGGTTTTACAGTGGGGAGATTATGGGAAAATTACTATTCCGCAAATACTGGGAGTAAACCACTGGATAATCATTATTCTTTTTATCGTCATCGGTCTGCTCACTTTCAGATGGTTTGAGAAGAAAGGCCTGTAAAGGAAGCCGTTGGAATATGGGGATATCCCAAGCATTATGGGTATCCCCAAGTTCGCCATTATTTTGCGGGGATTGCGCGGAGGCGTACGCTCTGTATGCCGCACATGGAATCCCGCAGATTAGACGCCGAGATCGCACAAAAGGGCCATTTCCGGATGGCAACTAATTATATCAAGCAAACAGGAGGTGTCCATGACCGAAGCAACTGTTCAGGCATTAGACGGCCTGAGAGACCTTTCAATGATTAAATGGTATATCATACCGCTGCTTTTAATTGTTTTCTATATTTATGTAAAAGAAATCAAGCTGGCCCGTTCCAGCGGCAACTGGAATGCGGTTCTTGCAGGGCTCACACTCTTTGGCGTCGATTTTTTCAATGAAACTTGGAATGGGTGGGTCATGCA
>JAABQB010000101.1 GCA_011391695.1 Desulfobacteraceae bacterium | reverse complement strand
GCATTTCTGTCGATAAAAGAGAAGGCTTCAGCTTCATGGTGTTTCATTATCTCTTTTAAAGTAAGAGGTTTACCATCTTTTTCAATTCTGATTATCTTCTTATCCAGCACCCTGAAAGCTTCTATTTTCAGAGGATTGCCTTCCCATATAATATTTATCATCACGAACTTGTTTTTGAGCTCAATATTACAACTGAATTCCTTCTGTCCTGTTTCATTTTTCAGCTCCTCCAGTAAAAACAGGAAAGCCGTTATCATCGAATAGGTATCGACTTTAATCCAGCAGGGAAGATCAGATTCAACATAGTGAATAATCACTCCCGTTGTTTCTTCAGCTTTCTTTCTGACCGTTTCAACGAGATCTCCCGCCGACATCTTCACAAGCGGCCACATGCTGTTAAAGCGGCAGGAATAATTGAAAAAAGTTTCATCAATCATATTGCCGAGAGTTATTGATTCCTGGTGAATAATCCTTGTAAACTTATCAAGTCGTTCCTTTTTTATATCAGGATATTCGAGCACGATCTCTATTGCCGATCTTATTCCGGCAATGGAAGCCCTTACGCCTCTTGTGAAGGAAAGAAGAAGGGAATCAAAACGGCTCTCATTTTCAAGCTGTTCGGTGATATCTTCGAGTATCAGTATAAACCCCGTAGATTGTTTAAGATGATTCAATACCGGCACTGCTTCGGCGCGAAGCAGCTTCTCTTCACGGCTTACGGTTATAAATGATGAAACGTTCTTATTCTCTTCTTTTAATCCTGCCGCTATTTCATCAAGAGCGTGAACCAGAAGTTTTTTTTCGATAATACCGAAGACAGAGCGCCCTATTCCGACAATGCCGTTTTGAATATTCGGTTCCGATTTTCCATCCGATCCGCCTTCAAGCATTTGTTTTGCTCTTTTGTTGTATAATATGATCTGTCCGTCGGAATTGCATATCAGAATTCCTTCAGATAATTCAGACATGACTGCGGCAAGAATATTTCTCTCTTTTTCAGATTCCGTTCTTGCGAAATGGATCATCTCGTCAACATTTCGCTGGAGGTTTTCGTAGCGTTCCGCGCCTTCGTTTATAGCTTCCGCAAGGCCGATTATATCGCTGCTCCCTTCCATCTTTATACGGTGGGAAGGATTGACCGAATTTATGATATGAGTTTCACCAATTAGTTGTTTTGAAGGAAGAATATAGACATGGAGAATCCCGTCAAGAATAAATATCAAAAAGACGAACAGAAAAAATATGAAGCTGAAAATATAAAAAAAATTCTTTCCGGAAATGCTTTCAAGGATTATCTTTTCGGAAGGCGCAAGCTGCTGCCAGAAGAGCCAGCCGAAACTTAACAGAGCTATGCCTATTATTGCAAAAGCAGCAGCAACATACCACCAGAATTTATTAATGGATTCCATTAGTTAAAGACCCAGGATTTCCCTGACTTTCTGTATTATTTCTGCATTGGCGAAAGGCTTTGTAATATATGCATCGGCGCCAAGCGCCAGGCCTTTTGCTATATCCACCTCACGCCCCATGGCGGATACAAAAATAATCTTTATGTCTTTCCAGTTGGGATTGCTTCTTATCATCTGGCAGACTTCAAAACCATCTATTATCGGAAGCATGATGTCAAGAAGAATTAGATCCGGGTTGAAAGATATGATTTTTTCGATAGCCTCTTCCCCGTTATATGCAGCCATAATCTGATAGCCTTTTTGCTGCATAAGAAATTCTAACGGGACAACGATACTCTGTTCATCATCTGCAATCAGTATTTTTGGCGGCATATACATCCTTTTTACACAAAAACAATAAAGGCTTACAGCCCGAAACGATTGAAGATGTAAGAATAGCCTGAATGGGATGGCAGGGCATGTTTAACATGCCCTGCCTTGATATTGAAAAATGATCTTTTTCGTAAATAATTCTATTTCTGAACCATTTTAGTGATCTCTTCGACTACCTCGGGATTCGCAAGCGTCATGACATCCCCGACATCACCTTTATTTGATATCGCCCCGAGCACGCGCCGCATGATTTTTCCCGAACGGGTTTTCGGCATATCGGGAACAATCCAGACCTTTCTCGGTTTTGCTATGGGTCCGATCTCCTTTACAAGGGCATTTACAATCTTCTTCTCAATTTCAACGCTCGCTTTGAACCCGGGTTTCAAAGCTACGTATAGATCGGGAACTACACCTTTAATTTCATCTTTGACGGGAACAACAGCAGCTTCCGCCACTTCGACAACAGTAAGGGCGGCAGATTCAAGCTCCTTTGTGCCCAGCCTGTGACCGGATACATTGATTACGTCGTCGATTCTGCCGAGAATTCTATAATAGCCGTCCTCGGCCTGCACTGCGGCATCGCCGGCAAGGTAGGGCCAATCCCGCCAATCTTTGCTTTTCGGGTTTTTGCAGTACCGTTCGAAATAGGTCTTCACGAATCGATCACGGTCTCCCCATATCGTCTGGAACATGCCGGGCCACGGATTCTGGATGCATATATTGCCGGCTTGTCCTGCTCCCTGGGGAATCACTTTTCCGTCATTATCATAAATAATGGGATGAATACCGGGCATACCGGGACCAGCGCTGCCGGGCTTCATCGGCTTGATGGCAGGCAGTGTGCTGCAGAGGAAACCGCCGTTTTCCGTCTGCCACCATGTATCAACAATTGCCGCCTCGCCCTTGCCGACTTCTTTATAATACCATTTCCAGACTTCCGGCTCAATCGGCTCACCCACCGTGGTCATATGCTTGAAGTGATAGTTGTATTTCTTCGGTTCGTCAGGACCGACCTTTCTTAAGCCCCTGATTGTGGTAGGCGCTGTATGAAAGATGTTCACGTCGAGATCCTGTGCGATCCTCCAGGCTCTGCCGGCATCCGGATAAGTTGGAATGCCTTCGAAAATTACACTGGATGCAGCCAGCGCCAAAGGTCCATAGACGATGTAGGAATGGCCCGTGATCCACCCGATATCAGCCATGCACCAGTAAACGTCCGTCGGATGAATGTCCTGGACATATTTGGATGTGCCGGTAACGTAGGCGAGATACCCGCCGGTGCTGTGCTGGCATCCTTTGGGCTTTCCTGTCGTGCCGCTGGTGTACATGAGGAAGAGCGGGGCTTCGGCAGGCATCTGCACGGGCTCGACCCTGGCGCCGTAAAATTTCTTCAGCAGATCGTTTACGAAGAAGTCGCGGCCTTCGACCATAGGGGTCTTTGCTGAGTATTTTCCGGGATAGCGCTGCCATACCAGGACCTTCTTTACATTACTGCCCTCTTTTGCAGCTTCTTCAACGGCAATATCCGCCTTTTCCTTGTGATCAAGGAGCTGCCCGCCCCGGAAATACGCGTCCATCGTTATCAGGATGTCGCTCTTCGAGTCGACTATTCTATCCGCAGCAGCCTTTCCGCTGAACCCGCCGAAGACCTGGGAGTGGATAATTCCGAGCC
>JAABQB010000100.1 GCA_011391695.1 Desulfobacteraceae bacterium | reverse complement strand
ATTTTATTATATAAATATCATAAAGTCAAGGGAAGAATAATTGCCGCCAGATGTTTTTCCATTTGAAATCAAGCATTTTTATTGAGGTTGACGATTTGTGGATAACAGGAAGCTATACTCAAAACTTATTCTCACGAAGCAAATTTCAAAAATTCTATCATGATTTGGAGCAACAAAAGCGGGTGTTGAGTCTGCACCTACCTTATAAAACGAACGCAAACCGGCAGCAAATATTGGTTCAACTGCAGTTCGCAGCCTCGGCCAAAACATGAGCGGCCCACTGGTTAAGGCTTTTGCCCTCGCTTTCGGCCACCATTATAGCTGCGGAATGAATTTCAGGCGGCACTCGCAGCAATATCTTGCCGGAAACCGGTTTATTGGGTCGTTGTCCAAGTTTAGTGCAAGCGGCAAGATAATTGTCAACTACCTCATGGAATGCGGTTTCAAGCTCTTCTACAGACGCTCCGTGAAACCCCACAATGTCACGTATACCGACCAGATGACCTACAAATATGCGGTCATGGGCATCATACTCGATACGAGCTGCATATCCTTTGTATTTCATGGCGCTCATGGCTTTACTCCGATAGATTCAAGAAAATGTCTGGCATCTGTCACCCTGTAACGCAACGACTCTTTTTGAGGATGAGGACGATGGAAGTATGCCCGTCTTCCGTTTTTCTCAAAAGTAACGGAAGAACCGGAACCCTCCACAACAACACATCCCAAGGCAACGAACAACTCCTCTATGCTCGACCATTGAATGTTTCCGTTGACGGGGTTGGTAAATATGGCTTCGAGGGTTTTCCTGTGTTTGCCCTTCATGGATAGATGATAACACAATATGATATCATGTCAATGTTTTTTTGACAGGGCGGAATAGCGTAGGTTTGTTCATTATTACCGAAAGAAACAAAGCATATCCGTCAAAACCAACGGATGCTTGACTACAGAAAGGAGTGATTTTCTTCTTCACGTTTAGTGCCTTTTCTGGCTGAAATAATCCTTAAACATATTCCTGCTATTTCCGGCGGCGGTCCAGTTCCATGTCATGTTCTGAGACAGGATCTTCCATAGGCTCAAGATGAGTAAACACGGTAACATAAGACATCGTACTGCTGATGTCGGCTTCCAGCTCCTCAAGCAGTTCATGGCCCTGCTGCACCGTCCATGCGCCGGGGACAAGCACATGAACCGATACAAAACAGCGGGCTCCTGACTGCCTCGTCCGTAGCGCGTGAAACTGGATTCCCCTGCTTTTATATCTGTCCAGAACCGTTGTTACTTCGTTACATTTGTTCGCCGGCATAGCAGAATCCATTAAACCAATCACCGAATTCTTTGCAAGCCTGTATCCTGTCCATACAATATAACAGGCAACGCAAAGAGCTATAACCGGGTCGAGGAATTGCCATCCGGTAAGAGCTACTGCTGTCACTCCGCCTATAACACCTATCGAAGTCCAGACATCGGTCATAAGGTGGTGCGCGTCGGCTTCAAGGGTAACGGAGTTGTTTTTCTTACCGGCAGAAAGCAGGGTGCGGGCAACAAGAAAATTTATCAGAGCTGCGGCTCCAGATACTGCTAAACCGGCCCAGGCCTGTTCAATCGGCCTTGGATTTATAAGCCGGTTAACCGCCGCAAACCCGATGCTGACGGCGGCGATGAAAATCAGTACGCCTTCCGCGCCGCATGCAAAATATTCGGCCTTGTCATGCCCGAAAAGGTGATCTTCATCAGGCGGACGGGCAGCTATTGTCAGCATGGCCAGAGCTATACTTGCCCCGAGCAGGTTAACAAATGATTCGGCCGCATCTGAGAGCAGGCCGACAGACCCGGTAAGCAGGTATGCAGTGCTTTTCAATGTTATCGTGGCAATCGCGGCCGCAATCGACAGCCAGGCATAACCGGTAAGCGATGAACGACTCATAATGAATTTGACCTTATTGGATCAATAGCATCAAGAACGAAATCAGCTTAAAATCGGAACTTTGAAAACAATTTTTTTAACTTTTTCCTTCAAATCGCCGTATTTAAGCTCCGGCATGTGTCCGTCGGAGGGGAAAAATATTGCAAAAGATTTCAGGTCCATTTTAATGAAATTCAATTCGCCCTCTAACTTCTGTAAATCCTTATCCGGATCATAAGAATATTCTTTGCATTCGGCTTTATTGCATATACCTATTCTTTCCATGCCGTTTAGCAGAATCTGGATATCTATGAATTTCCGGTGGCACTCAATAAAGGTTTCTGAAATATCTTTTGTAACATATTCTTTCACCAGGGCAAAAGCGCCATGACCGTTAACTTCGTGTCTGCCTTCCGCTATATCAGGCATATTATGACCTTTAATAAAATCATAAACATTATTAAAATGTGGATGAAGGCACAAATAATTGCTGAAGCTTTCCATCGAATCAAAAATCATGTTTTTATCTCCCTATTTTTGCAACCCTGGTTCATTTAGTTAAGTCAGAGGGGGCTTTTTGACTTTAAGGAGGGCTTCAAGTCCTTCGAACGGTTTATGGGTAGAAGAAACCTGCTGCTCACCACCCGGTGTTTCAGCGCCGTACCATTCCGCATCAAGATACCGTGAATGCTCATTGTCATGGCAGTAGTTGCACAACAGTTCCCAGTTGCTCCCGTCAGGAGGGTTGTTATCGTGGTTATGGTCTCTGTGATGAACTGTCAATTCTTTCAGCTTCCTGCCTGTAAATTCGCGCCCGCACTTACCACAAACATGCGGGAAAAGCTTCAGCGCGCGCTCCCTGTAAGTCTTTTCACGAAGCTCCCTTTCCCGTCGTGCCGTGGTAATTATATTTTCCAGTCCGACGGTCCCTTTCCCTGTTTTTTTCTGTGACATTTTATTTTCCTCCGGAGATCCGTCTTCTTTTAATCTTTCATAACTTCAATGTCAATATTTCGCATTATTCTGAAGCATTATATAAAATGATGGCGGATGAGAAGGATGTGTGAGAAAAGTTATATTACGGGTTCGGTACCCGAAACGAGTCTGTTGATATTTTCTCTGTGCCGGAAGAAGATAAATATCGAAATAATTAAGGCACAGGATGTGTAAGTAATGGAATGGCCTGTAAACCATACAACAAAAGGAAGTAAAGCCGAAGCGGCAAGCGAACCTGCGGAAACCCGCCTGTAACTGTAAGTCACTATCGTAAAAACTGTAACAGTGGCAAGAAAAGCCCATGGCGAGATCACAAGAAACCCGCCTGCGGCGGTTGCGACTCCTTTCCCCCCGCTTTTAAATTTCAGAAAAACCGGGTAGAGATGCCCGAAAAAAACAGCTACTGCTACAACAGATATGTAAAGTTCAATGAATTCCGTTTTACAGCCGGTTATGGTTCCAGCAAGATATACTGGAAACACTCCCTTTAAAAAATCTCCGGCAAGGGTCAATATGCCAAGCTTTATCCCGGCTACACGCCTCACATTGGTTGCGCCTATATTTCCGCTTCCTTCCGTCAGTATGTTTACGGAAGTGAACCTTTTTGTCAGAATAAGCCCGAAAGGAACTGAACCAAGCAGGTATGCTCCGATAACAAGTCCGGCAAGTTTTGCGATTTCAAACAAATCCATTTCGGTTTTCTATATCAGGAATCGGAAATTTACAATACTTTGACGGCTTCGTAAAAAGTCCGATTTCTTCGTTGCGCTTCATCTTTCGTCATTGCGGCGTACTTTTATGTACGCCTCATTCCTCAAGATTCGCGACGC